>JBQTJE010000249.1:0-11417 GCA_052387455.1 Pseudonocardia sp.
GCGGCGGGGGGGGGCGCGCCGCGCCCGGCGGGGGCGGGGGGGGGGGGGGCCGCGCGCGGGGGGGGCGCGGGCGGGGCCCGCCCCGCGCCGGCCCTGCCGGATCGCCCGACTCGCCCTGCCGGATCGCCCGACTCGCGGAGCGGCGAGCCCGGCGGGCGGGGCGGCGAGCCGGGCGCGCGGGGCGCCCGCCGTCCGGGGCGCGGCGCGGCCTACGCGGTGGGCGCGGCGCTGGCCATCGGCGCCAGCCTGTACGCGATCGGGCGGGTCAGCGCGGCGCTGCCGGTGGTGTGGGCGCTGCTGCCGTCGCGGGTGCTCGGTGTGCTGGTCGTGACGCTGCCGCTGCTCCTGCGGGCGCGGCTGCGGATGACCCGCCAGGCGCTGCCGCTGGTGCTGGCCGCCGGCCTCGGCGAGGTCGCCGGGTTCGCGCTGTTCGGCCTGGGTGCCCGGCACGGGATCGCCGTGACCGCGGTGCTCGCCTCGCTGTTCGCGGCGATCGCCGCGGTCGCCGCCCGCGCGCTGTTCGGCGAGCGGCTGCGCCGCGTGCAGGTGGCCGGGGTCGTCGTCGTGGTCGTCGCGGTGGCGGTGCTGAGCGCGCTGCGGGCCGCCTGACCGCGGTGGCGGATCATCCGCGGCAGCGCCCGGTGGTCGGCCGGCTCGGGCCCCTCGCCGAGCACGTCGGCCGCGGCGATCCGGGCGTGGTGCACCGCGAGGTGGTGAACACGGCGGCGCCGGTCACGTCGCCCGCCGCCCCAGCCCGTCGGCGGCTGGCGGCGACCAGGACCGCAGGACCGCGTAACGCCTGCCGGGGCCCGCGGGTCCGCACGGCCATGAGCGCCACGCCCATCGCCGAGTACGCCCTGCTGTCCGACCGGCACACCGCCGCGCTGGTGAGCCGCGCCGGCTCGGTGGACTGGCTGTGCCTGCCCCGCTTCGACGCGCCGGCCATGTTCGCACGGCTGCTCGACCCCCGCGCCGGGCACTTCACGATCCGGCCGGCGGATCCGGCCGCGTCCGGCACCCGTCGATACGTCGACGACACGCTCGCCTGCGAGACGACGTTCACCACCGCGGAGGGCACGCTCGTGCTCACCGACGCGCTCGCCACCGGACCGTCCGCCGACCCGCACGCCCTGGGCGCCGCAGCCCCACGCCTGCTGGTGCGTGCCCTGGAGTGCCCCGCCGGGCGGGTGGAGGTGGACGTCGAGCTCGTCGCGCGGCCGGAGTACGGACTGGTGGAACCGCTGGTGTCGGCGGTGCCGGGCGGGGTGGTCGCGCGCGGCGGCGCGGACGTCCTGCTGCTGTCCTGCCCCGCGCCGCTGCGGATCGCCGGGGGCGCCGCGACCGGGCAGATCGTGCTCGAGGCCGGCGACCGGATCGTGCTGGGGTTGCAGCACCGCACGACGTCCGAGCCGTACCCCGCTGCGCTGCCGCCCGCCGAGCTGGACGCCGCGCTGCGCGACACCATCGACGCCTGGCGCGGCTGGTCCCGGCGCCACCAGGGCTACGACGGACCGTGGCGCGAGCTCGTGCACCACTCCGGTCGGGTCCTGCAGGGGTTGTCCTACCAGCCGACGGGCGCGGTGGTCGCCGCCGCGACGACGTCGCTGCCCGAGGAGGTCGGCGGCGAGCGCAACTGGGACTACCGGTACTCGTGGGTGCGCGACGCCAGCTTCACCCTGGAGGCACTCTGGGTCGCGGCCTGCCCGGACGAGGCGCACCAGTTCTTCGACTACCTCGCCGCCAGCTCGGCAGGGCAGGCGCGCAGCGGGGCCGACCTGCAGATCATGTTCGGCATCGGTGGCGAGCACGACCTCAGCGAGCGCGAACTGCCGCACCTGTCGGGCTGGCGCGACAGCCGCCCGGTGCGGGTCGGCAACGGCGCGTGGAACCAGCGCCAGATCGACGTCTACGGCGAGCTGCTCGGCTCGGCGCACCGCCTCGTCGAGCAGCTCAACCCCGACCACCCGGGTGCGACGGCGTGGCGGGAGTTCCTCGTCGCCTGCGCGGACACCGCGGCGCGCCGCTGGACCGAGACCGACCAGGGCATCTGGGAGGTGCGCGGCGAGCCGCGGCACTTCCTGTACTCCAAGCTCATGTGCTGGGTGGCGCTGGACCGCGCGATCGCGATGGCGGGCATCCTGCGCGCCACCGGCCGCGTCGCCGGGTGGCGGGCCGCGGCCGACGAGATCCGCACGACGATCCTGCGCGAGGGCTGGAGCGACGAGGCGAAGGCGTTCACCCAGTCGTTCGGCTCGACCGACCTGGACGCCTCCAACCTCATGATCGGCCTGGTCGGCCTGCTGCCCGCCGACGATCCGCGGGTGCTCGCGACGATCGACGCGACCGCGGAGCGGCTCACCGACAGCCGCGGGCTCGTCTACCGCTACCGCACCGCGGCCGGCGACAACGCCGACGGCCTGGCCGGCGAGGAGGGCACGTTCCTGCTCTGCACGTTCTGGCTGGCACAGGCGCTGGCCGCGGCGGGCCGGGTGAGCCGGGCGCGGGAGGTGTTCGAGCGGGCCGTCGCCTTCGTCAACGACGTGGGCCTGCTCGCCGAGGAGGTCGACCCGGCGAGCGGCGAGCTGCTGGGCAACTTCCCGCAGGCGTTCAGCCACATCGGCCTGGTCAACGCCGCGTGGGCGATCGCGCAGTCCGAGCGCGCGTCGTAGCCGTTGCGCCGAACGCACTCGTCTGCCGGCGCTGCGTGCGGCAGGCTGTCCGGACGTGGACGAGGGGCCGGTGCTGCTGGCGACGAAGCTGCACCCGCCGCGGGCCGGCGGTGTCCTCGCCAGGCCCCGCCTGGTGCGCCGCCTCCGGCCCACCGCCCGGCGGCTGACCCTGCTCGACGCTCCGGCGGGCTGGGGCAAGACCTCGCTGCTCGCGCAGTGGTACAGGGCACCGGACGGCGGTGCCCGGGTCGCCTGGCTGGGGCTGGACACCGCTGACAACGACCCGGTGCTGTTCTGGTCCTACGTGGTGGCCGCGCTGCGGACCGTGGAACCGGGGATCGGCACGCGCACGCGCGCGGTGCTGCGGACCGGTGGCCGGGCGCTGCGGGCGTTCGCGGTGCCCGCTCTCGTCGACGACCTCGCCGCGGTGGCCGAGCCGCTGGTGCTGGTGCTCGACGACTTCCACGTGATCACCGACCCGACGGTGCACGAGACCGTGTCCGTCCTGGTCGAGCGGCTGCCGGCGCAGCTCCACCTCGTCGTCGCGACCCGCGGCGACCCCCCGCTCCCGCTGGGCAAGCTGCGTGCGGCCGGCGAGCTCCGGGAGCTGCGCACCGACGACCTGGCGTTCACCGACCACGAGGTCGAGCGCTTGCTCGTGGGCCATCACGGCCTGGACCTCACGACACCCGAGGTGACCCGGTTGGCCCGACGGACCGAGGGCTGGCCGGTCGGGCTCGCGCTCGCCGCGGCGTCGCTGGCCGACCGGGTGGGCTCCGGCGACGGCGCCCTCGCCGCGTTCGTCGACGAGTTCACCGGCACCGACCGCTACGTGCTCGACTACCTGTGCAGCGAGGTCCTCGCCGAGCTGCCCGCGGAGCTGGCCGACTTCCTGCTGCACAGCTCGGTTCTCTCGCGGATGTCGGCGCCCCTGTGCGAGGCGGTCACCGGGCGGGTGGACGCCGCGGCGATCCTGCGCCGGGTGGAGCGGGGCGGGGTGTTCGTCGTCCGGCTCGACGCGAACGGCGAGTGGTACCGATACCACCGGCTCTTCGGGGAGCTGCTGCGCCACGAGCTGGACCTCGCCGACCCGGCCGCCGTCCCCGAGCTGCACGGCCGGGCGGCCCGCTGGTGGGCCGGTCAGGGTTCGATCGGCGAGGGTTCGATCGGCGAGGCGGTGGCGCACTTCGTGTCCGCAGGCGACCCGGCCGGCGCCGCGGAGCTCGTCGCGCTGCACTGGAACGCCTGGTTCAACGCAGGTCGGCTCGCGACCGTCGCCGGCTGGCTCGACCTGCTGCCGCCGTCGCTGGTCACCGGCGACGCCCGGCTGTGCGCGGCCCGCGCCTGGCTGCTGCTGGACACCGGGCACATCGACGACGTGGACCGCTGGATCGCGGCCGGCGACGTCGCAGCTCACGAGCGCACGGTTCACGACGGCACGGCCGGCGACGAGCTGCGCGATCTCGCCGTGCTGCGCAGCGTGCACCGTTTCAAGATCGGCGACCTGGCCGCCGCCCGCGCCGCGGCCACGCGCGTCCTGGAGCTGGACGACGGCCGGTCGGCGTTCGCGGCGACGGTCGCGCACCTCATGCTCGGGATCACCGCCTTCTGGAACGACGATCTCGTGGCGGCCCGGCGGCCGCTGCGCGAGGCGGTCCGGCTGGCCCGCCGGGGCGACAACGCCCTCGGCGCCGCATACGGGCTCGGCTACCTGGCGCTGGTCAGCGTGGAC
Organism: Pseudonocardia sp.; assembly: GCA_052387455.1. Classification (GTDB taxonomy): domain Bacteria; phylum Actinomycetota; class Actinomycetes; order Mycobacteriales; family Pseudonocardiaceae; genus Pseudonocardia. Next base: position 4,402 of record JBQTJE010000249.1, read on the forward strand.
TCCGCCGGTCTCGACGACGCCGCCCGGCTGGTGCCCCTCGCGCTCGAGCAGCTCGCCGACGACGCCGTCGCCGAGCACTTCGTCGCGACGCTCGCCCACCTCGCCGACGCCGCGCTGCGGGCCGCCTCCGGGCACCCGGAGCAGGCCGCGCGCGCGGCTCACCGCGCGGTCGAGCTGGCACACCGGGGCGCCGGGCGCCTCGAGCTGGCCCGAGCCCTGGCCGTGGCGGCGCGGACGTCGGCGGCGGTCGGCCGCGACGGCCGGGAGCCGCTGGACCGCGCCCGCGCCCTGATCCGCGACTGCCCCGATCCCGGACGGCTGCCCGCACAGCTCGCGGCGGTGCAGCGGGCGCTGGCGCCCCGCGGCGGGCGCCCCGTGGCGGTGCCCGACGGTGCGGTCGCGCTCAGCGAACGGGAACGCGACCTGCTCCCTCTGCTGGCCGGCACGCTCTCACAGCGCGAGATCGGCGCCGTGCTGCACCTGTCGCTGAACACCGTCAAGACGCACAACCGGTCGCTGTTCCGCAAGCTCGGGGTGTCGTCGCGGGCGGCGGCGGTGCGGCGCGCCCAGGACCTCGGCCTGCTGTGACCGCCGCCCGGGTGGGGCGCACGCCGGGTCGGGGCGTCGCCGCGGCAGGTCCAGGTCGGGCAGGTGCGCGGCGAGCAGCTCGCGCAGGCGGGACCGGCCGCGGTGCAGCAGCAGCCGCTGGTTGCCCGCCGAGATCCCGAGCGCGTGACAGACCTCCTCCGACGTCCAGCCCGCGACGTCGCGCAGCTCGACGACCGTGCGCTGGCGGGGCGGCAGCGTCGCCAGCGCCCGGTCGACCAGCCGCCGGCTCTCCCCGGCCAGCACGTGCCGCTCGGGGTCCAGCGGGGCGGGCACGCCGCGGGGCGCGGCGGCCCACCCGTCGATCTCGGCGGCGAGCGCGCCGAGGCACACGCTCCGGTTCTCCCGAGCCCGGCGGGTGCGCGCGGTGTTCACCAGGATCCGCATGAGCCAGGTCTTGAACGACGAGCGGGCCTCGAACCCGTCGACGTGGCCGAGGACCGCGAGCCAGGTGTCCTGCACGACGTCCTCGGCGGCCGCCTGCCCGCGCACGTGGCCACGTGCCACCCGCAGCATCAGCGGGGTGTACCGGCGGACCAGCGTCAGGTAGGCGTCCTCGTCGCGGGCGCGCAGCGCCGCCACGAGGGCGGCGTCGGCGGTTCCCGCGGCGGTCGCGGGGGTGGTGGCGGCGTACGCGGTGGCGGGCATCGGACCTCCTCGGTTCCCGTCCACCGTGTCGCCGGGCCCGCGCCGGGCACGCACCGTTCGCCCCTCTCACCCGGGTGAGGTGCCCGGGGTGAGGGGTGCGGCGCGACCGTCAGGTGGCCGGGTACTGCGCGCCCTTCAGCAGCGTCGCCAGGTGCGCGGCGTTGGCCGACATCGTGCGCAGGACCGTGGCAACCGCGTCGGGGGTCTTGTCGAGGTCCTTGTAGTCGGTGCCGTGCATCGCCTCGCCGTGCCAGTAGACGCCGCCGTTGGCCGGCACGCTGAACCCCACGTCGTTGAGGCACTGGAACAGCACGGCGGTGATGTGGTGGGCCCCGTCCTCGTTGCCGACGACCGCGCTCACCGCCACCTTGCCGAACGTCAACGGCCTGCCCTCGTCGTCGGACTCGGAGAGCTCGGCGTCCAGCCGCTCCAGCACCCGCTGGCAGACGCTCGACTGCTGGCCCATCCAGGTCGGCGTGGCGAGCACGAGGATGTCGGCGCCGAGCACCTTCGCCCGGATCGCGGGCCACTGGTCGCCCTCGCCCATGTCGGCCTGCACGCCGGGGCGCACGTCGTGGTCGACCACGCGGACGATCTCTCCGGTGACGCCGTGCTCGGCCAGCGCGTCGAGCACCTGGCGGGCCATGAGCTCGGTGCTGGACCCGGCGGGCGACGGGCTGAGGGTGCAGTTGAGGGCCACGGCGGTGAGCGGTGCGGAGTTGGTCACGATCCGTCGTACCCGTAGTGGGCCGCCGTCATGCCCGGGCATCCCCATGTCGTACGCCGCCGCGGCCCGGCCACCGGCCCGGACCGGCGACCGGGGCCCTACGCTGCCCCGATGGCCCGCTCCTCGCTTCTGGTCGGCACGTCGGACGGCACCCGCCTCATCGGGCAGCGCTGGAGCACCGACGGCGCGGCGCGCGCCGCCGTCGTGCTCGCCCACGGGATGGGGGAGCACTCGCTGCGCTACGAGCGCCTGGCCCGGGCGCTGAACGCCGTGGGAGTCGACGTGCTGGCGGTCGACCACCGGGGCCACGGCCGCACCGCGGGGGTCGCGGGGGCCCCGCTCGGCTCCCTGGGTGCGGCGGGCTGGGACGGGATCGTCGCGGACTTCGCGCTCGTCGTCCGGAGCACCGCGGGTGAGCGGCCGGACCTGCCGATCGTGGCCCTGGGCCACAGCATGGGGTCGTGGGTGGTGCAGCAGTTCCTGCTCGATCACTCCGACGAGGTCGCCGCGGCCGTCCTGTCCGGTTCCGGGGCACTGGAGATGATCGCCGCCGTCGTCGACCCGAGCGCCGAGCTCGACCTCACCGCGTTCAACGCGCCGTTCCAGCCCGCGCGCACCGACTACGACTGGCTCAGCCGCGACCCCGCGGAGGTCGACGACTACGTCGCCGAGCCGCTGTGCGGCTTCGGGCTCGACGCCGCGGGCGTTGCGGGCATGCTCGCCGCGGCGCCACGACTGGCGGATCCCGGCGCCGTCGGCGCGCTGCGGGACGGTTTCCCGCTCTACGTCGTGTCGGGCGGCGACGACCCCGTGCACGCCGGCCGCGCCTGGCTCGACCCGCTCGTGGCGCGCTACCGGGACGCCGGCGTCGCGGTCACGGCCCGGGTGTACGACGGCGCCCGGCACGAGGTGTTCAACGAGACCAACCGCGACGAGATCGTCGCCGACCTCATCGGCTGGCTGGACGGCGTGCTGCGTTCTCGATAGTGCTGCGTCTTCGATAGTGCTGCGTCTTCGATAGTGCGGGAGCGTCCACTATTGTGGACGGCATGCGGCCGCTGGTGCTCCCGGACGAGGTGTCGGTCGTCAACGTCGGCCTGCCGATGTTCGCCGACGCCGTGCGCGCGCAGGACCGGCCCGTGCAGCACGTCGAATGGCGGATCCCCGCGGGCGGCGACCTCGACGCCGTCGCCGCGCTCACGACCCTGCACGGCGACGCCGCGGCAGGCATCGACGCCGCCAACGCCGAGGTGGTGCGCCGGCTCGACGCCGGGATCCCGCAGCTCACCGGCGTCTCCACGGTCGGCACGGCGGTGCCCGGCGTCGAGGGGCGGATGCTGCTGCACTGCGGCCCGCCGCTGCCGTATGTCGCCCACTGCGACCCCCTGCGCCGCTCGCTGCGGGCCGCGACGATCGCCGAGGGCTGGGCCGCCGACGTCGCCGAGGCCGACCGCCTCCTCGACTCGGGCGAGATCACCCTCGACGCCGCCAACCACCACGACACCGTGGTGCCGATGGCCAGCGCGATCGGGCCGAGCGCCCCGGTGCTGGTAGTGGACGAGCGCGAGAGCGGCCTGCGGGCGTTCGCCCCGCTCAACCAGGGCCCCGGCGAGGTGGCCTGGTTCGGCCGGGAGACCGACGCCGCCGTCGCCCGCCTGAGGTTCCTGAGCAGCACGGCCGGGCCCGCCGTCGCCGCGATCCTGGGCCGCACCGGGCCGCTGGACGTCCTCGCGATCGCCGCGCAGGGCATCACCATGGGCGACGACCTGCACATGCGCACCCAGGCCGCGACGAACCTGCTCGTCCGCACCTGGCTGCCGCACGTCGCCGCGCTGCCCGACGCCGTCCGCGAACCGTTCGCGGCCTACCTCGGCGGCAACCACCTGTTCTTCCTCAACCTGGCGATGGCCGCGGCGAAGTCGCTGCAACGGTGGGCGGAGCAGGTCGCGGGCTCGAGCATCGTCACGACGATGGCGCGCAACGGCACCACGTTCGGCATCAAGCTCGGCACGTCGGACTGGTACCTCACCGACGCCCCGCCCGTCGGCGACGCGCTCTACAACGCCGGGCAGGGGCCGGAAACCGCCGCCCCGGACATCGGCGACAGCGCCGTGCTGGAGCTCACCGGGCTCGGCGGGCCCGCGGCAGGCAACTCACCCGCGGTCGCGTCGTTCCTCGGCGGGTCGATGGCCGACGCCGCCGCGGCCACCGAGGGGTTCCGGGCGATCTGCGCGGGCACGTCGAGCCGGTTCACCCTGCCCGCGATGGGCTTCACCGGCACACCGCTGGGCGTGGACGCGCGGCTGGTCGTCGAGCTGGGCATCACCCCGAAGGTCACCACCGGGATCCTGCACGCCAGCGACGGGTCGGGGCAGGTGGGCGCCGGGGTCGCGACGGCCCCGCTGGAGTGCTTCGTCGCCGCCGTCCGTGATCTCGCCTCCCGGGTCTCCGTCCACTAAAGTGCACGAACATTTTCCATGAGAGAAGGGTCGCTCATGAGCATCGCCGATGTCGGTGGCGCGACCGGCTGGGGCGCCGTCACGGTCCCCACGCCGGACGAGCCGGTGTTCGCCCAGGCGTGGGAGGGCCGCGCTTTCGCCCTCACACTGCTGAGCATGGGCCGCGTGTCGGGGCAGAACCTCGACGCGTTCCGCCGGGCGCTGGGCGAGCTCGACGAGGGCGCCTACCACGCCGACGGCTACTACGGCCGCTGGCTCAACGCCGCCGAGGCGATGCTCGTCGAGAGCGCGATCCTGGCCCCCGGTGCCGTCGACACCCGCGTGCGGCGCAACCAGGGCGAGGACGTCGAGGACCTGCCCGTCCCCGAGCCGGCCAAGCCCGACTACGCCGCCACGGCCGCGGGCTCGCTGCGCCAGGTCGACGACTCCCCCGCCCATGCGGTGGGCGACTCCGTGCGCGCCCGGGACGTCCCTGCGGTGCGGCACACCAAGCTGCCCCGCTACGCCGCCGGAAAGGTCGGCACCGTCGAGGCCGTCCAGCCCGCGCACCTGCTGCCCGACACGCACTCGGTGTTCGAGGGCGAGGACCCCCAGCACGTCTACACCGTGCGCTTCGACTCCCACGAGCTCTTCGGCCCCGACGCCGAGGACTTCGCCCTGACCATCGAGCTGTTCGAGAGCTACCTGGAGAAGGCATGACCACGTCGTCACCTGCCGGCACCGCAGACCGGATCTCCCCGGCCCTGCGGACCGAAGCGCTGGAGCAGTTGCTCACCGAGCGCGGTCTCGTCGACCCGGGCGTGATGGACAAGTTCATCGCCAACTACGAGACCAACGTCGGCCCGCTCAACGGAGCCAAGGTCGTCGCGAAGGCGTGGACCGACCCGGAGTACAAGGCGCGCCTGCTCGCCGACGGCACCGCCGCGGTCAAGGAACTGGGTTTCGCCGGGCCGCAGGGCGAGCACATCGTGGTCGTCGAGAACAGTGCGTCGGTGCACAACGTCACCGTCTGCACGCTGTGCTCGTGCTACCCGTGGCCCGTGCTCGGGCTGCCGCCGTCGTGGTACAAGGACCCGGCCTACCGGGCGCGGGTGGTGCGCGAGCCGCGCGCGGTGCTCCGCGAGATGGGGCTGGAGCTGGCGGAGTCCACCGAGATCGTGGTGCGCGACTCGTCGTCGGAGGTGCGCTGGCTGGTGCTGCCCGAGCGCCCCGCCGGCACCGAGGACCTGTCCGAGGAGGAACTGGCCGCGCTGGTCACCCGCGACGCCATGGTGGGCGTGGCGACGGTGCAGGCCCCGTGACCGCCGCGCTGGCGGTCGACGGGCCGGCGGCGCCGCCCCGGGACAACGGCGAGCTGGTGTTCGCGCAGCCCTGGGAGAGCCGCGCGTTCGGCATGGCCGTGTCGCTGCACGACGCGGGCGCGTTCACCTGGCCGCAGTTCCAGGCCGCGCTGATCGCGCGGATCAAGACGTGGGAGGACGACCCCCCGCCAGGTGAGTGCTACTCGTACTACGCGTGCTGGCTGGGCGCCCTGGAAGACGTCCTGGCCGGCGACGGCACGGTGTTCCCGGACGAAACCACCACCCGCGCCCACGCCCTGGCCACCCACCCCCCGCACCCCCACCCCCACTGACCGCACTTAGTGACCAGGATGCTGTTGAGAGCGCCGAAAAACAGCATCCCGGACACTACGTGCGGTTCTCGGCGCGGTTCTCGGCGCGGGCGGCGGCGTAGATCTGCTCGTGGCGGGCGGCGCTGGCCGACCAGGTGAAGTTCGGCAGGATCTCCCGGCCGCCTTCGGCCAGCTTCTGTCGCAGGCTCGGGTCGGTGACGAGGCGGGTCATCGCGGCGGCCAGTGCCGCCTCGTCGGCCACGGGCGGGAGCAGCGCGCTCTCACCGTCGACGAGGTACTCGGCGAACACCGGCAGGTCGCTGGCCACCACGGGCAGCCCGGCGTTCATCGCCTCCAGGACGACGAGGCCCCAGCCCTCCTTCACCGAGGGGAACGCCAGCGCGTCGGCGGCGGCGTACCAGCCGCCCAGCTCGGCCTCGGAGACGGTGCCGAGCAGTACCACGTCCCGTCCGAGCTCCAGCCCCAGCGAGGGCAGCTCGGCCAGCGCGGCGTCGCGGTAGGCGGTGTAGTCCTGGAACGAGTGCCCGCCGACGACGGCGAGCATCGGCGGGTTCGCGGCCCCGCCGCGCCCACGATCCTGCAGGCGCGCAAGCGCCCGGAACGCGTGGACGCTGCCCTTGCGCGGCTCCACCCCGCCGACGGACAGGAACAGGAACCGGTCCTGCGCGCCGATCCGGGCCCGCAGCGCCCGGCGCGCGGCGCCGTCGACGGCGGGGAAGCGGTCGAGGTCGACCCCGTTGGGCACGACGTCGGCAGCCGTGCCGTACTCGTCGCGCAGGATCCCGCGCCACTGCTCGCTGACGACGAGCACCCGGTCGGGCTCCACGATCGCCTGGCGCTGGCAGTCGACGAGCGCGCGGGTGGTGAAGTCGTCGACGTGGTGCACGGTGCGCAGCACCGTCACGGGCGCGCCGGCGTCGCGCACCCGGGCGGCAGCGCGGGC
>JBQTJE010000250.1:0-5381 GCA_052387455.1 Pseudonocardia sp.
CGAGCGCACGCACCTCCGCCGCCCCGGCCGCCGCGGCGTCGCGCGGACCGGGCGGCCACGGCGGTGTCCCGATGCTCGGTGGCGCCGGTGCGGGCGGGCAGCCGGGCGACGGTACCCACGCCCGGCCGCCCTGGCTGTTGCAGGACGACGCCGAGTCGATCTGGTTCGCCGGGCTGCCGGAGTACTGCGAACCGGTGATCGGGAGCGATCCCGACGCGCATCGCCGGTGAGCAGCCGCGCCCGGTCCGGCCGGATGAGTAAGGCGGCTGCGGCGGGTGGCCCTGAGGTCGTACGGCGTCCGCGGACGGACCGGCGCGGTCATCACCTCCTGACCACCGAACCGGAGGCGGCGAAGCTGCCCGACCCCTACCGGCTGCGGGTGACCCGCCGCAACGTCGAGATCCGCCAGATCGCCGGCTCCCCGGTGATCCGCGACGACACTCACCTCCACGAGTGCCATCTCGTCCTGGCGGTCGCCGACACCCAGCTCATCGGCATCGACGCCTAGAGCGACCGGCGGCGGCTGCCCGACCAGTGCGGCCCGGCGGTCCGGATGGCCGAGCTGATCATCGCCAACCTGCGTGCCCGGAACTGAGCTGTTCCCCGTCGACGGGCCGTTCCTGCTCTCGTTCGACCGGCCGTCCTGGCGTGGCAGACGGCCACGACGGACCCGCTCGCCTGGCCGAGGCGTAGGCCGAGTGGATCGACCACTCGAACCGGATCCGGCCATCCGGGAGCCGTCGGTACACCGGACCGTCGAGTGGTCGGGTCCTGCGCAGCACGAGCGCGGTGAGCGAAAGGAGCCAGCAGATGACGGTCAGGAGTGCGGCCACGAGTACGCCGGTGGCGAAGGACACGCCGTCAGGGTAGCAACTTGGAAATACAAGTCAACCGACCCGCTCCAGGCGCCGTCCGCGAGTCCACCTGACCAGCGTCATGACGTGCGCACGCTGCGCGCCGGTCACCGGATCGACGCCGAACTCGCCGAACAGCGTGCGGGTCCGCAGCTCCACGGCCGCTGCCCAGAGATCGTCCGCGGCCGTGCTGCCGGCCAGGCGGGCGCAATGGCTCGCGACGGCAGCCGTTGCGGCGGCCTGTACCGCCGGATAGTCCGGGGTGGACCCGTACGCATCGACGAACGCCGGCTCAGTTGGTCCCAGCAGGACGGGCGGCCCGCCCGAGGGTGTCCACTGGGCGACGCCGAAGACGCCGCGCGGAGCCGGCACCGCATCCCTGAAGTCCTGGACGCCGGCGGCCACCGTCCCGATCACATGCGGCGGCTGGTCCCGTGCCAGAAGATCGGCGACGACCGCCGTGTCGTGCTCGAAGGTGCCGGCGCAGAAGACGGCCACCGGTTCCGGTCCGTCTGCTTCCGTGATCTGCACGCCGAGCCGGTGCGCCGACTCCCGTGCCCCGTCGATCACCTGCCGAGCGAAGGCGCCGCGCCCGGCGACCAGCTGTAACGGAAGCGCGGACCAGTGCTCAGCGAGATGGGCCACGAACCGGTCCGCGTACCTGCTGGTCGGCGACAGCACCGAAACCAGACGCCCCGGCGCAGCCTCCTGGACGTCGTCGCCCGAGCCACCGTGGTTCCAGACCAGCCGGTCGTCGTGGCGTGCGAACGCCGCGGCCTGCCGGGCCAGCAGGGTCGAATAGGGGCCGAGCAGCAGGTCACAGCGTGCGGCCAGGTCGCGCAGCGCGTCGGGAACCCGTGCAGGGTCGCTCCCGTCGTCGACGACGACCACGTCGCCCTCGGCGGCGAGCCTCGCCCAGGCGCGCAGTCCGGCCGCAGCCTGCCGGCCGAACCGGGCGAAGCGCCCGCTCAGCGACAGCACCGCACCGATGCGCGGCGACCGGGAGCTCATCCGAGATCGACCTCGTAGTGGAACGTGTGACGCTCGGCGGCGGCGATCGTCTCCTGGACCTCGATCGGGCGCTCGTCGGCATGGAGCGTGCGCAGCACCCGCACGATCGGCGATCCCGCGGCGAGGCGGAGGTCGGCGCGTTCGGCCGCCGTCGGCATGCGCGCGCTGACCTCGTCGAGGCTACGCCGGGCCGGTCCCACCAGATCCTCGACGACGGCTGTCGCGCCGCCCCGGACGAGACGTCTCTCGGCGACCGCCGTCCCGCGCGCGATCCGGACGTCGAAGTAGCTGTCACACCGCGCGACCGGCAGGTCCTCGACCAGGAAGAGCCTCGTCCGGACGACCACCGGATCGCCCGCGGCGAGGCCCAGGCGGCGGGCCACGTCCGGTGGCGCCGGCGCCTCCGCGACGTCGACGAGTCGCTGCGCCGGCCGCAGGCCCTGCTCCCGGACCTGGGCGTTGAACCCCGGCTGCCCGGTAGCCCGGTGCCTGCGGAAGTTCGCGGCGGTGAGCGTGATCTGGACCGGCGGGGGAGGTCTCACGAACGTCCCGCGACCCTGCGCGGTGACCAGGATTCCTTCGGCCTTCAGCAGCGCGATCGCCCGCCGGATCGTCGGCCTGCTGGTCCGGTGACGCTCGGCCAGCGCCCACTCCGACTCGATCCGTTGCCCCGGTTCCAGATGCCCGTCGGTCACTGCGTCCCGGATGGCGGCTGCGACCCGGTGATAGGGGAAGTCGGGCTCCGCGGACTCGGGCATGCGGTCACTGTACGAACCGGGCGACCAACCAGACGACGAGGACGACGACACCGACGGCCGCGGCCAGGCCTGCGACGATCAGGACGACCAGGGCGGCGCTCACTGCCGTGACCTCAGCGCCACCATGGCGGGCTTGGCCGCCGCCCTGGTGAGTGGGACCGTCGCCGCCACCGCGACGGCGAGGAGTGCGGCGGCGATCACCGCGAGGGCGAGCCCGACCGGCGGGACGGCGACGGCCTGGGCGGAGCCGGGCGGGAGGCTTGCGGCACCGAGCCCGTCGACGACCGCGTAGGTCGCCACCGCGCCACCGAACAGTCCGACGACCGCGGCGGCCGCGGTCACCAGCAGCAGTTCCCCGCCGAGCAGCACGAGGATGTGCGGGGTGGTGTAGCCGAAGGACTTGAGCAGGCCGACCTCGGGCAGCCGGGACAGCAGCATCGTCCGGACGAAGACGAGGGTGACCACGAGTCCGATCACGATCCCGGCGTACCGGATCGCGTTGCTGAGCGCCACGAAGGACTGCAGTGTCTCCGGGACCTCCCCGCCGAGCTGCGCGGCCGTCGACGCCTGGTAGCCGAGTGCCTGCGCGGCGGTGAGGCCCACGTCCGGGTCGGTGTCGGGTGCCAGCCGCACGGCCACCGAGCTGAACCCCTCACTCGGTGTCGAGCCCGGTCCGAGACCGGTCGCCTCGCCCAGCCACTGCCGGGCCAGCGCCGGCGGCACGTAGACCGGGTTGCGCGCCTCCACCTGCCAGTACGGCTCGATGAGGCCGACCACCCGCAGGGTCTCCGGTCGGGACACCGTCTGTCCGGGTCGCAGGGCCACGTTGCGCAGCAGGGTGATCTCCTTGCCGAGCAGCTCCGCCATCTGACGCCCGTTGATCGTGGCCGGCACGAGGGTGTCGCGGGATCCGAGTCGGGCGGTGCCGGCCACCAGCGGTGGGCTGAAGGTCGACCGCAGTGGCAGCACCGCGACGATCACCGGGTTCGCTCGGTCGCCGAACGTCAGATCGCCGCCGAGGGCGTAGGTCTCCTCGACCGTCTCCACGCCCGGGGTCCGGGCCAGCGCGCCGAGGGCCGCGTCGTCCAGCACCGGGCCACCGGGGGCCGCCTGAGCGATGATCGTCCGGTTGGTGACCGAACGGTCGAGCTGCTGCTCGTACAGGCCGGGGACGTTGCTCGAGATGATCAGGCCGGCCGACCCGGCTGCCACCAGGCAGGCCATCACGATCCCGAAACCCACGTAGCGTCCGCACAGGCCGCGGACGGCAGGCCGTCGCCGGTCAAGACGCCGAGCGCAGCGCTGCGGGCCAGCAGGTCGAGGGGCGCTTCAGGACCAGATCCGGGCGGGGTGAAGCGCGACTCTGCTCTCCGCCGCAGCACCTCGACAATCTCGTCGAACGGTCGTCGTGCCTGCTGGCGGGTCAGGCGCACGTTCGCGCGGTCGAAGTCGCCGCGGCAGGCCAGCATGGTCAGCAGAAACTTCGGCATGCCCACCTCGAGAGGCATGACCAGGTGAGCAGCGACGTCGTGGACGCTCCACTCGTCACACTGGCTGCGCGCCGCCTGTTGCTCCCGGGTCAGACCCGACAGCATGTCAGCCACGGTCCGGCGCTCGTCAGCGATCTCCGCGAACGTGTCCGCGAGGGGATGGTTCCACCGCAACCTGCGCGGCGCACGTCCTTGGGGAAGCGGTCAGCGAACCCGTCTCGGTAGCCGAACCCTCTGCGGCACGCCGACAGCGAGGGTGATGTCGACTGTTGCTAGCATGTCGTGATGGCGCGGACGATCACTCTTCGGCTTTCGGACTCGGCGTACGAGACGGTGAAGCGCTACGCCGAGTCCGACCAGCAGTCGATGAACTCCTGGATCGAGGGCGTGCTCGACGTCGAGGACATGCGGCGGCGCTGCGCGGCCCATGAGCGGTTCATGACCTCGCACCCGGACGCGGTCGCGTTCAGCGAGGCATGGGCGGACCGTAACCTTGAGGAGCTGGCCGGGCGGTGAGTCGGTCCCCGCGCCGGGGCGAGATCTGGTCGACCGATGCGGGCATCCGCGTGTTGGTGATTTCCTCCACCGTCTACAACGAGATCCCCAGTGAGCCGACGGTCGTGGTCGTGCCGGTGTTCGACACGGAGCCCGACACCGGCTTCGGCGTGGACCTCGGCGAGGGCTGGGCAGCCCCCGGCTTGGTCGCTGCCCTGCGCAAGGCCCGCATGCGCGAACGCGTCCGGCAGATCGACGTGCAGGCCCTGACCGACGTGAACAACATGCTGTTCAAGATCCTCGCCACGCCGGACCGCTGAGAAGCCTGTGGACCCGTAGACATCGACGAACGCCGACCCATCTGGTCCCAGCAGGACGGTCGGCCGGCCCGAGGGCGTCCACCGGGCGACGCCGAAGACGCCGTGCGCAGCCGACACGGCAGCCGCAAAGTCCTCGTGGCATGTCCGTATATCCTGGCTTAACGCTTGCTGTGTAGTCTGGCTACACTTATCCTCGTGAGCAAGCCACCGCGGATGAGGTACAGCGTCGTAGCCCGCAAGCTCCGAGCCCACGATGCCACGTTCGTCCGCGAGGGCGGCAACCACGAGGTATGGCGCTGCGGCCGCGGAGACCACCAGACAGCGGTCCCCGCCACGGCGATGTCTCGTCGTACGTCGTCGACAAGATCGGGAAGCAGATGCCCTGCCTCGGGAAGGAGTGGTGGCGATGACCGCCGCGACCGCACAGACCTACACCGCCCGCGTGTTCCGGGA
>JBQTJE010000251.1:0-12880 GCA_052387455.1 Pseudonocardia sp.
CACGAGGTGCCCGACGTGCACGCCCGCGCCGCCGTAGACCTCGGGTGGGTACTCGCGGGTGAGCAGTCCGATGCGCACGACGACGAACGCTAGGGCACGTGCGCCGGGTGTCCAGTCCCGCGCGCGGGTGGATCGCGCCACGCGGGCGCACTAGGGTTCGCCGATGTGACCGGCGTCCGGCTTCAGTCCGCAACGCCACGGGGTCTGGCGTCCAACGTTCTGGGTATCGTGCTGGCCGGCGGTGAGGGCAAACGCCTGTGGCCGCTCACCGCGGACCGGGCGAAACCCGCGGTCCCGTTCGGCGGCAACTACCGCCTCATCGACTTCGTGCTGTCGAACCTGGTCAACGCCGGGCTGCACCGCATCTGCGTGCTCACGCAGTACAAGTCGCACAGCCTGGACCGGCACATCTCCACCGCCTGGCGGCTGTCCAGCGTGCTCGGGCAGTACATCACCACGGTCCCGGCGCAACAGCGGCTCGGGCGCCGCTGGTACACCGGCAGCGCCGACGCGATCTTCCAGAGCCTCAACCTCGTGTACGACGAGCGGCCCGACTACATCGCGGTGTTCGGGGCCGACCACGTCTACCGGATGGATCCCGGGCAGATGCTCGTGCAGCACGTCGAGAGCGGCGTCGGTGTCACGGTCGCCGGCATCCGGGTGCCCCGGGCGGAGGCGAAGGCGTTCGGCTGCATCGGGGCGGACTCGTCGCGGCGCATCACGGAGTTCCTGGAGAAGCCGTCCGACCCGCCGTCGGTGCCGGACGACCCCGACGTCACCTTCGCGTCGATGGGCAACTACGTCTTCACGACCGAGGTCCTGCTCGACGCGCTGCGGGCCGACGCCGAGGACGGCGACTCCGACCACGACATGGGCGGCGACATCATCCCGCGGCTGGTCCGCGAGCGGAACGCCGCGGTGTACGACTTCGCCGACAACGTCGTTCCCGGGGCCACCGACCGCGACTCGGGCTACTGGCGCGACGTCGGGACCGTCGACACCTACTACGAGGCGCACAACGACCTGTGGTCGGTGCACCCGGTGTTCAACCTCTACAACCAGCGGTGGCCCATCCGCACGGCCACCGCCCCGCTGCCGCCGGCGAAGTTCGTGGAGGGCGGCATCGCGCAGGACTCCATCGTCGGCGCCGGCACGATCATCTCCGGAGCGATCGTGCGCCGGTCGGTGGTGAGCCCGAACGTGATGGTGCAGGCGGGGGCGGAGGTGTCGGACTCCGTCGTGCTGCCGGGCACCCACATCGGCCGCGGCGCCGTGGTGCGCGGGGCGATCCTCGACAAGAACGTGCACGTGCCCGACGGGGCGCTGATCGGGGTGGATCTCGCGATGGACCGCGCCCGCTACACCGTCAGTGCCGGCGGTGTCGTCGTGATCGGCAAGGGCGCCACCGCGTTGTAGCCCGGTCTTCGATCAATCGGGCGCGCTCACCCGGGGATGATCGACGGGGCGGGCCGGTCGGCCTTCACCGCGGCGAGCAGCCCGCCGCCCAGCGGCAGCAGCAGCGCGACCAGCCGCTCGTCGGAGCGCAGCTGGCGGGCCACCTCCCGCAGGCTGACGCTGGTCGCGTCGTCCGCCGCCGGGTCGGCCACGCCGCCCGCGAGCGCGCCGTCGAGGACCACCACGCCGCCGCGGCGCAGCAACCGGACGGCCTCGTCGAGGTAGCGCGGGTACTCGGCGGCCGGCGCGTCGACGAACACGAGATCGTAGGCGCCGTCGTTGAGCCGCGGCAGGACCTCCAGGCCCAGGCCGTTGATCAGACGCAGCCGCCCCGGACCGTGCCCGGCCGCGGTGAACGCCGCGCGGGCGCTGCGCTGGCGCTCGGGGTCGACGTCGATGGAGGTGAGCACGCCGTCCGGGGCCATGCCGCGCAGCAGCCACAGCCCGCTCACCCCGACCCCGGTGCCGACCTCGACGACCGCGCGGGCCCCGACCGTCGCAGCGAGGAAGCACAGCCCCGCCCCCGCCCCGGCTCCGACGGGCGCGCACCCGGACTCCTGCGCGAGCGCCCGGGCCGCCTGCAGGACGTCGTCCTCGGGCACGTACCCCTCGACGTACTCGCGCACCGCCGCACTGAAGACGAGGCCGACGACGGAGCTGGTCATGTGCACGAGGCTACTGCGCCGGTCGGAGGCCTACGGGCGGCGGCGGTCGCGTGTCGCGCGGAGAATCCGCAGGCCCGGCGGCATGTGCCGGCGGGGCATTCACCGGCGGGCATTCACAGGGTTTTCTCAGTCCGTTCTCACCCGACGTTCACGGCGCTGCCCGAGTCTCGACAGGGAACACGGCGGGTACCCCCGACGTTGACACCCACGGACGGCCCGCGCGACGGGCCGCCCCGCAGTGGAGGTGCACCGCCCCGATGACCGACGTCCGGCAGGTTCCGAGCGGTACCGTGCTGCCCGGGGATCCGGCGCTGCCCGGGGATCCGGCGCTGCCCGGAGAGGGCGCCGAGTGGGTGCCGCCGACGTGGGACGACGTCGTGCGCGAGCACGCCGACCGCGTCTACCGGCTCGCCTACCGCCTCACCGGCAACCAGCACGACGCCGAGGACCTCACCCAGGAGACGTTCGTCCGGGTGTTCCGCTCGCTGGCGTCCTACCGCCCCGGGACGTTCGAGGGCTGGCTGCACCGGATCACCACGAACCTGTTCCTCGACATGGTGCGCCGCCGCTCCCGCGTGCGCATGGAGGCGTTGCCCGACGACTCCGACCGCATTCCGGGCGCGGGTCCCGAGCCCGAGCAGGTCTTCTCCGACACCCACCTCGACCCGGCGTTGCAGGCGGCGCTGTACGAGCTGGCACCGGACTTCCGCGCCGCCGTGGTCCTGTGCGACGTCGAGGGCTTGTCCTACGAGGAGATCGGCGCGACGCTGGGCGTGAAGCTCGGCACCGTGCGCAGCCGGATCCACCGGGGTCGCGCGGCGCTGCGGGTCGCGCTGGAGCGCCACCGCGCTGCTGCGGCGAGCGCACACCATGAGGATGCAGTGCTGGAGGCGATCGGCGGATGACGGCTCCGCGTCGGCGTTTCGAGGTCGTCGCCCCGGACTGGGGCCAGACGCACCTGACGTCCGATGCCGTCGTCGCGTTCGTCGACGAGGAGCTCAACCCGACGGCGCACCGCCGCGCCACGGCGCACGTCCAGGCCTGCGCCGACTGCGCGGGTGAGGTCGGCGCGCAGCGGCAGGCCCGGACGGCGCTGCGCTCGGCGTGCATGCCGGCGCTGTCGCCGTCGCTGATGCACGCGTTGCGGGCCATCCCGTGCGACACCGAGCTTCCCGGACCGCCAGCGGGGCTCGCGGTCACCGCCGACGGGATGCTCGTGCAGCCGCTGCGCGAGCCGCCACCGGGCCGGGCCGGCACCGCCGGGTTGCGGGCGGGCGTGGCGGTGTCGGGACTCGCCCTCGGCGCGCTGGTGCTCACGATGTCGTTGCTGCCCGCCGACGCCGGGGACGGGGTGTTCGGCGGTGCGGTGCTGCACGGCGGTGCCCGGTTGCAGGTGCCGGCGCCCGAGCCGGTGTCCCGGACGGACGCGGCGGCCGGCGCGGGGACCGACGTGACCGCCGAGGGGGCCGAGGTGTCCGAGGTGTCGGCTGCCGTGATGCACCAGCTCGACGCGCTGCCCGCGGTGTTCCCGCTCTCCCGCTGAGCGGCGCGTTCAGGCGGACTTCACCCTCGATGCGGCACCATGACCCGCGATGACTGACGACGGCGAAGCCGCCGCGGACGTGCCCGGGACCGACTCCGTCGACGTCCCGCCGGTCGCCGCGGACCCCGCCGCGCCCGAGGCCGGGGGCGAGCCGCCGCGCCTGGCGCCGCGCCCGCTCGAACGCCCGTCGGTCGACCCGTCCGCGGCCGCGGTGTTCGCCCGGCCCGACGGCGCGCAGATCGGGTTCGACGACCCGCCCCCGCGTGCGGCCACCCTCCCGGTCGCGGTGCCCCCGCCCCCGACCGCGCTCGCGTACGCGTTCGGCCGCCCGGTCGACGCCGTGGTCCCGCTCCAGCGCCCGCCCGGCTCGGCAGCCGTGCACCCTCCGGTCCCCGAGAGCCTGTGGACCTCGACCGGCGCAGCGAAGAACGGGTCCGACCCGTGGCGCGACCCGGGCAGCCACGCCGGGCTGGGCCCGCCACCGCCCGCCCCGGCGTCGCCGGCGACCGCTGCGGCGCCCGAAGGCGCCCGGCTGAGCGTGCGGGAGCTGCTGTTCGGCCGTCGCGTGCACCCGCGTGCGCTGGCCCTGCTCGGCGCCGTGGCGCTGCTGGTCGGGGCGCTGGGTGGCATCGTCGGGCGGGTCACCGCGGAGGGCGCCGCCGCGCTCACCGAACCGGACGCCACCATCGCCGCGGCGACCGAGGCGAAGGAGCGGCCGCCGGGGTCGGTGGCCGACATCGCCGCGCGCACGGTGCCCGCGGTCGTGTCCCTGGAGCTGCGTGTCGGGGAGGAGGGCGGCACCGGCTCCGGCGTGGTGATCGACCCGGCAGGCTACGTGCTCACCAACAACCATGTCGTCGCCCCCGTCGCCGAGGTGCCCGCCTCGGAGCTGGAGGTGATCTTCCACGACGGCACGCGAACGGTGGCCACGATCGTCGGTCGCGACCCCAAGACCGACCTCGCCGTCGTGAAGGTCGACGTCGCCAACCCGGTGGTGGCGCAGATCGGGTCGTCCTCGGCGCTGGCCGTGGGGGACGCGGTGCTCGCGATCGGGTCGCCGCTCGGCCTGGTCGGCACGGTCACCACCGGCATCGTCAGCGCCCTGGACCGCCCCGTCCCCCTCGACGGCGGCGAGACCGACACCAACGCCGTCATCGACGCCATCCAGACCGACGCCGCGATCAACCCGGGCAACTCCGGCGGCCCGCTGGTCGACTCCACCGGCGCGGTCGTCGGCATCAACACCGCGATCCGCAGCCTCGGCCGCGGCGAGGGCGGCTCCATCGGGCTCGGGTTCGCGATCCCCATCGACGACGCCCGCCGCATCGCCGAGGAACTGATCCGCACCGGCGTGGTGCGCCACGCGGAGCTGGGCGTCAACGCCCGCTCGGTCACCGACCGCACCTCCGACGGCGCGCAGGTGCAGAACGTCCGTCAGGGCGGCGCCGCGGCCGCCGCCGGGATCGTGGAGGGCGACGTCATCGTCAGGGTGGGCGACCGCGCCATCGCCGGTTCCGACGAGCTGGTCGTGGCCGTACGCGAGCGCGAGCCCGGTGAGCAGGTGCCGATGGAGCTGATCCGCGACGGCAGGCCGCTGACGCTCACCGTCACCCTCGGCTCGGACTAGGCTGGCGCCGTGTTCGACTCGATCGGCTGGGGCGAGATCCTGGTGCTCGTCGTGGCCGGGCTGTTCATCCTCGGCCCGGAGCGGCTGCCGGAGGCGGCGTCCTGGCTCGGGCGCACGATCCGGCAGGTCAAGGAGTACGCCTCGGGCGCGCGCGAGCAACTGCGCGGCGAGCTCGGCCCGGAGTTCGACGAGTTGCGCAAGCCGCTCGACGAGCTGCGCGGGCTGCGCAACTTCAACCCGCGCACCGCGGTGCGCCGCACGCTGTTCGACGGGGACGACCTCTCCAGCCCGGCGGAGAAGCCCAACGGCTTCGTCGCGCCGCCCGGTGCAACGGTGGCGCGGCACCCGGCCACCGGTCCCGCACCCGACCCGCTCGCGCCGGGTGAGCGCCCGCCGCTGGACCCAGACGCCACCTGAGCGATCATGCCGGCCGCTACGTCATCGCGCGGTCGCGCTATGTGATCATCGTTGATAACGATCACCTCACAGGGTGGTTTTACCTCCACATGGAGGTGTTGAGGGGCCGTCACACGTTCGTACGCTCCGCCCCACCGATCATCCGTGGGGGCGATGTGGCCACTTCGGAGCAGAACCGATACGCCGGGTCACTGGCGCGGCGGCGGCGCTCTGGCGGTGGTGGGGCCGCACTCCGCCTTTCGGGTGTGGTGAAGGTCTCATTCGGGAACGTACAGTCGCTTCACACCTCCGTGGAAAGGACCAGACCATGGCCGATACCGGCGCACAGCCGGCGACCCGGATGCGGCGCATCGCGATAGCGAGCGCCACCGGAACGACCATCGAGTTCTACGACTTCTTCATCTACGGCACGGCCGCCGCGCTCGTGTTCGGCAAGGTGTTCTTCCCGGGACTCGGCGACGCGGCGGGAACGGTGGCGGCCTTCGCGACCTTCGGCGTCGCGTTCATCGCCCGGCCCTTCGGGGCGATCCTCTTCGGGCACCTCGGCGACCGGCTCGGCCGCAAGGGCACCCTCGTCGCGACGTTGCTGCTCATGGGTATCGCCACCATCCTGATCGGGCTGCTACCCACCGCCGCCTCGATCGGCATCTGGGCGCCGATCCTGCTGATCGTGCTGCGGGTCCTGCAGGGTCTCGCCGTCGGCGGGGAATGGGCGGGTGCGGTGCTGCTCACCGCGGAGTACGCGCCGGCCAAGCAGCGCGGCAAGTACGCGCTGTTCCCCCAGCTCGGCCCGTCGCTGGCGTTCGCGCTGGCCAGCGCCACGTTCCTCATCACGACGCTCACGATGACCCCGGAGGCGTTCCTCGCCTACGGCTGGCGGATCCCGTTCGTCGGCAGCATCGTGCTGGTCGCCGTCGGCCTCTACGTCCGGCTCAAGATCGAGGAGACGCCGGTCTTCAAGGCCGCCGCGGCGAGCAACTCGCTGGCCCGCAACCCGCTGTTCGAGGTCGTGAAGGCCCAGCCCAAGGAGGTGCTGCTGGCCGGTGGCGCGCTGACGATGCTGTTCGCGTTCTTCTACATCGGCGTCGCCTACCTCACCAGCTACGGCACGGCCATGCCGCCCGCCGGGCTCGGCCTGTCGCGGACCGCGGTGCTCACGGCCGGCATCTTCGCCGGGCTGACGTTCGCGTTGACGACGATCCTGTCGGCGATCTACTCCGACCGCGTCGGGCGCCGCAAGATGATCCTCATCGGCAACGTGGGCGCGATCGTCCTGGCGCTGCTGATCTTCCCGATCCTCAACATCGGCACGCCGCTGGCCTTCACCATCGGCCTGATGTTGATCCTCGGCCTGGTCGGTGTCGCGTACGGGCCCGCGGGGGCGTTCCTGCCGGAGATCTTCGCGACGCGCTACCGGTACACCGGTGCGGGCATGGGATACAACCTTGCCGGCATCCTGGGCGGGGCGGTGCCGCCGCTGTTCGCGGCGACGCTCGCCGCTGCGTACGGCAGCTACGCCATCGGCATCTACCTGGCCGCGATGGGCCTGCTCAGCACGCTCTGCGTGCTGGCCCTGAAGGAGACCAAGGACGTCTCCCTCGACGAAGCCGAGGTCGTCTCCTCGGCCTGACGGCCACCACCGCCACGCCGCACGCCACGAACGAACGGCACTCTCGTCCAGCAGGATCGGACGAGAGTGCCGTTCGTTCGGTGATGCGAGGGTGGTGTGTGGGGTGCGGGCGTCAGCGGCCGACGGGGGAGATGTTCAGCGACATCCCGGCGAGGCCGCGGGCGCGGGTGGTGAGCGTGTCGGCCATCGCGGCCAGCGCCCGCGCCGACGCCGAGCCCGGGTCGGCCAGCACGATCGGGGTGCCGGAGTCGCCGCACTCGCGCAGCGCGGGCTCCAGCGGCACCTGCCCGAGCAACGGCACCGGGGCGCCGAGCGTGCGCGTCAGCGAGTCGGCCACCGCGCGGCCGCCGCCGGAGCCGAAGACCTCCATGCGGGTGCCGTCGGGCAGCTCCAGCCACGACATGTTCTCCACGACCCCGGCGATCCGCTGGCGGGTCTGTGCGGCGATCGAACCGGCCCGCTCGGCCACCTCGGCGGCCGCGAGCTGAGGCGTGGTGACGACCAGCAGATCGGCGTTCGGCACGAGCTGCGCGGTGGAGATCGCGATGTCCCCGGTGCCCGGCGGCAGGTCCATCAGCAGGACGTCCAGGTCGCCCCAGAAGACGTCGGCGAGGAACTGCTGCAGCGCCCGGTGCAGCATCGGCCCGCGCCAGACCACGGCGTCGTTGCCCGCGGTGAACATACCGATCGAGATCACCTTCACGCCGTGCGCCTGCGGCGGCATGATCATGTTCTCGACCTTGGTGGGCCGTGCGGTGGTGCCGAGCATCCGGGGCACGGAGTGGCCGTAGATGTCGGCGTCGACGACCCCCACCGACAGGCCCTTGGCGGCCATCGCCGCAGCCAGGTTCACGGTCACCGACGACTTGCCGACCCCGCCCTTGCCCGACGCCACGCAGTACACGCGGGTGAGCGAGCCCGGCTGGGCGAACGGGATCACCGGTTCCGCGGAGTCGCCGCGCAGGCTGCGGCGCAGCTCCGTGCGCTGCTCGTCGCTCATCACGTCCAGCTCGACCTGAACGCCGGTGACACCCGGCACGCGCGACACGGCCTCGGTGACCCGCGACGTGATCGTCTCGCGCATGGGGCAGCCCGCGACCGTGAGGAACACCCCGACGTGCGCGAGCCCGTCCGGGGAGACCGCCACCCCCTTGACCATCCCCAGGTCCGTGATCGGCTTGTGGATCTCCGGGTCGTCGACGGTGCGCAGCGCGGCCCGGACGGCCTGCTCGATCGTCGTGGCCCCGGGTCCGTGGGCGGTGCTGGTGGACATCACTCCATGCTACGTAGGCCCCGGGCGTCGAGCCGTTCGGCCAGCTTGTCGAGCTCGCCGCGCAGGTAGTCGCGGGTCGCGACCTCCCCGATCGCCAGGCGCAGCGCCGCAAGCTCGCGGGCGAGGTACTCGGTGTCGGCCTTGGTGCGCTCGGCGCGGGCGCGGTCCTCGTCCAGCGACACCCGGTCGCGGTCGTCCTGCCGGTTCTGCGCGAGCAGGATCAGCGGTGCGGCGTACGCGGCCTGGGTGGAGAACGCCAGGTTGAGCAGGATGAACGGGTACGGGTCCCACGCCCGTGCCATCGCGACGACGTTGACGGTGATCCACGCGATGACGAACACCGTCTGGATCGCCAGGAACCGGCCCGTCCCGAGGAAGCGCGCGATCCGCTCGGACAGCCGGGCGAACCCGTCCGGGTCGACCTCGAAGCGGCGGCGGCCCACGAGGGGCTGGTCGAGCCGGCCGGGCCGGGAGCGCGTTGTCGGCCTAGGCATCGGGCACCTCCGGGGGCCGGGTCCCGTTGACGGCGACGGGATCGTGCAGGCGGTCGCGCCAGTCGGCGGGCAGCATGTGGTCGAGCACGTCGTCGACGCCCACGGCGCCGAGCAGGTGTTCCTCGGCGTCGACCACGGGTGCGGCCACGAGGTTGTAGGCGGCGAAGAAGCGGGTGATCTCCGCGAGCGTGGCGTCGGGCCCCAGCCGCGCCAGGTCGGCGTCCACCACCCCCGCGACCAGCGTGGACGGTGCCTCGCGGAGCAACCGCTGCGTGTGCGCGCAGCCGAGGTAGCGACCCGTCGGGGTGCCGGTGGGCGGGCGGGTGACGAACACCATGCTCGCCAGTGCCGGCGGGATGTCGGGGTTGCGCACCCGGGCCAGCGCCTCGGCCACCGTCGCGTCGGGGCGCAGCACGATCGGCTCGGGCGTCATCAACCCGCCCGCCGTCAGCGCCTCGTAGCGCAGCAGGCGGCGCACCGGCGCAGACTCGGTGGGCTCCATCAGCGCCAGCAGCCGGTCGGACTCGACGTCGGGCAGCTCGCTCAGCAGGTCGGCCGCGTCGTCCGGGGACATCGCCTCCAGCACGTCGGCCGCACGCTCGGCGGACAGGTGCCCGAGCAGGGCGCGCTGGTCGGAGTCGGACAGTTCCTCGAAGACGTCCGCGAGCCGCTCGTCGTCGAGCGCGTCGACGACCTCGTGCTGACGCTTTCGGGGCAGCTGCGCGAGCGCCGCGGCGACGTCGGCCGCCCGCATCGTCTCGAAGACCGACAGCAGGCCGGCCGTGCCCTGCCGGTCGGACAGCGTGAGCCCATCGACGGCCGTCCAGCTCACCACCTGCACCTGCGCTCTGCGGGCCAGCCGCGCGCGCCGCACCCGCACCGCGAGCCGGCACACCACCCAGTCGCGGGTGCGGGTGGGCTCGATCGCGGCGTCGACGACCGCGGCCTGCTCGCCGGATGACCGCAGCCGCACCGGGGCGTCGAGCACCTGCCCGATGAGCAGCGCCTCGTTCGGGCGCTTCTCGAACCCGCGCAGGCTCACCGAGCCCGTGGCCAGGGTGACCGCGGCCGGGTCGATCCGGGTCACCCGCAGCATCGGCACGAAGATCCGCCGCCGGGTGGCGAGCTCGACGACCAGGCCGAGCACCCGGGGCGGGCTCGGGTCGACCCGCAGCGCGGCCACCAGGTCGCGCACCTTGCCCACGCGCTCGCCGTCGGGGCCGAAGACGGCCAGGCCCACGAGCCGTGCGACGAAAACCCGCTCGGTGCCCATGGGGGAACTGTATGGCCCGCCCGCCCGCCGAGCCGCCCGTCCGCCCACCCGCCCCTCTGCCCACCCGCCCGCCCCTGTGCCCGCCCGCCCGCCCGCCCGCCCGAATGGCAGCAAAGCCACTTTGCCGCCACCGCATGGCGTGAAAGTGGCTTTGCTGCAGCGGGGACGGCCACCTGCGGGCGCATAGGGTCGGCGGGTGCTGCGTTACGACGTCGTCGACGTGTTCACCGACCGCGCGTACGCCGGCAACCCGCTCGCGGTGGTGCACGGTGCGGACGGGCTCCCGGCGGCGGCGTTGCAGGCCGTCGCGGCCGAGTTCAACCTGTCGGAGACGGCGTTCCCGCTGCCGCCCACCCGGCCCGGCGCCGACTACCGGCTGCGGATCTTCACGCCGCGCCGGGAGCTGCCCTTCGCCGGGCACCCCAGCGTGGGCGCGGCGTGGGTGCTGGCCCGTGACGGCGTGCTCGCGAGCGGTGACGTGGTGCAGGAGTGCGGCGCCGGGCTGCTGCCGGTGACGGTGGACGCGGCGGGGGCGCGCGTGCAGGGGGGCGCGCCCGAGGTCGGGCCCGGGCTCGACGGGGCGGTGCTCGCGGCGGCGGCGGGGCTCGGCGCGGCGGACGTCGACCCGGACGTACCGGCGGGCATCGCGGCGGCCGGCATCCCGTTCGCGTTCCTCGCCGTGCGTGCGGGGGCGGTCGCCGCCGCCGTCCCGGACGACGCCGCGATCCGCGCCGCCACCGCCGCCGCCACCGGGCTCGTCCTCGTGAGCTACGCCGGCGGGGCCGCCCACGTGCGGGTGTTCGGGCCTCAGGTCGGCGTCCCGGAGGACCCGGCGACGGGGTCGGCGGCCGTGGCGCTCGCGGTGTTCCTCGCCGACCGCGGGCTGCTGGCCGACGGAGTGTCCGAGTTCGCGGTCACCCAGGGCGTGGAGCTGGGCCGCCCGTCCCGGCTGGGTGTGCGCGTGGTCGTCCGCGCCGCGGCGGCCGTCGAGACCTCGGTGCACGGCGCGGTCGTCGCGGTGGCCCGGGGCGAGCTGGTGGCGCTGCCCGGCGATCGCGTCTGACGGGCACTCACGGCGGTGCGGGGCGCCATGAGCACCCGCGAGAGGTGATCACGTGCCTCAGCCGAGGGCGCTGAGGTGCGCGTTGTCGATCTGCGCGGTGTCGATCTGCGCGGCGAACGAGTCGGCCACCTCGATGCCCCGCGGCGCGCCGCCGCCGAACGCCGGGCCGCCCAGGACCGGGTTGTCGGCGCCGTCGAACGGGTCGCCCGGCGGGTCGTCGCCCTCGTCGGGACCGCCCGCGCCGCCGCCCGACCCCTTCAGCTCGACGGCGTCCAGGTCGCGCACGTCGATCGAGCCGCCCGAGCCGAAGTCGACGTCCTCGCGCAGCGGGTCGGTGCCCTTCGCGGCGAGCCCGAGGTCGCCGCCCAGCGGCGAGTCCTGGAAGCCCTGCCGGGCACCGGCGCTCGCGCCGTCGCCGTCGGGGTCGTCGGGGACGGTTCCGCCCTTCAACCCCCCGCCGACGCCCGGGCCGTCAGCGCCGCGGCCGAACAACGGCGAGCCGTAGAAGTCCTCGGCGGCCCCGGGCGAGGTCGACACGGCGTCGGGATCCGGCGTGCCGGCCTCCTCCTCGCCCTCGACGTCCCCGCCGCCGTCGACCGTGCCGTCGTCGAGGTCGCCCGCGTCGTCCTGGCCCTCGGCGTCGCCGCCGCCGTCGACCGTGCCGTCGTCCTCGTCACCCTCGCCGTCGTCGCCGTCCTCGCTGCCGCCGTCCTCCGCGGGTGCCGCGCCGGCGGGGTCGTCGCCCTTCTTCTCCTCCGCGGGCGGAGCGGGGGCCGGCTCGCGCGGGATCGTGACGTTGCCGCTCTTGTGCACGACGACGCGGCCGTCCTCGGGGTGCTCCAGGATGACGTCGCCGTCGCGGGTGTAGCCGACGATCGTGTAGCCGTCGGCCTCCCAGCGGGCGATCTCGCTGCTCTGGTCCTGGGCGCTCTGCTCGACCACGGCCTGTTGCACGGCCGCGGGGTCGACCTCCTCGCCCGCCTCGATGACGGTGACCGGGCGGCCCTGCTCGTCGTAGATCGTGACGTCGCCGGCGTCGACCGAGCCGCTGTCGGTCTCCAGGTAAAAGTCGCCGCCGACGAGCTGAGCGCGGGCGGCCGCGTCGATCGCGCTCGAGCTGGGCAGCGCGCCGCTCTCGGCGCCGACGGACTGGGCGTCGGAGACGAAGTCGACCAGCTCTGCGTCGGACAGGGCGCTGCCGTCGACGCCGCGGGTCGCGGCCTCCTGTTCGAGCAGGCCGCGCTCGTCGGGGTTGAGCGGGACCGTGTCCGCCTCGTCGGACGACTCGTCGGACTCGGGTCCGAAGTCGAGGAAGTGCCCGGCGTCGAACGCGGTGTCGTCGATCTTGCCGCCGTGGACCTCGGCGGCCACGGCCGGCGGGGCGACCGCGGAACCCGCTCCGGAGCCGGACCCGGCGCCGGTGTCCGGCCCGCCGCCGGC
>JBQTJE010000252.1:0-31986 GCA_052387455.1 Pseudonocardia sp.
CGACCACCGTGCCCCGGAAGCTGACGACGTCGCCGTCGCGCACCACGTACGGGGACTCGGCACGGGTGGTGAGCTGCACCCACACCCGGTCGCCGTCGAGGTTCACCCAGAAACCCTCGTCCGCGGCGACGTGCTGCACCCGAACGCCCTGGGCGACGACGACGCGGCCCGGCTGCGTCATCAGCTGCGAGCTGAGCGGATCCGCGGCGGCCGGCGTGATGAGCGGGAACTCGCAGCCCGCGAACGCGGCCAGGCCCACCAGCGCCAGTAGGGCCGGGAGAGTGATCCCGCTGTTCGCCACCACGACCACCCATCGCCCGTTCGAGGGACCACCACCAGGGTAGCGGCGCTGTCGAGCCCGCCACGACCGGCCGCATAGGGTCCGGGCCCATGACACCCTCCGAGCTGTTCGACCCCGCGGCGTGGCGCCCGGTCGAGGGCTTCGACCTCGCCGACATCACCTATCACCGCGCGCAGGGGACCGGACCGGCCGCGGGTACCGTCCGGATCGCCTTCGACCGCCCCGAGGTGCGCAACGCCTTCCGCCCCGGAACCGTCGACGAGCTGTACACCGCGCTCGACCACGCCCGCCGGACCCCGGACGTCGGCTGCGTGCTGCTCACCGGCAACGGCCCGTCCCCGCGCGACGGTGGCCGGGCGTTCTGCTCGGGCGGCGACCAGCGGATCCGTGGGCGCACCGGCTATCAGTATGCCAGCGGCGACACCGCCGAGACCGTCGACCCGGCGCGGGCGGGGCGGCTGCACATCCTGGAGTGCCAGCGGCTCATCCGGTTCATGCCGAAGATCGTCATCGCGGTGGTGAACGGCTGGGCGGCCGGCGGTGGGCACTCGCTGCACGTCGTCGCGGACCTGACGCTGGCCAGCGCGGAGCACGCCCGGTTCAAGCAGACCGACGCCGACGTCGGATCGTTCGACGGCGGCTTCGGCTCGGCCTACCTCGCCCGGCAGGTGGGGCAGAAGTTCGCCCGGGAGATCTTCTTCCTCGGCCGCGAGTACTCCGCCGCGGACGGGCACCGGATGGGCGTGGTCAACGCCGTCGTGCCGCACGCCGAGCTGGAAGCGGTGGCGCTGGACTGGGCGAAGGCGATCAACGCGAAGTCACCGACCGCGCAGCGGATGCTCAAGTACTCGTTCAACCTGATCGACGACGGCCTGGTCGGCCAGCAGCTGTTCGCCGGCGAGGCCACCCGCCTGGCCTACATGACCGACGAGGCGGTGGAGGGGCGCGACGCGTTCCTGGAGAAGCGCCCGCCGGACTTCAGCCGGTATCCGTGGCACTACTAACCGGCGCCGGGCCGGAGACGGGCAGGCCGGCGCGCTTCCACTCGGGGTACCCGTCCACGAGCCGGCTCGCCCGGCGGCCCGCGGCCCGCAGGTGGCGCACCGCTTCGTCGGCGTAGACGCAGTAGGGCCCGCGGCAGTAGGCGACGATCTCGGTGTCGGCGGGCAGCTCGCGCAGCGCGCGGTGCAGCTCGGCGAATGGCAGCGAACGGGCGCCGGCGATGTGCCCGGCCGCGTACTCGGCCGCGGGGCGGACGTCGACGACGATCACGTCACCCGCCCGGAGCCGTTGCAGCAGGGCGTGGCGGTCGACGGCCTCGAGCCCGTCGCGGTCGCCCAGGTAGGCCCGGGCGAGGTCGGCGAGGCCGGCCGCGTGCTGCTCGGCGACCGCCCGGACCGCCGCCCACAGCTGCTCGACGTGCTCGCCGCTGAGCGCGTAGAAGACGCGGGTGCCGTCGCGGCGGGTGCGCACCAGCCCGGCGCGCGCCAGGGTGCGCAGGTGGTGAGAGGTGTTGGCGACGCTCTGCCCGATCTGCGCGGCGACGTCGTCCACGGAGCGCTCGCCCTGCGCGAGGACGTCGACGATCTCGGCCCGCCGCCCCGAGCCCAGCGCCGCCGCCACGTCGGCGAACGCCGCGAACAGCGCGTCCTTGGCCATCCGATCGCTCATGAGCAGCATTATTAAACTCAAACGAACTCTTGACAAGCTTACGAGCCGGGAGGAGATTCAAACAACTACTTGAGGATCCGGGAGGTCCCGATGAGCGAGACGCTGGTGAACGCGTCCGAGCTGCGGGAACAGATCCGCGACATCTACCGGCAGGTGGCCCGGGACCCGGGTGCGGGGTTCCACTTCCACACCGGTCGCGCGCTGGCCGCGCGGCTCGGCTACCCGGCCGCCGTGGTCGACGCCCTGCCCGATGTGGCTGTCGAGTCGTTCGCGGGGGTCGGCAGCCCGTTCGCGGGGGTCGGCAGCCCGTTCGCGCTGCGTCCCCTCGACGATGGCGAGCGCGTCGTCGACGTGGGGTGCGGGGCGGGTTTCGACACCATCGTCGCGGCCGGTCGGGTGGGCCCGTCCGGGCGGGTGATCGGGGTCGACATGACCGCGGAGATGCTCGCCAAGGCCCGGCGCACCCTCGCCGGGCTCGACCTGGACCACGTCGAGATGCGGGAGGGTCTTGCCGAGGACCTGCCGGTCGACGACGGCTGGGCGGACGTCGTGATCTCCAACGGCGTGTTCAACCTCTGCGCGGACAAGGCCGCGGTGCTCCGCGAGGCGCGGCGCGTGCTGCGACCCGGCGGCCGGCTCCAGTTCGCCGACATCGCCAACGGCAACCCGGTGCCGGTCGCGGCCATGCGCGACGTCGACCTCTGGACCGGTTGAATCGCCGGCGGGCTGCCCCGTGCGGGCTGGCAATCGATGCTCGAGCAGGCCGGGTTCGTCGACGTCGCGATCGGACCGGCCTACGACACCTTCGGCGGGGCCCGCGGCGAACCCAACGCCCGCACCTACGCCGTGTACGGCTACCCGTTCCTGGCCCGAAAGGCAGACCGATGAACGATCCGGACGTGGTGCCCGTGGTGGACGAGGGTCTGGGCAACTCCTCCTACGTCGTCGACCTCGGCGACGGCGGCGCCCTGGTGGTGGACCCGCCGCGCGACCTCCGCGCGGTCCGCGCGATCACCGGGGCGGCCGGGCTGCGGGTCCGGTTCGTCGCCGACACCCACCTGCACGCCGACTTCCTCTCCGGGGCAGTGCAGCTCGCCCATGACGACGGCGCGCAGGTCCTCGCCTCCGCGGCGGGCCGGCGCGAGTTCGCCCACCGCGGCCTGCGCGACGGCGACGAGGTCGACCTCGGTGGGTTGACGCTCGCCACCGTGGCCACCCCCGGGCACACCGACGAGCACGTGGCGTTCGTGCTGCTCGACGGCGACCGTCCGCGGGGGGTGTTCACCGGCGGGTCGCTGATCGTCGGCTCGGCCGCGCGCACCGACCTGCTCGGCCCCGAGCGCACCGAGAAGCTGGCCTGGGCCCAGTACGGCTCGCTGCGCCGGATCGCGATGCTGCCCGAGGCGACCCCGGTCTGGCCGACGCACGGCGCCGGGTCGTTCTGCTCGGCCCCACCCGGTGCCGAGCGCACCTCCACGATCGGGCGCGAGCTGGCCACGAACCCGCTGCTGCGCGCCCCCGACGGGGCCGCGTTCGTGCGGGCACTGCTCGGGTCGACGGGCAGCTACCCGCCCTACTTCGAACGCCTCGGCGAGATCAACCGGCGCGGCCCGCGGGTGCTGGCCGCGGGCACCGGCTCGCTGGCGCCGCTGACCGCGGCGGACGTGCGCCGGATGCAGGAACGCGGCGCGCTGGTCGTCGACGTCCGGCCGGTGATCGACTACGCCGCCGCGCACGTCGCGGGTGCGCTGTCGATCCCGCTGCGCGCGCAGTTCGCGACGTGGCTGGGCTGGCTGACGGACCCGGACACGACGCTGGTCGTCGTGCGCGGCGCGGACCAGGACCCCACCGAGGTGGCGTGGCAGGCGCTGAAGATCGGCTACGACGGCCTCGCCGGCGAGCTCGACGGCGGGATGCCCGCGTGGATCGCCTCGGGGGGCCCCACCGCGTCGACCGAGCTGGCCACGGCAGGGCAGCTCGCGGACCGGCGCGTCCTCGACGTCCGGCAGCGGCCCGAGTTCACCGGCGGCCACGTGCCCGGCGCGACCCACGTCGAGCTGGGCGAGCTCGCCGCGACCCTCGACCGGTTGCCGGACGGCCCGACCGTCGTGATGTGCGGGCACGGCGAGCGCGCCGCCGGTGCGGCGAGCCTGCTCGAACGGGCCGGCCGCCGCGACGTCACGGTGCTCGCCGGCGGGCCCGAGGACTGGGCCCGGACCACCGGGCGGGCGCTGGCAGGCCGGCCGTGACCGCCACCGGGCCCGTGACCGGCGGGCTCCGGCTGGGCCTGCGCGCCAACCTGGCCCAGTTCGGCCTGCTCGTCGCGGTCAACGCCCTCGTCGGCGGGATGCTCGGGCAGGAACGCACCGTGCTGCCCCTGCTCGCCGAGCGCGAGTTCGGGCTCACCGCCCACACCACCGCGCTGACCTACATCGTCGCGTTCGGCG
This sequence comes from Pseudonocardia sp., assembly GCA_052387455.1. Lineage (GTDB taxonomy): Bacteria > Actinomycetota > Actinomycetes > Mycobacteriales > Pseudonocardiaceae > Pseudonocardia. The sequence continues at coordinate 4,420 of JBQTJE010000252.1, forward strand.
CCACCAAGGCCGCCACCAACTACGTCGCCGGCACCCTGTCCGACCGCTACGGCCGCAAGCCCGTGCTGATCGCCGGCTGGCTGGTCGCGCTGCCCGTACCCCTGATGATCATCGTCGCGCCGTCGTGGGCCTGGATCGTCGCGGCCAACGTGCTGCTCGGGGTCAACCAGGGCCTGACCTGGTCCACCACGATCATCATGAAGATCGACCTCGTCGGGCCGCAGCGCCGCGGGCTCGCGATGGGCCTCAACGAGGCCGCCGGCTACCTCGCCGTCGCCGCCACCGCGCTGGCCACCGGCTACCTCGCCGCACGCCACGGACTGCGCCCCGAACCGTTCTACCTCGGCGTCGCCTTCGCCGCCCTCGGGCTGGGCCTGTCCACCCTCGCGGTGCGCGAGACCCGCGAGCACGCCCGCCTGGAAGCCGCCGCGCACGCCGCCCGCCCCGACGGCCGCCACGACCACCTGCACGCCGGCCTGTCCGACCGGCAGGTGTTCACCCAGACCAGCTTCCGCGAGCCGGCGCTGTCCTGCGCCAGCCAGGCCGGCCTGGTCAACAACCTCAACGACGGCCTGGCCTGGGGACTGTTCCCCATCCTGTTCGCCGCCGCCGGGCTCTCGCTGACCCAGATCGGCGTGCTCGCCGCGCTCTACCCTGCCGTGTGGGGGCTGGGCCAGCTCGCCACCGGCGCCTGGTCGGACCGGGTCGGTCGCAAGCCGCTGATCGTCGCCGGCATGGGCGTGCAGGCCGTCGCGCTCGGGCTCGTCGCCGCGGGCGGCTCGTTCGCGGACTGGGCCGTCGCGGCCGTACTGCTCGGCGCCGGCACCGCGATGGTCTACCCGACGCTGCTCGCCGCCGTCGGCGACGTCGCCCACCCCGCGTGGCGGGCCCGTTCCGTCGGGGTCTACCGGCTGTGGCGCGACGGCGGCTTCGCCGTCGGGGCGCTGGCCGCCGGCTTGCTCGCCGACGCCTTCGGCATCGTCACCGCCGTGTGGGTCATCGCCGCCCTGACCGCCGCCTCCGGGCTGCTGGCCGCGCTGCGCATGTACGAGACCCACCCCCGCGTCACCAGCTGACCGGAAGTTCCCGCAGGCCACCGGTGAGCAGCTCGGTGCGCGGCCGGAGCTCCTCGACCGGCACGGCGAGGGTCAGTGCCGGGAACCGGACCACCAGCGCGGCCAGCAGGACCTGCAGCTCGAGGCGGGCCAGCGGCGCGCCGACGCAGAACCGCGGGCCGTGACCGAACGTCAGGTGCGGGTTGGGGTGGCGGGTGATGTCGAAACCGGGACGGTCCCCGACCAGCCGCTCGTCGTCGTTGGCCTGCTGAAGGCCGAGCAGCACCAGGTCGCCTGCCGGGATCGGGACGCCGTCGACGGCGAGGTCCGCGGACGTCCACCGCGCCAGTCCGGTGCTGCGGCCGTCGTCGCGCGGGCCGATCGGCAGCGCGAACCGCAGGATCTCCTCGACCGCTCGCGGCACCCGGCCCGGGTCGTGGCACAGGGCGTCGCGCTGCTCGGGGTGCGTCGAGAGCAGGACCACGGCGGTGTCGATCGCCGCGACCGTGGTCTCGTGCCCGGCGAACAGCAGGCCCGCCCCGAGCTTCGCGACATCCGTCAGGCCGAACCCGTCCGGGTCCGCACGGTGCGCCGCGAACAGGGCGGACAGCACGTCGTCCCCGGGTTGGTCGAGCTTCGCGGCGACCAGCCCGGTCATGTACTGCCACAGCGCGCCCAGCCCGCCCAGCGAACGCGCCTGGTCGGTCATGTCGGCGGCCTCGTCGGACCAGCGGCGGAAGTCGTCACGGTCGGCGAACGGCACCCCGAGGATCTCGCAGATCACCAGCGCCGGCAGCGGGAACGACACGTTCTCGTGCAGGTCCGCAGGCGGGCCCGCGGCCGCGAGATCGTCCAGCACCCCGTCGACCAGCTCCTGCACCCTGGGCCGCAGCAGCTCCATCCGCCGGGCGGAGAACCACGGCGCAAGCAGGCGCCGCATCCGGGCGTGCTCGGCGGCCTCGGTCGGCGACGCCGGCTGCGGGCGCCCGAAGATCACCGACTCCGAGTAGCGCGACGCGGCGCCGGGATCGGGGTGGCTGCGGCCGAGCCGCGGATCGGCCAGCAGCGTGCGCACCGTCTCGTAGTCCGACACCAGCCACGCCGGGTCCCCCGCCGGCGTCGTCGTGCGGCGCACCGATGCACTCATCGGCTCCCCTTTCGTCGCGGGTCCGATCGCGGGCCCCGTGCGCCGGATCGGCCCCGGGTCCAGCGGCTGGTGAGATCGGCAGGCGGTGGATGCACGCTGTGGAAGCACACGCTGTGGAAGCACGCTCTGGAAGCAGCATCGACTGTTCCGCGGAACGCGCTTCAGTACGCGCGGCGCCGCGGCCACACGATCACCGCGGTGACCAGCAGCGCGACGCAGAACATGCCCGTGCCGACCAGCACGTCGAAGGCGTGGATGCCGTGCCGGTCGTTGATCGTGTACAGGATCGGGCCGACGCGCGTGACGGCCGCCGTGGCGAGCACGACGAGCGCGGCGAATCCCCACGTGAGCGCGACGAGCGCGAGCTTGCCCACGCCGGGCCAGCCCGCGGCGGGGCGGGGACCGTGCGCGGGGCGGGCCTGGAGCATCAGACCACCCTACCGAACCGGTCACGCTGCGTCGGCCCGACGACCACCCGTCCGTGGTCACGGGCGCCTCCCACGCCAGCCGCCCACAGCCCCTCGGTCGGAGAGTCATCGACCGGCGGAGTGGACGAACGCGGCCGACATCGCTCGCAGCGGGCCTGACGCGCGCCCCGAACCCCCCGTCAGCGCGATCTCGGTGTGCGGGGATCACGCGAGATCGATCGTCGGACGCCATGACACGCTGGCCGGGACGGGAGGTGGCGGATGCACACGGTCGAGTGCGACGGGTCGCCGGAGCGGGTCGCCGAGCTCGTCGAGGCGATCGCCACGGCGCTCGACGGCGGGCCGGTGGTGCTGCCGGTCGGTCCGGCGAGCGGGCGGGCGAGCCGGCTGGCGGACAGCTCCAGACTTGCGGGCGCGGGCGGGGCGGCGGTCGCGGGCGGGGCGGCGGTCGTCGTGGCCACCTCTGGGTCCAGCGGCGAGGCCCGTCTGGTCATGCTGCCCGTCGGGGCGCTGCGGGCGTCGGCGCACGCCACGCACGCCCGGCTGGGCGGGCCCGGACGCTGGCTGCTGGCGCTGCCGGCCGAGCACGTCGCGGGCGTGCAGGTGATCGTGCGGGCGCTGCTCGCCGGGGCGGCACCGGTCACGCAGGACCTGCGCGGCGGGTTCCGGCCCGACGAGTTCGCCGCGGCCACCGCGCGGCTGGGCGCCGGCAGGCAGTACACGAGCCTCGTCCCCACCCAGTTGCTGCGGTTGCTCGACGCCGGCGGCCCCGCGCTGGACGCCCTGCGTGGCTACGCGGCCGTCCTCGTCGGCGGGGCAGCCCTGGAGCCCGCGTCGCGGGCCCGGGCCGAGGCCGCCGGGGTGCGGGTCGTCACCACCTACGGCATGACCGAGACCTGCGGCGGTTGCGTCTACGACGGGCGTCCCCTCGACGGTGTCGACGTCCGGCTCGCCGTCGACCTCGCCGTCGACCGTGTCGAGAATGCGGACTCGCCGTGTCGAGAACGCGGACTCGCCGTGTCGGGAACGCAGACTCGCGGGGGGGTGGGGGGGTGGGGGCGGATCTTGGTCTCCGGGGCGGTTCTGGCCGGGGGGTATCTCGGCGACCCGGACGCCACGGCGGCCGCGTTCGCGGACGGGTGGTTCCGCAGCGGGGACCTCGGGCGGTGGGTCGGCGGCAGGCTGGAGGTTCTCGGCCGGGCGGACGACGTGATCGTCACGGGCGGGGAGAAGGTCGCCCCGGCCGCGGTGGAGCGGGCCCTGGTCGCCCAGCCGGGCGTGCGCGCGGCGTGCGTGGTGGGGCTGCCGGACCCGGACTGGGGGCAGGTCGTGGCCGCCGCGGTCGTCCGCGACGCGGCGGGCTCGACGCACGGGCGGCTGCGGCACGCGGTCCGCGACGCGCTCGGCCGGGCCGCGGTCCCCCGCCGGTTGCTCGATGTACCCGCGCTTCCCCTGCGCGGCATCGGCAAACCGGACCGCGCGGCCGTCACCCGGATGATCACCGGATCGCCCCCCGACGAGTGACGATCATGGTCGCACGATCGGGCTGGTCACGCTGCGTTGATTGACCGTCACAGATCGATCCGATCTTCTGCGCGCCATGCACGTCCGGTCACCGCGACTCGCGGTCTCACTCGCCCTCGCCGCCGCGCTCGCGACCGGGGCCGCGGCGCCCACCGGCAACGCCCACCCACACAGCGCCCACCCACACAGCGCCGGCCCGCACAGCGCAGATTCCGGCACCGCGCACTGGACCGAGGACCTCACCGCCGCCGAGGCGAGCGGGGTCCTCGTCGACGCGGCGGGCGCGCGCCTCGATCCGGCCGCGCCGGGCGCGAACGGAACCGAGCAGCTGGGCCTGCTCGTCCTCGCCCCGCACACCGTGCCGACCGGCGCGGCCGCGGGCGCCGACCGGGTCAGCACCGCCGTGACCGGGGAGGTCCCCGCGGGCAGCGGCGCGACCGTCGACGTCCGCGGCAGGCGTGCCGACGGCGACTGGACGGAGTGGGTGCCCGCCGACGAGGCGGGCGAGGTCACGCTGCCCGAGCCGGCCGCCGAGGTGCAGGGCCGGCTCGTCCTCACCGGGACCGCCGCCGCGGGCCCCGTCGTCCGCGCCGTCGACCTCACCGCGCACCCGGCCCGCAGCCACCGCATCACCGTCGCGCAGCGCCCGGCACTGGGCTACCGCGTGTTCGCCACCCGCGAGGGGCTCGTCGGCGGGACCACCGCGAACGGGCACGTCATCGAGGCGGACGACCTGTTCGTCGCCCTCCCGTCGCGCCGCGCGCTCGCACCGCGCGGCACCGGGGACTACTCGGTGCGGGTGTGCACCGTCGCGGCGAAGGGCAAGAAGCGTGCGACGCGCTGCGCCTACGCCCCGGTGTGGGACGTCGGGCCGTGGAACACCCGCGACGACTACTGGAACCCCACCCACCGCCGCCAGGAGTGGCGGGCGCTGCCCCAGGGCGTGCCGCAGGCCCAGGTGGCGCACCTCGACGGCTTCAACGGCGGCCGCGACCAGTACGACCGGGAGGTTCTCAACCCGGCCGGGATCGACCTGTCCGACGCGGTGTTCCACGACGCGCTGCGGCTCGACGACAACGGCTGGGTTCGTGTGGACTACCTGTGGACGGGGTCCGCGCCGCTGGGCACCGTGACCGACGGGCCGGTACCGGTCCGGGCGGGCGCCGACGACGGCGCGCCGGAGGTCGGCGCCGCGGCGCGGCGCGCCCGGGTGCCGGCCGACTGCCGTGACGGGGACTGGCTGCGCATCGGCGACGACCAGTACGTCCCGGCCGACGCCGTGACCCTGCGGCGCACACCACCGGCGTGCGCCCCCGCGGCGACGTCGCCCACCGCCCTGACCGAGCCGGCGCCGGCGCGGGTCACCGGCACGGCCCGCGGCGCCGGCACGTCCCCGGGATAACGTCCGGGCGTGGCCACGTTCTCGCAGTGGGTGCAGGGCGCCCGCCCGCGCACCCTGCCCACCGCGGTGTCCCCGGTGCTCGCCGGCACGGGCGCGGCGGTCGGCGCGGGGGCGGTCGAGCCGCTGCGCGCGGGGGTGGCGTTGCTGGTCGCGCTCGCGCTGGTGGTCGGGGTCAACTACGCCAACGACTACTCCGACGGCATCCGCGGCACCGACGACGACCGGGTGGGCCCGCTGCGCCTGGTCGGGTCACGCCTGGCGAGCCCGCGGGCCGTGCGCGCGGCCGCGCTGGGCTGCTTCGCCGTGGCGGCTGCGGCGGGGCTGGTGCTGGTGGCGCTGTCGGGGCAGTGGTGGCTGGTCGGGGTCGGTGCGCTGTGCATCGCGGCGGCCTGGTTCTACACCGGCGGCAGGCGCCCGTACGGCTACGCGGGGCTCGGCGAGGTGGCGGTCTTCGTGTTCTTCGGGCCGGTCGCGGTGCTGGGCACGGTGCTCACCCAGGCCGGCCCGCCCGGCGGGCTCGCGCTGGTGACCGCGCTCGGCGTGGGGATGCTGGCGAGCGCGGTGCTGGTCGCCAACAACCTGCGCGACATCCCCACCGACGCCGTCGCGGGCAAGCGCACCCTCGCCGTCGCGCTGGGCGACGCCCGCACCCGGCTGCTGTTCACCGCGCTCGCGCTGGGCCCGTTCCTGATCACGGCCGTCGCGGCGGTGTGGCACCCGCCGATGGCGCTGGGCCTGCTGGCCGCGCCGCTGGCGATCGGCCCGGTGCGCCGCGTGCGCGGCGGGGCCACGGGACGCGCGCTGGTGCCCGTGCTCGCCGGGACGGGCCTGCTGCTGCTGGGCTGGTCAGCCGCGACCGGCGTCGGGCTCGCCCTCCCCGGGCTCCCGCTCTGACGGCGAGCCTTCCTCGCCGCGCAGCCGCGCCCGCAGCGCCGCCCGCTCCGCGGCGCGCGCGGCCAGCGCCGCGTCCATCCGCTCGCGCAACCCGCCGAACAGCACCATCGACAGCGGCAGCGCCACCACCAGCCCCACCAGCACCGCGATCAGCAGCGGCACCCCGGCCAGCACCAGCACGCCCGCAACCGCCGCGACCAGCCCCGCCCGCGCGAGCGTGTAGAGCGCGAGCGTGCCCGCGAGGGGCGGCGGGGCGGACGGCGCCAGCATGGCGCCCAGCCTACGACGCGGGTGCCGGGCAACCGTGTGAGCTGTCACGATGGGCGGGTGGCCGGGACGACGGGGGCGAAGGGGGACCGCCTGCTCACCCCGGGCCAGGTGGCGGGCCTGTTCGCGGTGGACCCGCGGACCGTCACCCGGTGGGCCGCGGCCGGCCGGATCGGGTCGCTGCGCACGCCCGGCGGGCACCGGCGGTTCCGGGAGTCCGAGGTCAGGCGCCTGCTCGCGGACCTGACCGACGCCCCGGTGGCCGGGCCGGCCCGCCATCCGCGGCCGCGGATCCCCGGCCCACGGATTTAACGGTCACGTCGCCGGTGCGCGGGTAACCTCGCCCCAGGAGGTGGTGCACGTGTTGGTGTTTCTCGTCGCGCTCGTCGGCGCAGCAATCGTGGCGCTGGTGCTGTGGAAGGCGATGGGGACCGTGCGCGCCGACGGCCCCGGTCACGGCCAGGGCCCGGTGACCCGTCCCACCCGTCCGCAGGTCTACGGCCCGGACGACGATCCGGACTTCCTGCGCCAGCTCGGCGAGAAGCTCCGCCGCCGCGACGAGCCGCCGCCCCCGCCGGCCGCGTAGCGTTCCACCGGCCGCGTGGCGCCGCGCTCAGGTGCGGGCCGGCTGCGCGGTGAAGCCGTCCGCGACGGCCGCCGCCAGCTCGAGCAGCGCGAGCCGCGTGCCGGGCTCCATCCGGTCGAGGTCGACCTCGGCGCCCTCCTCCTGGTGCGGGTCGAACGGCACCCGCACCACGGCGCGGCACCGGGCGGCGAAGTGCTCGGCGACCCGGTTGAGGTGCACGGCGCCGTGCTTGCGGTGCACCGAGTTGATCACGGCGACGCCGTTGCGCACCAGGTCCTCGTGCCCGTGGGCGTCGAGCCAGTCCATCGTGGCCGAGGCGCTGCGGGCGCCGTCGATCGAGCCGGACGAGACGATCACGAGCTGGTCGGCCATGCCGAGGACCCCGTACATGGCCGAGTGCATGAGCCCGGTGCCGCAGTCGGTGAGCACGATGTTGTAGAAGTGCTCGAGCAGGGTGATCGTGCGCCGGTAGTCCTCCTCGCTGAACGCCTCGGACACCGCCGGGTCCTGCTCGCTGGCGAGCACCTCCAGCCGCGACGGGCCCTGCGAGGTGTAGGCGCGCACGTCGGTGTAGCGGCGCACGCGCTGGGCGTCGCGCAGCAGGTGGCGCACGGTGGCGCTGGTCTCCAGCGGGATCTTCTGGCTCAGCGTGCCGCGGTCGGGGTTGGCGTCGACCGCCACGACGCGGTCGCCGCGCATGGAGGCGAACGTCGAGCCAAGCGTCGCGGTCATCGTCGTCTTGCCCACGCCGCCCTTGAGGCTCAGCATCGCGATCTTGTAGCAGCCCAGCAGCGGCTGGTTGACGCGCGTGGCGAGCTGGCGCCGGTGGGCTTCGGCCGGGCTCTCCCCGGGGTTGAGCATCCGCCCGGAGAGCCGGTAGACCCACCACCGCCAGCCCGACTGGGGGATGCGCTTCCCGCGGCGCAGCAGGCGCGCGGTGGACAGGTCGGCCGGGCCGTCGAGGGCGGGCGCCGACGCGCGGGGCGCGGCCGGGCGGATCTCCGTGGCGTCGAAGTACCACTTGTCCCGGGCGGCCTCGCGCTCGGCGCGGCCGCTGTCCTGCGGGCCGCCGGCCGGGTCGTCCGGGCCGGGCCGGTCGGCGTGCGCGCCGTTGGTCGCGCGCGGTGCCGTGGTTGGTGTCGTGGGCACGAAGCCGGGCTGGTCGGCGTCCGGGACGGCGGGCCGTCCGGCCGGCGGGGTCGCGGGCGGTTCCGCGTGCCACGTGGTCGGGGCGCGGCGGGCGACGGCCGCGTCCGGGCGCTCGTCGGCACCTGCGCCGTGCCGGGTCCGCTCGTCGGCGGTGCGCGGCCAGGTCGTCGGGCGGGTCCGGCCGCCCCGGCGCGTGGGCTCACCGGCGATGCGGCGGGCCCGCGGCGGGCCCGTGCCGGAGGGCGGGCTCGGCGCACGGGCGCCGGGCTCCACAGCAGCGACGCCATCGGCTGGCCCCTCGACCTCGGCGGGCCCGGTCCCCTCGGCAAGCCCGGCCCTCTCGGCGGGCCCGGCCCCGTTGGCGGACCGGGCTCCCTCGGCGTCCGCAGCCCCGGCCCGCTCGGCAAGCGCGGCGTGGTCCTCCGGTTCGGCCGGCGCCGGGGTCAGGGGCAGCGCACCCCAGCGCTCGCGGACGTACCGGCCCACCGATCCGTCCGGGAAGTCCGCGGACTCCTGCTCCGTCATCGGCGCTCCTCTCCCCGGCGACGGTAGTCGCGCCACCGGCCGTGGTCGAGCAGGCACGGGCCGCGGTCAGATACCGGCGTAGGAGTGCAGCCCCGCGACGACCATGTTGATGAAGAACAGGTTGAAGGCGATCACGGCGAACCCGGCGACGTTGATCCACGCCGCCCCCCCGGCCCGCCAGCCCGCGGTGGCCCGAGCGTGCAGGTAGGCGGCATAGACGACCCAGGCGACGAAGGCCACCGTCTCCTTCGGGTCCCAGCCCCAGAACCGGCCCCAGGCCGCCTCGGCCCAGATGGCGCCCGCGATCACCGCGAACGTGTAGACGGGGAATGCGACGATCGTCACCCGGTACGCCACCCGGTCGAGCACGTCGGCCGCGGGCAGCCACGCGGCCCGGCCCGCCCGCCGCACCAGGTGCAGCACGCTCGCCACCCCGGAGACCAGCAGCATCCCCGACGACACGCAGATCGTCGTGACGTGCACGACCAGCCAGTACGACTGCAGCGCCGGCTGCACGGGCGCGGCCTGCGCGTAGAGCACGGTGCCGGCGAGGAAGAGCAGCACCACCACCGGCAGCAGCACGAACGGCCCCGCGGCGACGAGCCGGCCGCCCTCCTCCGTGGACGTGCGCGCGGCGCGGCGCAGCAGCACCAGCCACGCCACGACCGCGGCCAGGCAGATCGCCGAGGTGAACTCGTACATGTTGCCCAGCGGCCAGCGTTGCGCAGCCAGCCCGCGCGCGACGAGCGACCCGGCGTGCAGGAGCGCCCCCAGCACGACCAGCGCGACGCCCATGCGCGCGAACCGCTGCGCGCCGCCCGGGCGATCCGGCGTGGCGACGGTCGCGGTACCGGCGGCGGTCCCGGTACCCACTGCTCCGGCGGCGGCCGCGGGTCCGGCGGCCACGAGCCCGGCGGGCGCGACGGAGCGGGCCAGCGCCACCCCGTGCAGCACCAGCGCCAGGACGTACACCCCCACAGTCGCCATGAACAACCGGTCGCTGAGCAGCGCGAGCGTCGCCGCCATCACGTCCCCTCCTTCGGGCCCAGCAGGCGCCGGGCCAGATGGTCGAACTCCTCGCCGTACCCGGCCCGGTCGGTGCGGGCCAACCCGCCGATCTCCACGTCGGTGCGCCCCGGCCCGGCGGGGGTGAGCCGCACCCAGAACCGGCGCCGCCGCACGGCGAGCGACACCGCGAGCCCGCCGAGCGCCGCCACCGCGAACACCAGCACCGCCAGCTGCCCCGGGTCGTGGCTGACCTGCAACGACACCCAGTCGCGGACGCCGTCGAAGCGCACCGTGGTGCCGTCGTCGAGGCGGACCTCCTGCCCGGGCCGCAGGTTCGCCCGGGCCACCCGCACGAGCGCCCCGGACTCGACCTGCGCCGCGTCCACCGAGAAGATCGACTGGCCGCGGCCGTCGTCGAGGCCGAGATCGCCACGCAGCACGTCGACGGCCACCTCGGGGTTGCGCAGCTCGGGGAAGACGCTGGTGACGAGCTTGCCCCCGGAGCTGGTGGGCGCGAACAGGCCGGTGACGGCGAGCTGGGTGGTGCGGCGCTGCTCGTCGTCGGTGAGGCCGGGGCGGGTGAACTTCGTGGCGCCCTCGGACAGCAGCGTCGCCACCTCGACCGGACGCCACTGGATCTCGCCGGTGCGCTGCGCCCCGTCGGGCCAGGTCACGGTGAACCGCGGGGCGTAGCCGTGCCCGAGCAGGTAGACGCGCTCGCCGTCGAGGCGCAGCGGGCTGTTGACCTCCAGCGGGTACGGCCGCCACCCCGCGACGCCGGCCGCCAGGTCGTCGGCGGTCTGGTAGCCGAGGTCGGCGCGGAAGGCGGCGGCCTGACCGGTGGGCAGGTAGTCGGCGGCGAAGCGCTCGACGCGTACGCAGAACGGGTCGAGCCCGGTGCCGTCCACCCGCAACCCGGCGCGGAACGAGTCGTAACCCAGGATCGAGGTGTTGCAGAACTCGTCGCCGCTGCGCACGATCACCTGGCCCGAGTAGCCGAACAGCGTCCCGGCGGCGAAGGCCACGAGCAGCCCGAGGAGGCTGACGTGGAAGACCAGGTTGCCGATCTCGCGGCTGTGCCCGCGCTCGGCGGAGAACGTCGTGGCCGCGACCTCGGCGCGCTCGGTGTGCTCGGTGTGCTCGGTGTGCTCGGAGGTGCGCCAGCCGCGCAGGGTGGTGCGGACCTGCGCGGCCAGCTCGTCGGCGCCGGTGTCGACGGTGGCGCGGGCGTGATGGGGCAGGCGGGCGAGGTTGCGCGGGGTCGCCACCGGCGGTTGGCCCAGACCCCGGATGTGCTCGACGGTGCGCGGGCCGAGGCAGCCGACCAGCGACACCATCAGCAGCAGGTACACCGCGGCGAACCACGGCGCGGCGAACACGTCGAACAACCCCACCGCGTCGAGCACCGGGGCCAATCGCGGGTGGTCGCCGAAGTACTCGACGACGAGCCGCTCGTTGAGCGAGCGCTGCGGCAGCAGGGCCCCCGGGAGCGCCGCGACGGCCAGCAGGAACAGCAGCACCAGCGCGGTGCGCATGCTGGTGAGCCCGCGCCAGGTGTTGCGCGCCAGCGCCAACCCCCCCGCGAGTCGGGGCGTGCGGCCGCGCGAGTCGGGCTTTTCGGCACCGCGAGTCGGGGTTTCCGGTCGCGGCGGGGCGGTGGTCATGTCGCTGCGCCGGTCATCACAACGCCGGTCATCACAGCACCGGGGCGAAGCCGGCGATCGCCACCTGGAGCTGCGCCAGCATTCCCGCCCACAACCCCGTCACCAGCAGCACGCCCACCGTGACCAGCAGCGCGCCGCCCGCGACCTGGATGTGACGGGTGTGGCGGCGCAGCCAGCCCAGCGCCCGCACCGCCCGCGACGCCCCCAGCGCGATGAGCACGAACGGCAGCCCGAGCCCGGCGCAGTAGGCGAGGGTCAGCACGACCCCGCGCAGCGACCCCCCGCCCGTCCCGGCGGCGACGGCGACGACGCCGGCGAGCGTCGGGCCGATGCACGGCACCCAGCCCAGGCCGAACACCGCGCCCAGCAGCGGCGCCCCCCAGAGCCCCGCGCGCGGCACCCAGTACACGCGCCGCTCGTTCTGCAGGATCGGCAGCAGCCCGACGAACGCCAGCCCCATCGCGATCATGACGACGCCGCCGACCCGCTGCAGCACCGCCTCGTTGCGCACCAGGGCGTCGGAGAGCCACACGACGCCGACGAGGATCGTGCCGAACACGACCGTGAAACCCGCGACGAACAGCGCAGCCGCGCCCGCGACCCGCCAGCGCCCGGAGCGCGGGCGGGCGGCCTCCGCGGCGGTGGCGGGCGGAGTGTCCGCGCCGACGAGGCCGGCGAGGTAGGCGAGGTAGCCCGGCACCAGCGGCACCACACACGGCGACGCGAAGCTGACCGCCCCGGCCAGCACCGCGACGGCCGCCGCCACCAGCAGCGGACCGGAGACCGCGAGCGCCGTCGAGTCCATCGACGTCGAGGGTAGGTGGGCGGTCACGACCGGGCCGCACCGGGTTCTACAACCGGTAGACCTACCGCGCCGGTTCTGCCGCCAGGCGCTGGACGAGCGGCAGCAGCTCCGGCACCCGGATCTGCGCGAGGTACACCGCGGCGACCCGGTGCCGGCGGTCGAGCACGATCGTCGACGGCACCACGTTGCGGGGGTAGCCGTTCAGGCCGAGCAGCGAGCGGCCGGCCGGGTCGAAGATCGAGTCGAAGGTGATGTCGTGGTCACGCAGGAAGTCGCGGGCGCTGTCGGCGTCGTCCCGGACGTCGATACCCAGCACCGCCACGTCGGGCGCGGCCTGGTCGGCCACGAACTGGAGGTCCGGCATCTCCTCGCGGCACGGCCCGCACCACGTGCCCCACACGTTGAGCACGACGACCTGGCCGAGGTGGTCGTCGAGCCCGACCGTCTCCCCCGGCCGTTGCACGCTCTCGCCGCCGATCCCGCCCACCGCCCGGCGGGCGGACGGCGGCTCGTAGAAGATCTCGCGCTGCCCGCCCGGGGCGACGAACTGGAAGTCGCCGCCGATCGCGACCGCGTCCTTGCTGGTGGAACAGCCCGTGAGCGCCAGCAACAGCACGAGCAGCAGGACCCTCATGCGCCGGTCTGCGTCGGGTTGCTCTCCCCCGCGGGCTCGCTGTAGCGCACCCCGACGAACCGGTCGCCGTCGAACACCAGCGACGTCACCGAGGCCAGCGCGCACTGCCGGCGCCGCGGGTCGTGCCACAGCCGCCTGCCGCCGACGAAACGGCGCAGCGTCCAGATCGGCAGCTGGTGCGACACGCACACCGCCTCCCGGCCCACGGCGAGCTCGCGCGCACGGTGCACGGCGCCGAGCATCCGGTGCGCGATCTGCAGGTAGGGCTCCCCCCAGGACGGCGTGAACGGGTCGCGCAGCTTCCACCAGTGCTCGGGGCGGCGCAGGGCGCCATCGCCGATGCTCACGGTGAGGCCCTCGAAGAGGTTGGCGGCCTCGATCAGGTCGTCGTCGACGCCGATCTCCAGGCCGTGCACGGCGGCGATCGGCTCGGCGGTCTGCTGCGCGCGCTGCATCGGTGACGCGACGACCGCGGCGACGTCGGCGTCGGCCAGCGCCTTGGCGACGATGTCGGCCTGGTCGCGGCCGGCATCGGAGAGGCGGAAGCCGGGCAGGCGGCCGTAGAGGATCCCGGCGGGGTTGTGCACCTCGCCGTGGCGCACCACGTGCACGGTCGTGCGGGTCATGACGGGTCCTGCGCGGCGGCGGCGGCGCGGGCGGCGGCCGGGAGCGCGGCGTCGATGGTGGCCCACGCGCCGTCGTCGAGGGCGGTGGAGACGAACCAGGCCTCGAACGCGCTCGGTGGGGCGTAGACACCCCGGTCGAGCAGGGCGTGGAAGAACGCCGGGAACCGCCACGTCTGCGCCGCGCGCGCCCCGTCGTAGTCGTGCACGGGCGCGTCGGTGAAGAACACGGAGACGAGGTTGCCCGCGAACTGCACCCGGTGCGCGACCCCCTCGGCGCTCAGCGCGTCGCCGAGCATCGCCCCGAGCCGGGCGGCGTTCGCGTCGAGCGTGGCGTAGACGGCGTCGTCGGCGGCGCGCAGGGTGGCGAGCCCCGCGGCGACCGCGACCGGGTTACCGGACAGCGTGCCCGCCTGGTAGACCGGCCCGGCCGGGGCGAGGTGGGCCATGTGCGCGGCCGGTCCGCCGAACGCCGCCGCCGGCAGGCCGCCGGACATCACCTTGCCGAAGGTGTAGAGGTCGCCCGCCACGCCGTCGAGCCCGTACCAGCCGGCGGGCGAGACCCGGAACCCGGTCATCACCTCGTCCATCACGAGCAGGGCGCCGAACTCCGCACAGACCGAGCGCAGCCCGGCGTTGAAACCGGGCCGGGGCGCGACCGCGCCCATATTGCCCGCCGCCGCCTCGGTGATGACGCAGGCGATCTCGTCGCCGCGCTCGGCGAACGCGGCCCGCACCGCGTCGAGGTCGTTGAACGGCAACACGATCGTGTCCGCCGCCTGCGCTCCGGTGACGCCGGGGCTGGTGGGCAGGCCCAGCGTCGCGACGCCGGACCCGGCCTGCGCGAGCAGCGCGTCGACGTGCCCGTGGTAGCAGCCCGCGAACTTGACCACGGCCCGGCGCCCGGTGATCCCGCGGGCCAGCCGGATCGCGCTCATCGTGGCCTCGGTACCCGAGTTGACCAGCCGCACCTGCTCCACCGGCGGCACCCGCGCGATGATCGCCTCGGCCAGCTCGATCTCCGCCAGCGTGGGCGCGCCGAACGACAGCCCGCCACCCGCGGCCGCCCGCACCGCCTCGACGACGGCGGGGTGCGCGTGCCCGAGGATCATCGGGCCCCACGAGCAGACGAGGTCGACGTAGCGGTTGCCGTCGGCGTCGGTGAGCCACGGCCCCGCCGCCGAGGCCATGAACCGCGGGGTGCCGCCGACCGCGGTGAACGCCCGCACCGGCGAGTTGACGCCACCCGGGATGACCGCGCAGGCCCGGTCGAACAGCGCGCGGGACGTGGCGGTGCCGGTGGCCGACGTGATGTGCACGGCCACCAGTCTTCCAGCCGCGCCGTCGTGGCCGCCGAGCCGCTACCGGCGGCGGGTGGCGAAGAAGCGGTTGGCACGGGGCAGGAACAGCAGGACCGTGCCCACCAGCGCCAGCGTCCCCGGCCCGGCGACCACCGCGATCGCCACGACGAGCGCCACCGCATCGGTGGCGGGATCGTTCGCGCCGGCCGTGACGGCCCCCAGCGCCGCGACCGCGGCGAACGCCGCGAACGGCACCGTCATGATCGTGACCATGATCCGGGCCCAGTTGCGCCTGGCGAACGCGAGCACCGCGAAGATCACGAACAGCAGCGACGCGACCCCGACCAGCACCACCAGGCCGAAGAGCAGTGCAAAGAAGTCGTCGACCTGCACGCCGGTGACCGACTCGAACTCGGCGAGCTGCTCCGGCGGCAGCATGCTCCGCACCGACGCCCCGCCGATCAGCGCGAACGCCGAACCGGCGAGGAACGGCAGCGCCGAGAGCACGTGCAGCAGCAGGGCCACGACCATCCCGGCCGGGCGGCGGGCGGGCTCCGGCATCGGGTACCCGTCGGGGTACTGGTCCACCGCCGGGAACTGCTGGCCGTACGGGTTGTACGCCAGGTGCGCGGTGGGCTGGTCCTGGTACCCGGCGTTGGCCCCGGTAGGCATGACGACGGTCTTGTCGTCGGGCCGGCCGGGGCCCTGCGGGTCCGCGTACGTCACGCCCGCCACCGTAGGACGGGAGCGCGCGGCCTGTCCACGAACCGGAGCCGTCAGGAGAAGTAGCCGGCGGTGCCGGGCCTGAACATCAGGTAGAGCGCGGCACCGACCAGACCGACCTGCAGGAGGTTGATCAGCAGCGTGACGGCCGAGTACACGCCGCTGAGGAGACCGAAGGTCGCCAACCCGCCGAACAGGCCGAGCACGCCGACGAACAGCCACAGGCCGCCGAGCACGGCCATCGTGATGCGCGCCCAGTTGCGGCCGGCGCGCAGGTGGACCAGGACGAAGAGCACGCCCGCGTAGATGACCAGCGCCACGACGAGGCCGAACACGGCGAAGCCGATGCCCAGCGGCGCACCGCCACCCACCGACGAGGAGACCGTCGAGACGATCAGGCTGGCGAAGATCAGACCCACGACACCGCTGACGACTCCCAGGGCGATCGCGGCGACGAACGCCAGGAACGCCTGGTGCACCTCCTTCGGCGGGTTCGCGCCGGTGTAGGCGGCCTTGACCCCGGCCACGGAGAAGTCGACGCCGGCACCGCCGGGGGCGGGCGGCGGCCCGCCGAAGCCGGGCTGCTGCGGCCCGTACCCGGGCGGGGGCCCGTTGCCGGGCGGGGGGGCGTAGCCGGGCTGCTGGCCGTACCCCTGGGGCGGCGGCCCGTACCCGGGATGCGGTTGCCCGTACCCCTGGGGCAGTGGGCCGTAGCCCAGAGGTTGGCCGTACCCCTGGGACGGCGGCCCGTAGCCGGGCTGCTGTTGCCCGTACCCCTGGGGTGGTGGGCCGTACCCCGGCGGCGGGCCGCCATGGACGCCGTCCTGTTGCCCCGGGTGGGGGTCACCAGGCGGTCGCGGCGCGCGCGGATCCCGGTCGGGGGGCTGGTCGGACGGTGCGCTCATGACCGCAAAACGTAGGACCGCGCCGACCTGAGGTCCATAGTGGGCGCGAGACCGTGACCAGCGGGGTCAGTCGCGGCCCAGGCGCGCGGCCACCTCGGCCGCCCAGTAGGTGAGCACGATGTCCGCCCCGGCCCGCCGGATGCCGGTGAGGGTCTCCAGCACGATCCGCTCCCGGTCGACCCAGCCGTTCGCCGCGGCGGCCTCGATCATCGCGTACTCCCCCGACACCTGGTACGCCGCGACCGGCACGTCGGAGATCTCCGCGACCGCGCGCAGCACGTCCAGGTAGGCCATCGCCGGCTTGACCATGACGACGTCGGCGCCCTCGGCGAGGTCGAGCGCCAGCTCGCGCAGCGCCTCGCGGACGTTCCCGGCGTCCTGCTGGTAGGCCTTGCGGTCCCCGCGCAGCTGCGACTCGACGGCCTCGCGGAACGGTCCGTAGAACGCCGAGGCGTACTTCGCGGTGTAGGCGAGGATCCCGGTGTCGTCGTGCCCGGCGGCGTCCAGCGCCTCGCGGATCACGCCCACCTGGCCGTCCATCATCCCGCTCGGCCCCACCAGGTGCGCCCCCGCCGCCGCCTGCGCCACGGCCATCTCGGCGTACACCGCGAGCGTGGCGTCGTTGTCCACCCGGCCGTGCTCGTCGAGGACGCCGCAGTGGCCGTGGTCGGTGAACTCGTCGAGGCAGCAGTCGCTCATCAGCACCGTGTCGTCGCCGACCTCGGCGCGCACGTCGCGCAACGCCACGTTGAGCACGCCGTCCGGGTCGACGCCGGCGCTGCCCCGCGCGTCGCGCTGCGCGGGCACCCCGAAGAGCATCAGCCCCCCGACGCCGGTGGCCACCGCCTCGGCCGCGGCCTTGCGCAGCGAGTCGCGCGTGTGCTGGACGACGCCGGGCATCGACGCGATCGGCACGGGCTCGCGCGCACCCTCCTTGACGAACATCGGCAGCACGAGGTGCCGGGACCGCAGGTCGGTCTCGGCGACGAGCCGGCGCAGCGCCGCGGTGCCGCGCAACCGCCGCGGCCGGTGCGTGGGGAAGCCCATGGTCGCCACCCTACGACCGGCCGCGCGCCCACCACCGCCCCCACCGCCGCCCCCAGCACCGCGCACCGCGCCAACCTGTTCGCGCCGCGCCAACGCCCGGACGGTGGCGCGGCGCCGACCGGCTGGCGCGGCGGCGACCGGGGCGCGACACCGACCGGGTGGCGCGGCGGCGGGCGGGGTTCGAGGCGTCGATCCGAGAGGCGCGGCGGGGCTATCGGCGGCGGGCCTTGGCCTTGCGGGGGGGCGGCAGGGCGCCTTCGGCGCGCAGGCGGGCGGCGTGCGCGGCCAGCGCGTCGACCAGCGCGGGGACGCGCGCCTCCTCGGGCTGGACGTCGACGCGCAGGCCGAACTCGCGCGCGGTCTCCGCGGTCTGCGGGCCGATGCACGCCACGATCGTGCGGGCGTGCGGCTTGCCGGCGATCCCCACGAGGTTGCGCACGGTGGACGACGAGGTGAAGCACACCGCGTCGAAACCGCCGGTCTTGATGGCCTCGCGGATCGGCGCGGGCGGCGGCGCGGCGCGCACCGTGCGATAGGCGGTGACGTCGTCGATCTCCCAGCCGCCCTCGCGCAGCCCGGCGGCGAGGGTCTCGGTGGCGATGTCGGCGCGCGGCAGCAGCACCCGGTCCACCGGGTCGAGCACGTCGTCGTAGGGCGGAAAGATCTCCAGCAGACCCTCCGACGACGAGGCCTGCGCCTCGGAGACGTCGGGCACCAGCTCGGGGACGATCCCGAAGGCGCGCACCTTCTCGGCGGTCGCCGTGCCCACGCAGGCGATCTTCACCCCGGAGAACGCGCGGGCGTCCAGGCCGAACTCGGCGAACTTCTCCCACACCGCACGCACCGCGTTGGTGGAGGTGAACACGACCCACTGGTAGCGGCCGTCGACGAGGCCCTTGACGGCGCGCTCCATCTGCGTGGGCGAGCGCGGCGGCTCGACGGCGATGGTGGGCACCTCCTCGGCGATCGCACCGTGCACGGCCAGCCGGTCGCTCATCACGCCCGCCTGGTCCTTGGTGCGCGGGACGAGCACCCGCCAGCCGTAGAGCGCCCGGGACTCCCACCACGACAATTCGGCGCGCCGCGCAACCTCCGCCCCGACGGCGACGACGAGCGGCCCGGTCAGCTCGGCGGCCGCGGCGGCCGAGCCCATGGTCGACAGCGTGGCCTGCACCGTCTTCTGGGTGGGCGCGGGGCCCCCCGCGGTGACCGCGACCGGGGTGTCGCCGCCGCGGCCGTGCTCGACCAGGCCGGCCGCGACGTCGACGAGGTGCGCGGGTGTGGCGTGCAGCACGAGGGCACCGGGCGCCCCGGCCAGGCGCGCCCAGTCGACGTCGACGTCACGCACGTCGGCCTCGGTGTGCACCGAGCCCAGCGGCACGCCGGCGTACGCGGGGACGGCGGTGGCGGCGGGGACGCCGGGCACCACGTCGAAGGCGACGTCGGCGTCGGCGACCGCGCGGGCCTCGGCGACGACGGCGTCGGCGGTCAGCGGGTCGCCGCTGACCAGCCGCGTGACCGAGCGGCCCGACCGGACGTCCTCCAGCATCGCCTTCGCGATGTCGGCGGGCTCGCCCGCTGCGGGGCGCACCTCGGCGCCCTCGGCGACCAGCGCGAGGATCGCCTCGGGCACGTCCGGGTCGGTGACGACGATCGGGGCGCAGGCCAGCGCGTCGCGGGCCCGCAGGGTCAGCAGCCCGGGATCACCCGGTCCGCAGCCCACGAAGGCGATCCGGCCGGTGGTTGGTGTGTTCATCCGTTGGCTCCCGATCCAGCGTTCCTCGCGGCCGGCAGCGAGTCGCCGGCCAGGTCGAGCAGCTCGGCGGCCAGGGCGGCCCCCAGCTTCTCGGCATCGTCGCGTTCTCCGGTGATCGACGCTCGCACGAGCGCCCCGTCCCCGGTGCCGACGACCGCGCGCAGCGACACCCGGTCGACGGCGCGGCCGTCGTCGGTGAGATCGCTGACGATGTCGGCCAGCGCCCCCACGGGCGCGCTACAGCCTGCCTCCAGGCAGGCCAACACCGCGCGCTCGGCCGCGACGGCGGCGCGCGTGAGGTCGTCGTCGAGGGTGTCGCGCAGCAACGCGGCGACGGCGGCGTCGGCGTCCGTCGCAGGTGCGCGGCACTCGACGGCCAGCGCGCCCTGCGCGGGCGCGGGCAGCATCTGCAGCGGGTCGAGCAGCTCGGTGGCCTCGCCGATGCGGCCCAGGCGGCGCAGCCCGGCGGCGGCGACGACCACCGCGTCGAGCTGCCCGGCGGCGACCTTCCCGATGCGGGTGTCGACGTTGCCCCGGATCGGCACCAGTTCGAGCCCGAGCCCGAGCGCGGCGAGCTGCGCGATCCGCCGCGGCGACCCGGTGCCCACCCGGGAGCCCGGGCGCAGCTCGCCCAGCACCAGCCCGTCGCGGGCGACGAGCGCGTCGCGCGGGTCCTCCCGCGGCGGCACGGCCGCGAGCAGCAGGCGCGGGTCGGGCGCGGTGGGCAGGTCCTTGTAGGAGTGCACGGCGACGTCGACGTCGCCGCGGGCCAGCGCGTCGCGCAGCGCCGAGACGAACACGCCGACGCCCAGCTCGGGGATCGGTGCCGACGACCGGTCACCCGGGGTGCGCACCTCGACGAGCTCGACGTCGCGCCCGGCCGCCCGCAGCCGGTCCGCGACCAGCCCGGACTGGGCGAGCGCGAGCGCGCTCGGTCGGGTGCCCAGCCGCAGGGGCGCCGTCGGCGCCGTCATCGGGGCGACTCCTCGTGGGCGTCGAACTGCACCGGC
Source organism: Pseudonocardia sp. (assembly GCA_052387455.1). GTDB lineage: Bacteria > Actinomycetota > Actinomycetes > Mycobacteriales > Pseudonocardiaceae > Pseudonocardia. Next base: position 24,873 of record JBQTJE010000252.1, read on the forward strand.
GCTTCGAGCGCGGCGAGCACGTCGCCGCTGCGCTGGAGCGCGACGGCCGCGGGGGCCTGCGGGTCGAGCTCGAACAGCTCCCGCAGCGCCGCGGCGTAGCTGCTGCCGTCCGGGCCCTCGGCGAGGCGCTTGACCTGCACGGTGGGCGTGTGCAGCAGCTTGTCCACGACCCGGCGGACCGACCGCGCGAACTCCGCGCGCACCTCCGGGTCGAGATCGGGCAGGCGCGACGCCAGCCGCAGCAGCTCGGCGTCGATGACCTCGCAGGCGCGGCGGCGCAGCGCGGTGACCGTGGGGGTGACCTCGGCCGAGCGCTGGGCGGCCAGGTAGGCCTGCGCCTCCTCGGCGACGAGCACCTGCGCGGCCTCGATCACCGCACCGCGCGCGCCGCAGGCGAGGCGGCGCGCGAGCCCGACGAGGTCGACGAGGGTGACCCCGGGCAGGGCCGCGACGTGCGCGTCGACGTCGCGCGGCAGCCCGAGGTCGCACACCGCGAGCGGGCGCCCGCCGCGGCGGGCCACCGCGGCGGCGACGGCCGCGTGCCCGACGACGGTGCCGACCGCGCCGGTGCAGGCGACCAGCACGTCCGCGAAGCCGAGCTCGGCGGTCAGGTCGTCGAGGCCGGCGGCGCGGGCCGGGGTGCCGTTCGTCGCGGTGGTGGCCGCGAGGCGCTCCGCGCGTTCGGGCGATCGGTTGAGCACGATGATCTCGGCGGCCCCGGCACGGCGCAGGTGGGCCGCGGCGAGCGCGCCCATCGCCCCCGCCCCGACGAGGACGGCGCGGGTGCCCGCGAGATCGCCGCCCAGCGCGGCGGCGGCGTCGGCGAGGGCTTCGGAGACCACCGAGGCGCCCGCGGCGTCGATGCCCGTCTCGGCGTGCACCCGCTTGCCGACGCGCAGCGCCTGCTGGGCGAGCTCGTGCATGACCCGCCCGACGGTGCCCGCCTCGGCGGCCACGGCGTAGGCGCTGCGCAGCTGCCCGAGGATCTGGGCCTCGCCCACCACCATCGAGTCGAGCCCGGCCGACACCGCGAACAGGTGCTGCACCGCGGAGCCCGCGTAGTGCACGTACAGGTGCTCGGTGAGCTCGGCCATCGGCAGCCCGGCGTGCCGGGCCAGCACCGCCGAGACGTCGGCCAGCCCGCCGTGGAACGCGTCGACCACGGCGTAGACCTCGATGCGGTTGCACGTCGAGAGCAGCACCGCCTCGCTGACGTGGCTGCCCTTGAGCGTCTCGTCGAGCAGCTTCGGCACGTCGGCCGCGGCGACCGCGGCCCGCTCCAGCACCTCGACGGGCGCGCTGCGGTGCGACAGGCCGACCACCAGCACGTTCACGAGCCACCCCCCAGCGATCCGCGCACCACGTGCCCGTTGCGCGCCGGCTCGGCCGCGGCCGCGACGTGGCGCCGCGCCACGGGGAAGGCCAGCACCTGCAGCTCGACGGCGAGGTCGACCTTGCGGACGGCGACGTCCGCGGGGACTGCGAGCACGGCGGGCGCGAAGTTCAGGATGCACCGCACGCCGCACTGCACGAGCTGGTCGCACACCGCCTGCGCGGCCTGCCCCGGCGTGGCGATCATGCCGATCGTGACCCCGCGGTCGGCGCACACCCGGGGGATCTCGTCGACGTGCTCGACGACGATGCCGTTGATGCGGATCCCGACGAGATCGGGGTCGACGTCGAACAGCGCCACCACCGGGAACCCGCGCCCGGAGAAGCCGCCGTAGCCGGCCAGCGCGTGCCCGAGGTTGCCGACGCCGACCAGCGCCACGGCCTGGCGATGGGTGAGCCCCAGGCTGTGCTCGAGGTGGTGCAGCAGCGGCGCGACCTCGTAGCCGACCCCGCGGATGCCGTAGGAGCCGATGTAGGACAGGTCCTTGCGCAGCTTCGCCGGGTTGACCCCGGTGGCCGTCGCGAGCTCGTCGCTGGACACGGTCTCGACGCCCTGCTCGGCCAGCTCCCCCAGGTTCCGCAGGTACAGCGCGAGCCGGGCGACGCTCGCCTCGGGAACGGTCCGGGGCCGGCTGGCGGCGGCGGCCACGCCCTCGGAGCCGGCCTGCGGCAGGGTCACGGGTTCTGTCTCCTCGTAGCAGTGCGATCCGAGTAGCAGTGCGATCCGGCCGCCGGCGCTCGCGTCCGGAACCCGGAGGGGCCTTGACGGCGGCCGGGAAACACGGTAGCCGCTTGTGAACGCACGCACAAAGTTGCGATCTTGGACGTCGACGTGCTCGGCGCGCGGTGCGCCGGGCGCCTGCCGGTGGGCGTGCGTCGACTGCCGTTCGGCGCCGGCCCGGCGTGTCCCGGGCCCGGATCGGCCCCGGACGTGCCGCGGGGGCGGCCCGGCGAACCGGACCGCCCCCGAGGGACGTGCGTGGAGCGTGGCTCAGCTGGCGGGCATGAGCACGGTGTCGATCACGAACACGGTGGCGTTCGCGGTCGGGATGTTGCCGCAGAGGGTCGTCGCGGCGGCGTCGTTGCCCGCACCCTTGAAGGTGGGGGCGTCGGCGGTGCCGGCGACGGTGACGCTGCCACCCGCGAGCGGGGTGATCGAGCCGGCGGCGACGAGGCCGGCGGCGTCGTAGCGGGTGTCCGTCACGTGGTAGGTGAGGATCTTGGTGAGGGTGGGCTTGTCGGCGAGCACGGCGTTGAGGGTCTCGGCCGGGATCTTCTCGAAGGCTCCGTTGAAGGGCGCGAGCACGGTGAGCGCCGACGCGCTGTTCAGCGTGTCGACCAGGCCCGCCTCCGTGACCGCGGTGACCAGGGTGCTGACGAGCGGGTTGTTCGACGCGGCGGTGGCCACCGGGTCGTCGACCATGCCCTGGGCCGAGCCCTCACCCGAGGTGGGGACCTGGTTGCAGGCCGGGCCGAAGATGTCGGAGATCTGGGTGACGCCGTTCGAGGCGGCGGCCGACGTGGGCGCGGCGGCCGACGGGGCGGCGGTGGACGGAGCCTCGCTGCTGCCACAGGCGCCGAGCGCGACGGTCAGGGCGGCCATGGCGCCGACGGCGGCCAGGCGCTGGATCTTACGCACGGATGTTCCTCCTGAGCTGGCCCGGTCGGTCCGGGCCTGACATGGAACCTTCGGCACCTCGCCGGAGGTCGGTTCGTCACCGGATGTAACGTTTCGGCCACATCGACGGCTACGCCGCGCGCGATCATGGACGTGCGCGCGCCAGGGCGCCACCTCGACGTTGTCGCAGGTAGTTCGATCAGGTGACGGTGAAGGCGATCGAGTGCCAGCCCGTCGCACCGTCCGGGATCGGCATGACACGGGCCTCTGGCTGGGTGTTTCCGTTGCTGTCCGTAGCGCGGACCTGCACCGTGTGGCTCCCGGACGGCAGCTCCAGATCGATCTTCCACATGCGCCAGGTGACGTCGTTGACCTCGGTGGAGAGCACCGTCGGCCGCCACGGCCCGCCGTCCACGCGCAGCTCCACCCGATCGATACCGACCGGCTGGGACCACGCGATCCCGGCGACCGTCACCACCCCCGGCGCAACCCGCTCGAACGCCCGCGGCTTGTCCACCCGCGACTGCGTCTTGATCGGGGCCCGCTGCCCCCAGCCGCGCTGGAGCCAGTACGCCTGCTCGGCCGCGAACGTCGTGAGCTCCATGTCGACGAGCCACTTGGTCGCCGACACGAAGCCGTAGAGCCCCGGCACGACGATCCGCACCGGGAAGCCGTGCTCGGGCGGCAGCGCCTCGCCGTTCATCCCGATCGCCAGCAGCGCGCCGCGGTCGGGTTCGAGCAGCACGTCGGTGGGGGTGCCCGCGTTCCAGCCGTCGCTGCTGGTGCTGATCAGCTGGTCGGAGCCGCGCTGCACGCCCGCGTCGAGCAGGACGTCGCGCAGGGAGACGCCCACCCAGTTCGCGGTGGAGATGTAGGGGCCGCCGACCTCGTTGGACACGCACGTCATCGTGATCGTGCGTTCCACGAGCGGGCGGGCCATCAGGTCGTCGAAGGTCAGCACCAGCTCGCGGTCCACCATGCCGTGCACCCGCATCGACCAGTCCTCGGCGCGCAGCCGGGGCACCGCCAGGGCGACGTCGACGCGGTAGAAGTCCGGGTTCGGGGTGATGAAGGTCGGCGTGCCGAGCGGGGCGAAGTCCGCGCCCGCGGGGATCGGCGGCGCCGGGGCGATGCCGGCCGCGGCGAGCCTGCGGGTGACCTCGGCGCGCGAGCCGCTGACGTCACCGCCGATCCGCTCGCCGAGCAGGCCCGCGCCCAGCGCGCCGGCCCCGACCGCCACCGACGAGCCGATGAGCACCCCGCGCCGCGACACCCCGGACGGCGCCGGTCCCGCCGGGGTTTGCGCCGACGCGCTCGTGGCCAGCGCGTGCAGGCCGGAGAACACGCCCAGCCCGACGACCAGCGACGTGACCGGCGCGGCGAGGTCGGCCACGGAGAACACCGGGTTGAGCACGACCACCGCGAGCCCGACGAGGCCCAGCGCGGTGACCAGCGCGGCGCCGGGGGTGCTGCTGCGGTGGGCGAACGAGCCGACGACCGCCGCGACCGCGGCGATCACCACCGCCATCCCGGCCAGCAGCACGATCTTGTCGTAGATGCCGAACGTGGTCTTGGCGAACTCGGTGAGCGACTGCGGCGAGAACCGGACCACCGTGTCGCCCACCGCGACGAACGGCGAGGACGCGGGCGCGACGAGGCCGGCGACCAGGTGGCCCGCCCCGATCGCGGCGCCCACCGCCAGCAGCGTGACGAGCGCGGCGAGCGGCCGGGACATGCCGGGAGAGGTAGTGGGCTCGGGTCGGGGTGGCGCGGCGGTACTCACGGGTGGACCTTCGCACTCCCCGGCGGTCGCGGTTCGGCGGCGGGCGCCACACCGTACCGCCGCGGCAGGTCAGCCCAGGGCGGACCGCAGCCGCGGTTCCTCGACCAGCCAGAAGCCGTGCTCGCGCCCGTCCACCATGATCACCGGGACCCGGTCGCCGTACTCGGCGCGCAGCTCGGGATCGCCGTCGACGTCCACCGCGGCCCACCCGTGGCCGGTCTCCGCGCAGATCCGGGCGACGTCCCGCTCGGCCGCGACGCAGGCGGTGCATCCCGCCCGGGTGTAGACGATCACGCGCGTCGTGCCGGTCGGTGCAGCGGGCACGCTTCCTCCTGCGGTGGACCGGGGCGAGCCGTGCGGTCAGCGGTGACTGCTCGACCGGGCGACGGGCGACACGCGGACGATACTGACGTTGGCCGCGCCCAGCGGGCCGCTCACCGGTTCGGCGGCGCGCTGAACGGCGGGGCCGGTTCCCCCACCGCGGGCCGGTCGTATGCTCCGCCGCTACAGCTGACCCAACGCCCGAGCCGATGAGTTCGACGCGAGAACTCACCCGAGGGAGTGGCATGACCCCTGTCACCGCATCCTGCACAGACCAGCGACGCAGGACTTCTCCCGGCCGCGAGGCCAGCCGGGAGTCATGACCGCCCCGATGCATCCGATCCGGTTGCTCCGCACCGAGACCGCCCGTCCACCGGCGGGTGGGGAGGTACAGATGCCGTCGACCACCGCTCCCCGCGTCGGTCACCCAGCCCAGCTCCGCTCCCCCGCGAGCCCGGTCGCTCCGCCACCGGCTCCCGCGCCCGCCCCGACCGGCCCGGCCGCGCTCCCCCACCCGGCCACCAACGGTCACGCCCCGCCGCTGCCCCTGCAGCGCCCTCGAGCCGGTGAGGTCCCCCCGCCCGTGACCGCCCTTCCCGACCCCCCGGACGGCGCCGCAGACACCGGTGCGTGGGCGCTGGTCACGGCGTCGCAGGCCGGGGACATGTCCGCGTTCAGCGCGCTGTTCGACCGGTACTACGACGTCGTGTTCCGCTACGTGCTGTTCCGCATGGGCGACCGCAACCTCGCCGAGGACATCACGCAGGAGACGTTCCTGCGTGCGCTTCGCCGCATCACCTCGGTGAACTACCAGGGCAAGGACATCGGCGCGTGGTTCGTCACCATCGCCCGCAACCTGATCTTCGACCACGTGAAGTCCAGCCGCTACCGGCTGGAGTCCACCACCGCGGAGATCGTCGAGCTGTCGCCGAGCACGAGCGGTCCCGAGCAGCAGGTGCTCGACGGCGCCACCCACGACGAGCTGCTGCGCTGCGTGCGCAAGCTCAACCCCGACCAGCAGGAATGCATCCAGCTCAGGTTCCTGCAGGGCCTGTCGGTCGCCGAGACGGCGCGCATGATGGACCGCAACGAGGGAGCCGTCAAGGCCCTCCAGCACCGCGCGGTCCGCCGGCTCGCCCAGCTCCTTCCGGAGGGTCTGCGATGAGCAGGCGCCTTATCGACGGGGAAGCTCCGGCCGTTACGGTTGCGGCGAACGAACAACCCGATGCGATGAACGGTACCTGGCGCGTAACCCATGGCCTCCCGGCTCGTTGTGTACGACGAGAGCGGCACGGCGTCAGGTACGGCGCTGGGCCCAGTGGAAACGCAGGGATGCAGTGAGGACGGCCAACATGCCCGCCGAACGGGGCAAGGACGCAGCGGAGCGGTTCGCCGCAGCCGTGGAACAGGGGCGATCCCCCCGGTCCGCCGGCAGCGACGTCGACCTCGCCCGCGAGCTGGAGATCGTGAACATGCTGCGCTCGCACGGTGCGGCGTACGCGCCGCGGCCGGACGAGAAGGCTCGCGCCAAGCAGCGGCTCATGGCGCTGCTCGCCGAGCCGGACGGCCGGGCAGACGCGGCGGCGCCGCCCGACTCCGCCGCCGCGGTCGTCGCGTTCCCGCCGGTGACGGCCGCGGACCGCACCTCCCCGATCCCGGTGGTCCGCGTCGCCGAGCCGGAGGCCGGGTCGGTCGAGACCGACGGAGCCGACGACCCCGCCGACGAGGCACCCCTCGCTCCCGTCACCCCGCTCGCCGGCCGCGCCGCCCGCCGTGCGGGCCGGCACAGCCTCGCGCCGTCGGCCCGTTCGCGTCCCGCACCTGCAGGCAGGCGTCCCGGGCTCGCCCGGCGCGCCGGGCTGGTGGGCTCCGCCGCGCTGTTCGTACTGATCACCTTCACCGGCGCGGGCGTGTTCGCCAGCCGCGACGCGCTGCCGGGCCAGACGCTCTACCCCCTCACGCGGGCCGCCGAGGCGGCCGGCCTGGCGATGACCTTCGAC
>JBQTJE010000253.1:0-31370 GCA_052387455.1 Pseudonocardia sp.
GGATGCTGCAGGAGGCCGTCGACGCGCTGTTCGACAACGGCCGCCGCGGCCGGCCGGTGACGGGCCCGGGCAACCGGCCGCTCAAGTCGCTGTCCGACCTGCTCAAGGGCAAGCAGGGCCGGTTCCGCCAGAACCTGCTCGGCAAGCGCGTCGACTACTCGGGCCGCTCGGTCATCGTGGTCGGCCCGCAGCTCAAGCTGCACCAGTGCGGCCTGCCCAAGCAGATGGCGCTGGAGCTGTTCAAGCCGTTCGTGATGAAGCGGCTGGTCGACCTCAACCACGCGCAGAACATCAAGTCGGCCAAGCGGATGGTCGAGCGCGGCCGCTCGCAGGTGTGGGACGTGCTGGAAGAGGTCATCTCCGAGCACCCCGTGCTGCTCAACCGGGCGCCGACGCTGCACCGCCTGGGCATCCAGGCCTTCGAGCCGCAGCTTGTCGAGGGCAAGGCCATCCAGCTGCACCCGCTGGTCTGCGAGGCGTTCAACGCCGACTTCGACGGCGACCAGATGGCGGTGCACCTGCCGCTGTCGGCCGAGGCGCAGTCCGAGGCGCGCGTGCTGATGCTGTCGTCGAACAACATCCTGTCGCCGGCATCCGGGCGTCCGCTCGCGATGCCGCGCCTGGACATGGTCACCGGCCTGTTCCACCTCACGCGGTTGCGCGAGGACGCGCAGGGTTCCTACACCGCGCCCGGCGACGGCCGCGCCGCCTACGGCGTGTACGGCTCGCTGGCCGAGGCGATCATGGCCTACGACCGCAAGGCACTGCACCTGCAGGCGCCGATCCGGATCCGGCTCACCGACGCCGTCCCGCCCGCGGAGCTGTTCGCCACGCTGCGCGAGAAGGGCTGGGAGCCCGGCAGCCCCTGGCTGGCCGAGACCACGCTCGGGCGGGTGCTGTTCAACGAGCTGCTCCCGGCGGACTACCCGTTCGTCAACGAGCCGCTGCCGAAGAAGCGCCAGGCCGCGATCATCAACGAGCTGGCCGAGCGCTACTCGATGACCGAGGTCGCGCAGGTGCTCGACCGGCTCAAGGACGCCGGTTTCTACTGGGCCACCCGGTCCGGGGTCACCATCGCGATCTCCGACGTCGTCGTGCCCCCGCGCAAGCAGGAGATCCTCGACGGCTACGAGGTCAAGGCCGACCTGGTCAACAAGCGCTACCAGCGCGGCGCCCTGTCCCACCAGGAGCGCAACGACGAGATGGTCAAGATCTGGACCCAGGCGTCCGAGGAGGTCGCCCGGGCGATGGAGGAGAACTTCCCCGTCGACAACCCGATCCCGACCATCGTGCAGTCCGGCGCCGCAGGCAACATGACGCAGGTCCGGCAGCTCGCCGGGATGCGAGGCCTGGTGGCCAACCCGAAGGGCGAGTACATCCCGCGCCCGATCAAGGCCAACTTCCGTGAGGGCCTGTCGGTGCTGGAGTACTTCATCTCCACGCACGGCACCCGCAAGGGCCTGGCCGACACCGCGCTGCGCACGGCCGACTCCGGGTACCTCACCCGGCGCCTGGTCGACGTCTCGCAGGACGTCATCGTGCGCGAGGTCGACTGCGGCACCGAGCGCAGCATCACGATGGCCGTCACCGAGGAGGCCGGCGACGGCCGGCTCATCCCGCACCGCTACATCCGCACGTCGGTCTACGCCCGCACGTCGGCCGAGGACGTCACGGGCCCGGACGGCGAGCTCGTCGTCGCCCGTGGTGACGACCTCGGCGACCCGGCGCTCGACGCGCTGGTCGCGGCGGGTGTCCGCACGATCAAGGTGCGCAGCGCGCTCACCTGCACGTCGGCGTCGGGCATCTGTGGCTTCTGCTACGGGCGGTCGATGGCCACCGGCAAGCTGGTGGACGTCGGCGAGGCGGTCGGCATCGTCGCGGCGCAGTCGATCGGCGAGCCGGGAACCCAGCTGACGATGCGGACCTTCCACACCGGCGGTGTGGCGGGCGACGACATCACCACCGGCCTGCCGCGGGTGCAGGAACTGTTCGAGGCGCGCGTCCCGAAGGGCATGGCGCCCATCGCGGATGTCGACGGCCGGATCGCGATCGACGACGGCGAGCGGTTCTGGAAGATCACCCTCACCCCGGACGACGGTGGCGAGGAGATCGTCTACGAGAAGCTGTCGAAGCGGCAGTGGTTGGCGATGACCGTGGTGGACGGTCAGGAGCGGCCGCTCGCGGACGGCGACCACGTGCACGTCGGCCAGTTGCTCCTGGAGGGCACGGCCAACCCGCACGAGGTGCTGCGCGTGATGGGCCCGCGCGAGGTGCAGCTGCACCTGGTGCGTGAGGTGCAGAAGGTGTACCGCACGCAGAGCGTGGACATCCACGACAAGCACATCGAGGTGATCATCCGGCAGATGCTGCGTCGGGTGACGATCATCGACTCGGGTGCCACGGAGTTCCTGCCCGGTGCGCTCGCCGACCGGGCCGACTTCGAGACGCAGAACCGTCGCGTGGTGGCCGAGGGCAACGAGCCGGCCTCCGGCCGTCCGGTGCTCATGGGCATCACGAAGGCCTCGCTGGCCACGGAGTCGTGGCTGTCCGCGGCGTCGTTCCAGGAGACCACCCGGATCCTCACCGACGCCGCGATCAACGGGAAGCGCGACAAGCTCGTCGGGCTCAAGGAGAACGTGATCATCGGCAAGCTGATCCCGGCAGGCACGGGTATCGGCCGCTACCGCAACATCGCGGTGCAGCCCACCGAGGAGGCCCGCGCGGCCGCCTACGCCCTGCCGAGCTACGACGACGGGTACTACAGCCCCGACGTGTTCGGCACGGGTACCGGTGCGGCGGTGCCGCTGGACGACTACGACTTCGGGCGCGACTACCGGTAGTAGGTAGCCCGACGCGAAGGCGAGGTCCCGAACGGGCCGGCATCCCTCTCCCGTGGGGGGTCCGGCCCGTTCATCGTTCACCGTCCCGAGCAGTCCGGTCCCGCCACCACCGCTGGCCGTCGAACGGCAAAGTGTGCAGGGGATCGTGGTAGGTGAACTCCTCCGTCGGGTCGGCGTCGGCGGCGTCCAGCGGGGTCCGGTAGTTCTTGGTCCAGTACGACGTGCCGGAGTGCCGGTCGTAGCGGTCGACCTGGTGGACCCACCGCTTGCCGACCAGCGGCACGTCGCAGACGATCCGCGGCGTCGCGTAGCCGGGCAGGTGGCCCAGGATGGCGTGCTGCAGGTGCTGGGCCTCCCACAGGGCCACCCGCCAGTGCTCGGCGAACGGCACCATGTCGCACATGTAGAAGTAGTAGGGCACGATCCCGGCGTCGTCCTGCAGCGCGAAGCACAGGTCCAGCAGCGCCGCGACCGAGTCGTTCACGCCCCGCATCAGCACGCCCTGGTTGCGCACGTCGCGGACGCCCGCGTCGAGCGCGGTGCGGGCCGCCTCGGCAACGAGCGGCGTCACCGACCCGCGGTGGTTGACGTGGGTGTGAAGGGCGAGGTGCACGCCGCGTCGCCGCGCGGTGGTGCTCAGCCGGCCGAGCCCGTCGACCACCGCGGGCTGCAGCCAGTGCTGCGGCAGCCCAGCCAGAGCCTTGCTCGCCAGCCGGATGTCGCGCACGGAGTCGATCTCGAGCAGGCCGCCGGTGAACTCCTCCAGTCGCGGCCACGGCACGTTGGCGACGTCCCCGCCGGATACGACGACGTCGCGCACGCCCGGGGTCTCCCGGAGGTAGCCCAGGATGCTGTCCTGGCGGTCCCGCGGCCGCAGCGTGAGCCGCTGTTTGGTGACCGCGGGGGTGGAGTTGCCCACGAGGTCCATCCGGGTGCAGTGGCCGCAGTACTGGGGGCAGGTCGAGAGCAGCTCGGCCAGCACCTTCGTGGGGTAGCGGTGGGTTAGCCCCTCCACCTCCCACATCGCGGACTCGTGCAGCGAGTCGCGGCCGGCCAGGGGGTGGCTCGGCCAGAATGGGTGCCGGTCGGTGCGCACCGGGAGCATGTAGCGGCGCACCGGGTCGGCGTAGAAGGCGGCGGTGAAGTCCCGCGGGTCGTCGCCCCCCCCGAGGTGGGGCACCATCGTGTTGACGATCTGCGGGGTCAGCAGCATCGACATCGTGGCGGTCTCGCGCTGGTCGTCCACGAGGTCGGCCAGGAACTCCGGTACCAGCAGCCCGCCCGTGGCGTCGGCGAGCTGCCGGACGTTCCGCACGCAGTGCACCCGCTGCCACTGCGCATCGCGCCACTGCGCATCGGTGACGTCGCGCCATCCGGGCAGGCGGCGCCAGTCGGGTTCGACCAGCGGGCTGCGGATGTAGGTGTAGGCGTCGCCCGCCCGGCCGGCGGTGGTCGCTGTCGTCGCTGCCCCCGTCGCCGTCCCTGTCGTCGTCCCTGTCGTCACGGGGTCGGCTCCACCGCGGAGGAGGTGTCCGGCATCCGGCCCGCGACCACCCGGCTCAGCTCGGCGACGCTGCGGTCGGCGTCCATCATCTCGGCGATGCTGAGCGTCACCGAGGTCTCACGGCTCATCCGGCGCCCGATGCGGACCAGGTCGAGCGAGTCCACCCCCAGTTCGAAGAGCGTGCAGTGCGGGCCGATCTCGGCCTCGGGCCGGTCGGTGACGTCCGCTATCCACCGCACGATCCTCCCGAGCACGGCCCTCTCCAGCTGGTCAACGGTCATGAACCTCCCCCTTCTCGTGTGTGCCGTTCGTGCCGTCGGTGGTCCGGCTGTTCCACAACCGCGCGTAGGAACCCCCTGCGGCGACGAGATCGTCGTGACGTCCCTGTTCCTCCACCCGGCCGTCGACGACGACGGCCACGTGGTCGGCGACGGTGGCGATGTCGAGGTGGTGCGACACCGCCAGCACCGTGCGACCGGACAGCGCCCCCAGCAGCGACCGCTCGCAGCCCCGGGCGGAGCAGGTGTCGAGCGCCGAGGTGGCCTCGTCCAGCACCACCACCGGCGGGTCGGCCAGCACCACCCGGGCCAGGGCCAGCCGCTGGGCGTTCGACGCCGACACCGAATCGGCGTCGAGCGGGGCGTCCAGGCCGTGGTCGAGCCCGCGCACCCAGCCGTCGGCGTCCACCGCGGTGAGGGCGGCCCACAGCTCGCGGTCGGTCCACTCGGCGACGCCGGCGGGCGGGCGGGGCAGGGCCAGGTTCTCGCGGAGCGTGCCGTCGAACACGTGGTGCTCCTGCGTCACCATGACGACCGTGCGCCGCAGGTCGTCGACGGCGAGCGCGCCCAGCTCCTGCTGCCCGACGGTGACGGAGCCCGCGGTCGGCAGGCTCACCCCCGCGACGAGCCTGCCGAGCGTGGTCTTGCCGGCACCGGACGGGCCGACGACCACGGTCACCCGGCCGGCCGGCGCCACCAGATCCACCCCGCGCAGCGCCTCGCGCTGGCCCGGGTAGCTGAACCGGACCCCGTGCAGACGCACTTCGCGGTCGTGCGGGCGGGTGGCGCCGCTGGGCCGGTCCGGTTCCAGAAGCCCCACGCCGAGCGTCCGGCGCAGGGCCGCGCCACCCAGCTGCAGCTCGTCGAGCCACATCAGGACGTCGGCCAGCGGGTCGGCGAGGCGTTCGATGTAGAACACCATCGCAACCACGGCGCCGAGCCCGACCAGCCCGCTGCGCAGGGCCAGCCCGGCCACGAGCAGCAGCACCGCCATCGGCAGGAACACCCCCAGGTCGAGGCCGGGGAAGTAGACGGTCTGCAGGCCCACGGCGCGGCGGGTGGCGCGGCGCGCGGCGTCCAGGGCGCGGTCGTGGTGGGCCACGCGGCGCGACCCGAGGTCCAGCGCGGCCACGCTGGCGCCGCCGGTCACCGTCTCGAGCGTGCTGGACTGCACCCCCGCCCACGACCCGAGCTGGTCCTCGTACGCCGTCGCCGCGCGGCGCCGGTACCAGCGCGTGAGCAGTACCAGCGGCGGCGCCGTGGTCAGGCAGACCAGGCTGAGTAGCGGTGACGTCAGCACCATCGCGACGACGGTGAGCGCGAGGGTGAGCGCGGCGGCGACGATCCGGGGCACGGCCTCGCGCACGCCCTCGTCGAGCGTCTCGACGTCGGAGGTGGCCCGGCTGAGCAGCTCGCCGGAGTCGATCCGCTCCACCGTTGTCAACGGCAGGCGCAGCACGTGATGCAGGAAGCCCTCGCGGGTCCGGGCGAGCACCGCCTCGCCGAGCTCCGCGCCGTGGGTCCGGGCGAGCAGCACGGCACCCGACTCCAGGAGGAGCGCCGCGACGAAGACCAGGGCGAGCAGGTCGACCCGGCCCGTGTCGCCTCCCGCGACGAGGACGTCGACGACCTGCCCGAGGACGGCCGGGCCGGCGAGCCCGGCGGCCGAGGCGATCACGAAGAGGGCGACCACGATGCCCAGCCGCAGCGGCGCGGCCCGCACCTGCACGCCGAGCCACGCCCGGACCTCGGCCCGGCCGGCGCGCGGCACGGGGGTGCTGGGGCGGCCGTCCACCGGCGTCACGACCTCGGGCCCGACGTCGGTGTGCCGGTGTCGAGAGGGGCGTCGAGGCGGACCGTGCGGTCCGCCCGGGCCAGCCACGACCCGCTTTCGCTGATCACCACGGTGGTCCTGCCGCGGCGCAGCCGGGCCACAGCCGGGCAGATGAGCGACTCGGTGTAGGCGTCGACGGCTCCGGTCGGGTCGTCGAGGATCAGCACGTCGACGTCGGCGTGCAGCGCCCTGGCCAGGAGCAGTCGCTGGCGTTGCCCGCCCGACAGCGAGCGTCCGCCCGGGTCGAGGTGGCCGTCGGCGCCGCCGAGCACGTGCTCGACCACGTCGCGGGCCGCGGCCGCGTCCAGCGCGGGGCCGGGATCGGCCGCCGGCCGTGCCACCCGCAGCTCCTGGCCGACCGGGCCCGAGAACAGGACGTCGTCGGGCCCGGACAGCAGGACAGTCCCCGCCGCCCGCCCGTGACGGGCCCCCGCGCCCAGGTCGCGGGCGAGGTCGCGGGCCCGCTGCCCGCCGGCCGGCACGACCGTCAGCAGCCCGGGCCCGGCGAGGGCGGGGTGCGCGCGCATGTCGGTGGAGGAGGGGGGAGCGGGGGGCCGGCGCAGCTGGACGCAGATCCGCTCGGCACCCACGGCCGCGACGGCGGCGATGTCGGCCGTCGTGACCAGGTTGGTGATCATCAGGTATAGGAAGCCGGACGCCCCGAACGCCGCGACGACGTCGCCGACGGGGATGGTGCCCGCGATGACGAACCGGGCGCCGAGCCACGTCACGGCCACCGTGATCAGGCCGGGCAGCAGCACGCCCACGGCCATCAGGCGAGCCTCGGACCGGCCCGCGTGCACACCGGTGCGGCGCACCTCCTGGCTGATCCGGGCGAACCGGGCGCCGAAGCGCTGCTCCCCGCCGATCCCACGCAGGACCCGCAGGCCGGAGACGACGTCGACGGCCGCCGCCGTGGCGCGCCCCAGCTCGGCCCGCTGCTTCTCGCTGCGCTCCCGGATCGGCCGCAGCAGCGGCCCGATGCCGAGTACGGCCAGCACCGTCCCGACGACCATCACCGCACCCAGCAGCGGGGCGTCGACGAGCAGGACCGTGACGATGATGGCCAGGCCGACGAATGAGCCGAGGGCGCGGCCGAGGGACTCGACGAGGCCCTCGATGCTCAGCGCGTCGGTGGTGGCGATGGCTATCAGCTCGCCCGGCGGGGACCGGTGGCCGGCTCCGGCGGTGGTGACGTGCTTGATCAGCACTCGGTGCACGATGGAGCGCGCGTGCAGGCCGGCGAGCGACGCGGCCCGGTGCAGGCCGCCCCCCGCCGCCGCCTGCAGCAGCACCAGCGCCAGCACGGCGACGAACGACGGCAGCAGGTCCGCCGAGCGGGTCCAGCCGTCGATCGCGTCGCCGAGCACGAAGGGGAGCAGTGCCCCGGGGAGGGTCCAGACGGCCCCCGCGGCAACGGCCAGCAGTGGGAGCCGCAACCGGCTGCGCACCACCCACCAGAGCAGGTGCAGGGGGCCGCGGGTGTCGGGCGTCCCGGTGGCCGGGAGCGGCGCGGTGAGGTGGCTCATCCCGAGTCGGGTCCGCCCAGGTAGTGCGCCACCGTGGCCAGGCGGTCGACCTTGCGGCTGCGCGTGTAGCGCAGCTCCGGCACGACGTGTACGGCGGCGGGTACGAGGTGGGCGGCGACGTTGGCGCGCAGGTGGCGGTAGACGTCCGCGACGAGCGCGACGTCCCCGCCGTCGGCCCCGTCGTCCGCACCGCACTGCGTCCGTGCGGGCACCACAAACGCGGCGAGCACGGTGTGGCCCCGGCGCAGCACGGGGGCCACGGCCACCGCCCGCACGCCGGGGTGCCGTCCGGCCCAGGACTCGACGTCGCCGAGGTCCAGGCGGATGCCGCGGACCTTGACCTGACCGTCGGCCCGCCCGCGGTGCGCGAGCCGCCCGGATGCGTCGGGCTCCACCACGTCCCCGGTGGCGAACCACGTGCGCGGACCGTCGCCCAGGTCGCGGACCACGAACCGCTCGCGCGTCAGGTCGGGCAGGCCGTGGTAGCCGAGCGCGACGTTCGGGCCAGCGAGGTGCAGCTCGCCGGCCCCGCCGGTCGGCCGCCCATCCGCGTCGAGCACCTGCTGGCGCACGTGGGGCAGCGGGTGGCCCAGCCGCGCCGCGTCCCCGACGGCCCGGGGAGGCGCACCGGGCCCGGCGACGTCCACGGCGTGGGTGACGAGAGCGGTCTCGGTCGAGCCGTAGGTGTTGACGAGCCGGACGCGCGCCGCGTCGAGCCGGTCCCACCGGTCGAGCATGTCCGGGCGCAGGGCCTCGCCCCCGACCACGACGGTGCGCAGGCTCGGCGGCACTGCCGGTCCGTCCTCGAGCAGGACGCCCACCAGCTCGCTCCAGAACGCGGTCGGGAGGTTGAGCACGGTGAGCCCTTGCTCCTCGACCACGGTGGGCAGGTCGAGGTCGGCGCGCCGGTCCAGGACGAGCGTCGCACCGCGCGTCAGGGTGGGCAGCACCTCCTCCAGGCTGGTGTCCCAGTACAGCGGGGTGAAGTGCAGCACGCGGTCCCGGGCCTTTACGCCGTAGCACCGGACGAGCTCGGGAACCACTGCGGCCAGGGCCCGGCGGGGTACCGCCACCGGCTTGGGCCGGCCGGTGCTGCCGGAGGTGAACAGCAGGTACGCGGGCGTGTCCGGCCGATACGGCGCGAGGTCGCCCGCGTCGAGAGCGGGCCCGGGCGGACCGGGGAGCAGCTGGCCCACCGTCGCCGGCACGGCTCCCGCCGGGAGCTCACCGATCAGCTCCGTGCAGCCGACCTGGTCGATCATCGTCGCGAGCCGCGGCGGCGGGATGCTCGGGTCGAGGGCCACGTAGGTGCGGCCCGCGGCGAGCACCCCCAGCGCCGCGACCACGGCGGCCACGCCGTGGGTGGCGACGACGCCGACCGGGCCGGACGCGGGGTGGGGGTCCGGTACGGCCCGGCGCACGGCGCGCACCGCCGCGCCCAACGCGCCGTAGGTGGTGGTGCGGCCGTCCTCGACGGTCGCCGTGCGGTGCGGGTCGCCGCGCACGACGTCGAGCAGCGGGCCCAGGACGGGGTCGTCCATCACGCCGGTCCTCCGGAGTCCCCGCGGATGAAGGCCTCCACGGCGTCGCGTGCGACGTCGTCGCTGTACTGCTCGGGTGGGCTCTTCATGAAATAGCTCGACGCGGAGAGGATGGGTCCGCCGACGCCGCGGTCCTTGGCGATCTTGGCGGCGCGGACGGCGTCAATGACGATGCCGGCGGAGTTGGGGGAGTCCCAGACCTCGAGTTTGTACTCGAGGCTGAGGGGGACGTCGCCGAAGGCGCGGCCTTCGAGGCGGACGTAGTCCCATTTGCGGTCTTCGAGCCGGGAGACGTAGTCCGAGGGGCCGATGTGGACGTTGTTGCGGCCAATGTCGCGGTCGACCTGGGAGGTGACGGTCTGGGTCTTTGAGATCTTCTTGGATTCGAGGCGTTCGAGTTCTTTCATGTTGAGGAAGTCCATGTTGCCGCCGACGTTGAGTTGCATGGTGCGGTCGACTTGCACGCCGCGGTCCTCGAAGAGTTTGGCCAGGACGCGGTGGGTGATGGTGGCGCCGACCTGGCTCTTGATGTCGTCGCCGATGATGGGGACGCCGGCGGTGCGGAACTTCTCGGCCCAGACGGGGTCGGAGGCGATAAACACCGGTAAGGCGTTGACGAACGCGACGCCGGCGTCGATGCGGGCTTGGGCGTAGTACTTGTCGGCTTTCTCGCTGCCGACGGGGAGGTAGGAGACGAGGACGTCGGTGCGGGTGTCGCGCAGGACATGGGCGATGTCGACGGGTTCGTCGTAGGATTCGGTGATGGTCTCGCGGTAGAACCGGACGAGGCCGTCGAGGGTGTGGCCGCGTCGGACGGGGACGTCGAGGGGTGGGACGTCGGCGATCGTGATGGTGTTGTTCTCGCTGGCGCCGATGGCCTGGGAGCGGTCTTGTCCGACTTTCTTGGTGTCGACGTCGAAGGCGGCGGCGAAGGTGATGTCGCGGACGTGGTAGCCGCCGAAGTCGACGTGCATGAGTCCGGGGACGCGGGTGGTGGGGTCGGCGTCGGTGTAGTACTGGACCCCTTGGACCACAGGGACGACGCGCAGTTTCCGACGCCGACGATGGCAACACGGATCTCGGTGGTGGTGGTCACGATGGGATCTTCGATCCTCTGGTCGGGCCCGGGGGCCGTGAGGTGGGCGGGACGGGCGGGGTGGGGTCGCGGTGTTCGGCGCGGTGCAATGCCTCGTCGAGCGCGCCGGGCAGCTCCCGGGGATCGGTGAGCAACACCGTTCGCATGCCCAGCAGGGCGGCCTGCTGGACCACGGCCGCGCGGTCGTCGACGAGCAGGCACTCCGCCGCCCGCGCCCCGCAGGCCGCGAGTACCCGGGCGAAGTAGCCGGCCGCGGGCTTGACCGCGTTCACCACCCAGGACGAGCAGGTGGCGTCGAAGAGCCGCAGGTGCGCGAAGCGGTCGTCCTTGAGGGAGTCCCAGTGGCGGGCCTCGTTGTTGGCGAGCACCAGCGCCGGACGCCGCGGCCGCCCGCGCAGGCGCCGGAGGTGCTCGAAGACGATGTCGTGGGTGCGGACGCTGGCGACGTAGCGCCGGTCGACCCAGGCCCCGTCAAACCGGCCGGTGTCGGGCGCGCCCGTGGCGCGTAGGGCGTCGGCGAGCACCTCGTGGACGTGCCGGTCGTCCGACTCGTACTCGCCCTGAGCGCCGGCGACCCGTGCCGCGAACGGATCCGGCGGCGCACCGTGGTGGACGGCGACGTCGCGCAGGAAGGACGTCTCCTCGTTGACGTTGTTGAACAGCACCCCGCCCGCGTCCACCAGCACGGTGTGGATCGGGCCGGTGCGGATCGGATCGGTGCCGCTCACTCCCGAGCCTCCCGTCGCGACGCACGCTCGACGTGCGCCACCAGCTCCGCGATGCCGTCCTGCAGCGCCGTGGCCTCGTGGTCGTTGAGCCCGCGCCACGTCGCCGTGACGGCCAACCGTCCAGGCCCGGCCGCCACGACCACCTCGCACCCGTCCTCGGCCTCGTCCGGTGGCGAGTCCTCGAGGACGACCTCGGCGCCCGCGAACAGCGATCCGGCGAGATCCTCGTCGCCACCGGGAGGGTGCACGGCCAGGAACGGGGCCCAGCAGTGCAGCCGCGACCGCTCCGCCTCGTCCCAGGGCGTGCCTACGGCCCGGTGCAGCGACATGGGGGCGAGGCCGGCCGCGGTGGCCAGCTGGGCGCGCACGGCCCGCGCGGTGTCGGCCGGAGTACCGGCCGACCCGGCGACCGGGACGAGGATCTGGCTCCCCAGGTTCCCGACGACGTCGAGGGCGTCGGGCCCGTCCCGGTTCAGCAGCGCAGAACGGATCCCGCACGGCCCGCCGCGCGTCGCCGCCAGGCCCCGGCCGAGCAGCGCGGCGACGAGCGTCGTGGGGGTGCCGCCCCCGGCCGCGGCCTCGCGCGCGATCGCTGCCCAGGCGGCGCCCGACTCCTGCTGCCACTCGACCCGGCCGGACCGCAGCGGCCCCCGGCCCGCTCCGGGCGGCGGCCCGGCCTCGGCCAGCAACCGGTCCCACCCGGAGCGGAGCCGGTCCCCGTCCCGCAGCATCCGGTCGCGCTGCCACCGGACCCAGCCCCGCAGCTGCGGCGCCGGGCCGGCGGCGGCGGGCAGCCCGTCGCCGAGCCTGCGGTAGGCGTCGTCGATCTCCTCGGTGAGCAGGTCCCAGGCCCACTCGTCGACCACCGCGTGGCTCACCTGCAGCCCGAGGAGCGGGCCGGGCCCGCCCGTCAGGACGGCGGCGCGCAGCATCGGGCCGTCGGCCGGGTCGATGGCGGGGAACGGTACGGGCTCCGCCGAGCGTCCGCACCGGATCTCGGGCTCGGCGGCCCCCGGCCGCAGCCAGACCTCGCCTGCGCGGTGCTCGACGACGGCGCCGAGGACCTCGTGCCGACCGGCGACGGCGCGCACCGCCTCGGCGAGCCGGTCGTGGGCGGGGGCCGGGTCCCGCCTCCACCAGACCCGGGAGTCCAGGGGGGGCCGCCCGGCGGCCGCGGCCGCGGTGAACCAGTCCTCGTCGTCGTGGCCGGCCCGGAACGGGGCCGGTGCTGTGTGCGCGGACGGGGTCATGCGCGCTGGCCGAGGTGCCGGCCGATGACCACCGCGTCGGCGCCGCTCTTCTGGAACGTGCCGAGGATGTCAGACGCCGACGACGCAATCGGCTCCTCGGCCACGTTGAGCGAGGTGTTGACCACGACGGGGATCCCGGTCCGCTGTTCCAGCGCGGAGAGCAGGCCGTGGTAGGCCGGGTTGTGCTCGCGGTCCACAGCCTGCGGGCGTGCCGATCCGTCGACGTGAACGACGGCGGGGACGAGTTGCCGGACCTCGGGGCGCACCCGGGCGGCCACGATCATGAACGGGCTGGGGGTGCCCTCGAAGTAGTCGTCGAACCGCTCGCGCTGCACGCTTGGGGCCAACGGGCGCCACATCTCGCGGCCCTTTGCCTGGTTGAGGCGCCGCAGGCTCTCCCGGTCGCGCGGGTCGGCGAGCATGCTGCGCGCCCCCAACGCCCGCGGGCCGACCTCGGCGCGGCCCTGGCCCCAGGCCACGATCCCGCCCGCGGCGATGATCTGCGCCACGCGCGGGAGCAGCGTCTCGTAGGGCAGCTCCTCGGCCAGCAGCCCGGCGGCCGCGAACGCCGCCGGCGTTTCGGTCGGGTCGAGGTCGGGGCCCCAGTAGGCGTGCTCCATCCGGCTGCCCCGGGCCACCGGGGTGCCGCTGCCGCCGGTGGCCGCGATCGCCGCGCCGAGCGCGACCCCGGCGTCGTGCGCCATCGGCTGCACGTAGATCTCGTCGAAGACGGCGCTGTCGGCGAGCCTGCCGTTGACGGTGCAGTTCAGCGCGACCCCGCCGGCGAGCACCAGCCGGGGCAGTCCCGTGATCTCCCGGGCGCGCCGGGCGAGCGCCAGCACCGTGTCCTCCAGGTCGGCCTGAACCGACGCCGCGAAGTCGGCGTAGGCCATGATCGACTCGCCGCGCCGGGCGGTGAACGGGTAGCAGGTGCGCGCGAACTGCTCCCGCAGACCGGCCGCCCGCTCCTCGATGAGGGCCCGCCCCCGCTGCCGCGCGGGCGACACGCCGTCCCAGACGATCTCGCCGTCGCGGAATCCCAGGCCCGTGGAGTAGGCCCGCCTGCCGTAGGAGGCCAGACCCATGAGCTTGCCGGCGTCGTTGCGGCCGAGACCGGCGAACGCCGAGGCTGTCTCGTAGAAGAAGCCGAGGGAGGTGTCGACCGGGAACGTCTCCAGCACCTCGAAGTTCTCCCCCCGGCCCTGGCCGATCGAGGTGGCGGTGTCCTCGCCCATCGCGTCGATCACCAGCACCGCGGCCTCGTCGAACCCGCTCGGCCAGAAGGCGCTGGCCCCGTGGGCCACGTGGTGCGCCACCGGCACCACGGCGCGCGGGCGGCGGTCGCCGAACAGCTCCACGGGGAAGAGGCGTTCCGGGGCGTCGAAGGGCAGGACCTCCGCGCGCTGTGCCGGGTCGAGCCCCAGCCATCCGGCGAGCGCGTCGTGGTCGGACCCCAGCGCGACGACGTCCACATCGGACAGCGTGATCCCGGCCGAGTCCAGGCAGTGCCGCATGGCGAGGCCGGGCGACTCGTCCACCGCCCTCTTGCGGCGGGAGAGGCGTTCCTGCTCGACCGTGACGACCAGCCGGCCGTTGTCGAGCAGGGCGCACGAGGCGTCGTGGGCGCCGTGGTTGAGCCCGACCACCCAACGGTGCCCCTCGGCGTTCTCGACCGGCGCGCCGGTCTGCGGGTGAGTGGTCATCGCACAGTGCCCTTCGTGGTGAACGTCGATTCGTGGCGGTCGGGGTCCGGTCCTCGGACGGGACCGCCGGAGGGCAGCGCCAGCGTCGTGACGGTGGGGTGGCCCGCACGCAGCAGCGCGACATCGGTGCCTGGGCCCTGGTCGAGGACCCGCACCACCGTCTTGATGGCCCCGTCGGGGCCGGTCCGGACGGCGGGGACCACGTCGGCGGGCCGGGCGGTCCGCACCGGGCCGTGGGACTCCGGGGGCAGGTTCGGCACGTTCACGTTGAGGGCCAGGACCGCGCCGCGGTGGAGCAGGCGCCGCAGCAGCGCCACGGCGAGCGCGGCGGCCGCCGCGTGGTGCCAGGTGCCGTCCTCGATCCCGCCGGTGCTGTAGACGTCGTCGCAGCTCACCGCGACGGCGGGGATCCCGAGCGAGACGGCGGTGAGCGCGCCGCCCACCGTGCCCGAGTGCAGGGCCATCCGGCCGACGTTCGGCCCGGTGTTGACGCCGACGAGCACCCCGTCGGGCCGGGCCGCAGCGCCGACACCGCTGCACGCCGCGGCGACCATCAGCGCCGGCGGCGAGTCCGTGAACCGCCACCGTCGGCCTGCGTGCTCCGTCACGGCTGGCCGGCCGGCGGGTACCGCCAGGGACGCCCCGGCCGCCGACCACCCCACCTCGTTGCCGAAGACGATGTGCTCCCAACCCGCGTCCGCGACCGCCGCGGCGAGGGTGTGCAGTCCCTCGGCGTCCGCGCCGTCGTCGCCCGTCACCAGGATCACGGGGTCACGCGCTCCGGGCCACGGCGCGGTACCCGTGCTCGATGACCTCCAGGGCCCACCCGATGTCGGCGCGGGTCATGTCGGCGCAGGTGAACCAGTGGTGCGTGCGGCTCAGCAGCAGGCCCTCGGCCCAGACGGTCTCGTAGAAGGTCTGCTCGGCCCGCTGCAGCTCGGCCCCGGCCAGGTCGAAGCGGTGATACGGCGTCGGTGGCAGCCCCACCGGGCGCACCGGCGCGCCGGTCCGCCCGGCGGCGGCGGCCATGCCGTCGAGCAGCTCGCGCCCGCGGGCCCACACCCGGTCGAGCGCGTCGGTGTCGCGCAGCGTACGGACGGTGGCGAGGGCTGCGGCCATCCCGTCGGTGGACCGGAAGAACACCGACGAGACCGACACGTCGGCCAGAACCGACATGACCTCGCTGCGTCCGGTCAGCGCGGAGATGGCGTGGCCGTTGGCCATCGCCTTGCTGGAGGCCACCAGGTCGGCGTCGACGTCGAAGTACTCCTGGGCCCCGCCGAGGGACAGCCGGAAGCTCGTGCGGACCTCGTCGAGGACGAACAGGCTGCCGTACCGGTCGGCCAGGCGCCGGCACTCCAGCAGCGCCTCCCGGTCCACGTACTCGGCGTCGCCCGGCATCACCACGACGGCCGCCGTCCACGACCCGTCGGCCGCGAACGCCTCCCGCATCGTGGCGAGGTCCCCGAGGGGGACGACGGTGGTCAGGCGATGGTAGTCGGCCGGGACGCCGGCCCCCCGCGGGGCGCACCAGTCGTGCCAGCCCTGGTAGCCCCACCGGATCACCCGGGGCCGCCCCGTGTGGGCGCGGGCGGCCCGCACGGCCGCGGCCGTGGCGTCCGAACCGGTCTTGAGTAGCAGCACGGTCTCCGCGTTCGGGATCGTGGCCGACAGCAGGTCGACGAGCTCGCGCTCCAGTACGGACCGCAGCGACGGCGAGACCCCGGCCCGCACCGCGTCGACCACCGCCTCCGTGACCGCCGGGTGCGCGTGTCCCAGCACCACCGAGCCGAACCCGAGCAGGAGGTCGAGGAACCGGCGGCCGTCGGCGTCCCACAGGTGCGCCCCGTGGGCCCGCGACACCCACAGCGGTTCGGCGCCGCCGGACTCGCCGGTGCCGCCGAGCAGGCTGGGCTTGGCCAGTACGCCGGCGTCGATCGCGTGGGCGAGGGCACGGCCGCGCCCGGTGCCTCGCCCGCTCACCCGAAGTGGTCCTGGAGCTCGCCGCGGCGGCGGACGTCCAGCGAACAGCAGTGGAAGCTGCCGCCGAACTGGAACACAGCGTCGAACTCCGTGGTGATGACGTCGAGGCCGAGCGAGCGGAACAGCTCGATGAGCGGCTCCTCGGCCTTCTCGGTGATCACCGTCTCGGGGTTGAGCATCAGGATGTTGGTGGAGATCCAGTTGCTGACGTCGCGCGTGGTGGGCTCCCCGGTGCGGACCGACGGGACGGCGTCGACCAGCCGCCAGTCGCTGGACTTGAAGTACTTGGCCATGTCGTTCTTGAACGGGCGCTCGGGGTTGGTGAGCGCCAGCCCCGGCCGCAGCGGCACTAGTGTGGTGTCGATGTGCTGCGGGTGGCGGTCGTGGAACTCCACGGTGTGGACGCGGTAGTCCTCACCTATGCTGCGGGCCAGCCAGTCGATCCCCAGTTGGTTCGTGACCATGTCGGGCTGGCAGAAGATGTCGCGCCCGCAGCGGGTGAAGGAGGCCGCATCGAAGCACGGCTCGAACTCGGTGAGCGCTGGGTGGCTGGTGAAGTCGTAGGGCGTCTCGTGGGTGGAGTAGTCCTCGACGTAGGTCTGCTCGTCGAGCTGCGGTCGCGGCGCCGCCAGCCACCGGGCCCCGGAACGGAAGTACTCGGTGACGAGGCCGCGGTAGGAGCGGTACTCGAAGAAGCGGCCGCGCTGCGCCATGGGCGCCTCGATCAGCCGGTCCCCGACCACGAGCAGGACGTCGCGCGGGCACGTCTGGGCGTGCCCGTTGGTCACCGACCAGCCGGGCGCCGCGTGGCTGACGGTCTGGTCGATCGGGTCCGGCCGGCGGACCACGACGCCCTCGCGTTCGAGCAGGGCGGCCAGCGCGTCGAGCTGGCGCTCGGCGAGTTCCACGTCCTCCGCCGGGTAGGGCGCCCCGGCGAAGCCGCGCTCGTGGGGTGCGTAGTAGGCCGACAGGGACGGCTCGTAGGCGAGCTTCGCAGCTCCGCGCGCGGTGCCGATGATCACCTCCTCCAGCGGGTCCCACTCGTTGTGCGAGGAGACGAGCGAGGTGTTCTCGGGCACGGCGATGCGCTCGGGCACGGCGGGGCGACCTTTCGGGAGAAGGACACGAACGGGAGGTCGGACGGACGGGCGGACCGGCGGGGTGGTGCTCAGGCCGTGATCGTCGAGCGGATGCGCCCGAGCGCGGCGGTCTGCGCCCAGGCGCGGCCCATCAGCGACGCGGCTTCCTGCCACGTCACCAGCGAGAGGGCGGCGTCGCGGGTGGCCGAGCGCACGCGTGCGGCGAGAGCGGGGTCGGTGAGCAGGTCGGCGATGGCCGTCGCCGTCCCGGCGACCCCGTCGGCCACCACGACGGCCCGGCGCTGGGCGTCGGTGAGCCCCTGCAGGCCGACCTGGCTGCTCACCACCGCGCAGTGCGCATGTAGGCTCTCGAGGATCTTGGACTTGATCCCGCCGCCGAACCGGACGGGGCAGACGAAAACGTCGGCCGCGTGCAGCAGCGGCCCCAGGCTGGGCATCGAGCCCACCATGTGGATCGAGGGGTCGTCGTCGGGGAGCCCGAGGTGCTCCGGGCTCATCCCGCCCCCGGCGAGGACGAGGTTCGCGGCGGGCACGCGCTGCCTGACCAGCGGCCAGATCTCGCGCACCAGCTGCTCGGCTGCGTCCCGGCTCGGGCCCCAGCCGCTGCTGCCGGTGAACACAACCCGCGGGGCGTCGCCCGGAAGCCGGTCCGGTGGCACCGCCGTGGAGCCCGGCCCAAAGTGGTCGCAGCCCGACGGCAGGTAGCTCGCGACCAGGGCCGGGACGTCCTTGTGCAGCACGGCCAGGTCGTCACGGCTGACGACGCCGCACCGGGTGGCCCGGCGCCAGGCCGCGTGCTCGATCTCCCGGGTGAGGGTCCACGACGGGTCCTGCGGCCCGACCAGCTCCTCGCGCTGCCGGTCGATCAGGTACTCGATGTTCTCCTCGACGAGCAGCACCGGCACCGGGCACGCGACCGGCACGTGCTGCATGAGGAAGTAGCCCTCGACGTGCACCAGGTCCACGGGCTCGTCTGCGAGCAGGTCCCGCACCAGCCCAATCGCCGACGGTGCCCCGTGGGTGCGGACGCGTGCCGGCAGCGCCGGGTCGCCCGCCGTGTCGGCCTCCACCAGCGCGACTGTCCGGCAGTGGCGCACCAGCTCGTCGACGGTTTGGACGTCGCGGCCGAAGTGGGGCGTGACGGCCACCAGGTGCACGTCCCAGCCGTCGGCCAGGTGCCGCAGGAACTGCCACTCCCGCATCTGGCCGCCGCTGTAGGGCGGCAAGGGGGACTGGTTCGTCAGGTAGACGAGCGCGCCGTCCGGGGCGGGACCGTCCCGGACGGTCCGGCGGGTCAGGACGCGGTCAGCCATCGTCGCCACCGCCCTCGAAGATCCCGTCGGCGTTGGTCGGCCCGCTCCGGTCGCGCCGGCCCACCCAGCTGCGGGGTGGCCCCTTCACGACCCCGAGCCCGGACCACACGTCGTAGCCGAGCAGGGCGCGCTGCGACGAGCTCAGCCGGATGCGGACCGCCGGGTCGAGCGACCGAAAGACGTTCTCCTGCTGCCGGATCCACGGCGCGCAGTAGTGCGCAAGGACGGCGGTGCGGGTCTCGTCCGCGGTGCGGTTGACCCCGCTCCCGTGCCAGACCCGGCCGTCGAGCACCACCGCGCTGCCTGCGGTGCCCGTGATCGGGACCACCGGCCCGGCGTCGGCGTCGGGGGCGCGCCCGAGCAGGTGGCTGCCCGGGACGACGACGGTGGCGCCGTTGTCCTCACAGAAGTCGTCCAGGGCCCAGACCACGTTCATGGACGAGACGTGAATCCACGGCGGCGGCACGTACTGCTGGTCGGCGTGCAGGCCCTGCTGCACGTTGCCGGGCCTGGTGATGTTGGCGGTGAGGCTGGACAGCAGCGGGTCGGGCCCGAGCTGCGCGCGGGCGAACCCGAGCGCCACCGGGTGCTCGGCGAGCTCCAACATCTCGTGGCCGTGGTTGAGCAGCATGAAGCACTTCTGGTTGCCGCTGCTGTGCCAGCCGACGCCCTCCCCGCGTTCACGCCGGGCGATGAGCCCGATGGCCTTGCGGAGCAGCTGCACGGACTCCTGGTCCAGCACGTCGGCGAGCACGCAGTACCCGTTGGTGCGCAGGTCCTGCTCGGCTCGTCCGTGGTCGGTGGTGCTCTGTGTGGGCCGGTCAGTCATGTCCCCCCCTGGGTGTCGGCCGTGGTGCGGAGACGTCGGTCAGCCCGGCACCACACGGATGTAGCGGTCGTCCCACAGCCGGCGGATCTCCGCGACGAGCGCGGAGCGCTCCGGCTCCCCGAGGTCGGTGCCGGAGATACGCCGGCCCTTCCGGATCAGGTCGGCGGCGGCCGGGCTGATCCGTTTGCGCTGGGTCGGCTGGGCCGTGCGGTAGACCTCGTGGCTCTCCCTGTGGCGGTCGGTCTCGACGGCGATGCGACAGAAGGGCTGCAGCTCCAGCCCGGCCGCGCTCAGCGCGGCGTCCTCGTCCGGGAGCCGGGTGACGAGGAACGGGCCCACGACGAGCAGGGACAGCCCGGTGGTCACGAACGTCGCCACCGCGTCGTCGACTGAGTCGACGATCGGCTCGGCGTGATTGTTGAACGAGGTGTTGAGCAGCACCGGGACCCCGGCGACGGCGGCGAACTCCTCGAGGAGGCGGTGCATCCTCGGGTTCTGCTCCGGGCGGAGGGCCTGCACCCGCGCTGTGCCGTCGACGTGGGTGACGGCCCCGAGGCCGACCCCGTCACGGACGGGCACCACGAAGCTCATGTGCCCGTGGTCGGCGTCGACCGCGGAGCCGGCGGGGAGATCGAAGTAGCGCGCCGCCGCCCCGGCCGTGACGATCGGCGCGAAGGGACGGTAGTCCTCCCGCTTCTTGATCATCTTGTTGACCCGGTCGCGCTGGGAGTCGGGCCGGGGGTCGGCGAGGATGCTGCGCCGTCCCAGGGCCCGCGGCCCGAACTCGGCCCGGCCGTCGGCCCACCCCACAACGGCGCCGTCGGCGAGGGCCGCGGCCACCGTGCGTTCGAGGTCGTCGGGCCGCTCGGCCCGCACGAACGCCGACCACGCCGCCAGCCGCCCGGCGATGTCCGCGTCGGTGCCGAGCGACGTGCCCAGATAGGCGTCGGCGCTGTAGGGCCGGGCCCCGGCGGGACCTGCCGTCCGGCCGGGGCGCACCCGGTCGACCACCATCGCCGCGCCGAGCGCGGCGCCGGCGTCGTGCGCGGCGGGGGGGACGTACACCCGGCGCAGCCCGGGGACGGCGAGGAGCTTCCCGTTGAGGGAGGTGTTCTGCGCGACCCCTCCGGCGAGGCACAGGTCGACCTCCCCGGTGTGGAGCAGCCAGTGCGTGATCACGTGAACGCCCACGCGCTCCGCCACTTCTTGAGCTGCCGCGGCCAGGTCCCGGTGCGTCTCGGTGATCGGATCGGTGCTGCGGCGGGGCCGCAGACCGGCGTCGAAGAGGAGGTCCGGGACGCGGTGGCAGGACAGTTCGTAACTGCCGTCCGGGCCTAGTTCGTACAGTTCCTCGAACAGCGTGCGGAAACGGGACGGATTTCCGAAGGAGGCGAGCCCCATCACCTTGTACTCGTCGAACACCCGGTATCCGACCGCGTTGGTGACGGCGGTGTAGAAATGTCCGACAGAGACGCTGCGCGGGTAGCCGTGCAGCCGCTCGAGCCCGTTCCCGTCCCCCCGGTACACGCTGATCCCGTCACGCTCGCCGTTGCCGTCCATTACGACGACGAGCGCGGACCGCATCCCCGAGTCGTGGAAGGCGGAGGCGGCGTGCGCGAGGTGGTGGGGGACGAAGGTGACCGGCACGTCGGCCAGGTCGGCGCCGAGCGCGGTCCGGAGGCGGTCGTGCAGCAGGTCGCGGACGGGACGCAGCGGCATCTCGGGATCACCGTGAGCGACCCTTGCCAGATCGCGGTCGGTGAACTCCTCCTCGAAGAAGTATGCGATTTCGGTGACGGCCGCCGGGGTCAGCCCAGCGATGTCCAGGCAGGCACGCGCCGCGCGGCCAGGGAACCGGTTCGTGTGCTTGTCGCGGCTGAGCCGCTCCTCCTCGATCGCGGCGAGCGTCCGCCCGCCGTCCACCAGGCAGGCCGCGGCGTCGTGGAAGAAGGCGAAGAACGTGGCCGGATCGTAGTCGTCGTGTTCGGTCGCAAAAAGCCCGGAAATGCCGAGTACAGCCACTCGTGCGTACTCCTTAATGGATGGCGCAGCTACCGTAAAAGAGGGACGAATCGGATGTAACCCCGAAACTATGAGAGACGACCATGGTCGTCAAAGTGATCCGACTCACAGCAACCCGAAAGGAGCAGTTCCGATGCGGAGGGTGATCAGCTTCGGGAACATCCGATCGCATTTGCGAATGCACCTGAACGGATGGGTGAACATCGCAGCGCGCGATCAACGGGGCAGGACGCTCCTTGCGACGGCCTCGGCCGCCGCGGCCGGAACGTGCGACCGCGCCGTCCACAGCCAGTACTCGACGGCCCGGACGAACGACCACGCCGCGGTGAGGTCGGGGTCCAGCCCCGCGGCGTCGACGATCATGGCGACGCGTGAGCGCAGGTCGCCCCCGCCCGCCGTCTCGTCGGCCCGGTTCCACAGGAGCGGGCACACCCCGAACTCGACGTCGCCCGCCACGACCTTCGGGTCGATGACGAGCCATCGCTCGCGGCCTCCCGCGAGCACGTTCGCATAGTGCAGGTCCTGGTTCACGAGGGTGTTGCCGGCACGGCCGGCAAGGTCCGTGCAGAGCTCCGTCGCGCGGTCGAGGAAGGTGCGCGGCAGCGGCCCGCCGAGCTGCTCCCACCGCGCGGGCAGCAGCTCGGCCCACTCGACGGCGAGGTCCGGGAGCCGGGGGAGCTCGGCCGGAGCCGGCACGGCCAGGGTGCGCAGCAGCCCGCCCGCGATGCCGGCTGCGGCCCGCACGGGCACGTCCAGCAGCGACCGCGAGGTGTCGAGCCGCTCCAACAGCAGTGCCCCGTCGGCGTCGGCCACGGCGAGCACCCGCACCGCGCCGCGGCCGCCCCAGGTGCGCAGCGCGGCGGCCTCCCAGCGCGTCTTCTCGTCGATCCATGACACCTTCAGCACCGCCGGACCGGTCGGGTCGTCGACAGCGAGCACCAGACCGCAGTTGCCGTGCCAGGTCCCGCCGGTGCGCGTGAGGCCCCAGCGGGCGCACAGCTCGTCGATCAGCGCGGGGAGCCGCTGCAGCCACCGGCGTCCCGGGGATCCGTGCTGTGCGACGATGGTTTCGGTGAAGATTCGGGGGAGCGCGTCCACTCCGCCATCGCACCACGTCGCGACGTCGTGGCTCGGCGGGCGGACGAACCCGACCGGCCCTCCCCGGGCGGCGCCGTGGCGGGCCGGGGCGATCGGTGCACGTGGCCTCCGGTAAGATATCGACTAGGTGGGCTCTGATGGGTGGATCGGTGTCCGGTGGCGGGTTTGGGGCAGTGCGCTGCTGAGAGCCCGTCCCAGGTTATGCCGTCCAAGATGTCCGAACCTCTTGCGACACGCCCGACCGCGTGTAGCGCGGGACGGGTTACAGGGAACGACGGACGATCCGGTCGTCTGTGGTTGTCCCACACCGCCGACGAAGCCGTGACGAGCGCAACGGAAAGAAGTGAAGGCCGATATGCCAACCATGCAACAGCTGGTCCGGAAGGGCCGACAGGACAAGGATGCGGGCGGCAGGGTGACGCCGCTGCGCGGTAGCCCCCAGCGCCGCGGTGTGTGCACGCGCGTATACACGACGACTCCTCGTAAGCCCAACTCCGCGCTGCGGAAGGTCGCACGCGTCAGGCTGACCAGTAACGTTGAGGTCACCGCCTACATCCCCGGCGAGGGGCACAACCTGCAGGAGCACTCGATCGTGCTGGTCAAGGGCGGTCGCGTGCGCGACCTGCCGGGTGTGCGTTACAAGATCATCCGAGGATCGCTGGACACCCAGGGCGTCCGTAACCGCAAGCAGGGCCGCAGCAAGTACGGCGCGAAGAAGGAGAAGAGCTGATGCCCCGCAAGGGTCCCGCCCCGAAGCGGCCACTGGTGTCCGACCCGGTGTTCGGCTCGCCGCTGGTCACGCAGCTGGTGAACAAGGTGCTGCAGGACGGCAAGCGCAGCCTCGCCGAGCGCATCGTCTACGCCGCGCTGGAGGGCACTCGCGAGAAGACCGGCACCGACCCGGTCGTCACGCTCAAGCGTGCGCTGGACAACGTCAAGCCGACCCTCGAGGTGCGCAGCCGCCGTGTCGGTGGCGCCACCTACCAGGTGCCCGTCGAGGTCCGCACCGTGCGGCAGACCACGCTCGGCCTGCGCTGGCTGGTCGGTTTCTCCAAGCAGCGCCGCGAGAAGACCATGGTCGAGCGCCTCATGAACGAGCTGCTCGACGCGAGCAACGGCCTCGGCGCCAGCGTCAAGCGGCGCGAGGACATGCACAAGATGGCGGAGTCCAACAAGGCCTTCGCCCACTACCGCTGGTGACGGGCCGATCGTCCGCGCCAATCTGAGGGAGAGATGACGCAGTGGCACGCGACGTGCTGACGGACCTGGGACGGGTCCGCAACATCGGCATCATGGCGCACATCGACGCCGGCAAGACCACCACCACCGAGCGGATCCTGTTCTACACCGGGATCAACTACAAGATCGGTGAGGTGCACGACGGCGCGGCAACGATGGACTGGATGGAGGAGGAGCAGAAGCGCGGCATCACGATCACCTCCGCCGCGACGACCTGCTTCTGGAAAGACCACCAGATCAACATCATCGACACGCCCGGGCACGTCGACTTCACCGTCGAGGTGGAGCGCAACCTGCGGGTGCTCGACGGCGCGGTCGCGGTCTTCGACGGCAAGGAGGGGGTCGAGCCGCAGTCCGAGCAGGTCTGGCGGCAGGCCACCAAGTACGACGTCCCGCGCATCTGCTTCGTCAACAAGATGGACAAGCTCGGCGCGGACTTCTACTACACGGTGCGTACGATCTCCGAGCGCCTCGGCGCCAAGCCGCTGCCGCTGCAGCTGCCCATCGGTTCGGAGAGCGAGTTCATCGGCGTGGTCGACCTCGTCGAGATGCGGGCGCTCACCTGGCGTGGCGAGGTCCAGAAGGGCGAGGACTACGCCATCGAGGAGATCCCGGCCGACATGGCCGAGCGGGTCGCCGAGTTCCGCACGATGCTGGTCGAGGCTGTCGCCGAGACCGACGACGAGCTCATGGAGCTCTACCTCGGCGGCGAGGAGCTCAGCGTCGAGCAGATCAAGCACGGGATCCGCAAGATCGTCACCGATCGGGCCGCGTACCCGGTGATCTGCGGTTCGGCGTTCAAGAACAAGGGCGTGCAGCCCATGCTGGACGCCGTGATCGACTACCTGCCCTCGCCCATCGACCTGCCGCCGGTGGAGGGCACCCTGCCCGACGGCGAGACCGTGGTCACCCGGGCGCCGAGCAAGGACGAGCCGTTCTCGGCGCTCGCGTTCAAG
The DNA here is from genome assembly GCA_052387455.1 of Pseudonocardia sp. GTDB lineage: Bacteria > Actinomycetota > Actinomycetes > Mycobacteriales > Pseudonocardiaceae > Pseudonocardia. The sequence goes on from JBQTJE010000253.1 coordinate 24,844, forward strand.
ATCGCCGCGCACCCGTTCTTCGGCAAGCTCACCTACATCCGGGTCTACTCGGGCCGGGTCGCCGCCGGATCCCAGGTCATCAACTCGGTCAAGGACCGCAAGGAGCGCATCGGGAAGATCTTCCAGATGCACGCCAACAAGGAGAACCCGGTCGACGAGGCCCTGGTCGGCCACATCTACGCGGTCATCGGCCTGAAGGACACGACCACCGGCGAGACGCTCTGCGACCCGCAGCAGCCCATCGTGCTGGAGTCGATGACCTTCCCGGACCCGGTCATCCAGGTCGCGGTGGAGCCGAAGACCAAGGCCGACCAGGAGAAGCTGGGCATCGCGATCCAGCGGCTGGCCGAGGAGGACCCGACCTTCCAGGTCCACCTGGACCAGGACTCCGGCCAGACGATCCTCGCCGGCATGGGTGAGCTGCACCTCGAGGTGCTGGTCAACCGGATGAAGAGCGACTACAAGGTCGAGGCGAACATCGGCAAGCCGCAGGTCGCCTACCGCGAGACGATCCGCCGCGCGGTGGAGAAGTACAGCTACACGCACAAGAAGCAGACCGGCGGTTCGGGCCAGTTCGCCAAGGTGATCATCACGCTGGAGCCGCTGAGCACTGCCGACGGGGCGCTGTACGAGTTCGACAACAAGGTCACCGGTGGCCGGATCCCGCGGGAGTACATCCCGTCGGTCGACGCCGGCGCGCAGGACGCCATGCAGTACGGCATCCTCGCCGGCTACCCGCTCGTCGGGATCAAGCTGACCCTGGTCGACGGGGCCTACCACGAGGTCGACTCGTCCGAGATGGCCTTCAAGGTCGCCGGTTCGATCGCGCTCAAGGAGGCCGCGCGCAAGGCCGACCCGGCTCTGCTGGAGCCGATGATGGCCGTCGAGGTCACCACGCCCGAGGAGTACATGGGCGACGTGATCGGCGACCTGAACTCCCGCCGTGGCCAGATCCAGGCCATGGAGGAGCGGGCGGGTGCTCGCGTCGTCAAGGCGCTGGTGCCGCTGTCGGAGATGTTCGGCTACGTCGGCGACCTGCGGTCGCGGACCCAGGGCCGGGCGAACTACACCATGGTCTTCGACTCCTACGCGGAGGTCCCGACCAACGTGGCCAAGGAGATCATCGCCAAGGCCACGGGAGAGTGACAAGCCGCGACGAAGTCGCCTGGCTTGGCGCAACAGATCTGAGTCGGCGCGAAGCGCCGTCCAAGCATTCGATGAACGCGTCAGCGTTCTTCACTCCGAAGGAGGCTTAAGTGGCGAAGGCGAAGTTCGAGCGGACCAAGCCGCACGTCAACATCGGCACGATCGGTCACATCGACCACGGCAAGACCACGCTGACGGCGGCCATCACCAAGGTTCTGCACGACAAGTACCCGAACCTCAACGAGGCGTCGGCGTTCGACCAGATCGACAAGGCGCCCGAAGAGCGCCAGCGCGGTATCACGATCTCCATCGCGCACGTCGAGTACCAGACCGAGAAGCGCCACTACGCACACGTCGACTGCCCCGGTCACGCCGACTACATCAAGAACATGATCACCGGTGCCGCCCAGATGGACGGTGCGATCCTCGTGGTCGCCGCCACCGACGGCCCGATGCCGCAGACCCGCGAGCACGTGCTGCTCGCCCGCCAGGTCGGCGTGCCGTACATCGTGGTCGCGCTCAACAAGGCCGACATGGTGGACGACGAGGAGATCATGGAGCTCGTCGAGCTCGAGGTCCGTGAGCTGCTCAGCTCGCAGAACTTCCCCGGCGACGATCTCCCGGTCGTGCAGGTCTCGGCGCTCAAGGCGCTCGAGGGCGACCCGGAGTGGAGCGAGAAGCTGCTCGCGCTCATGGACGCCGTGGACGAGAGCGTCCCGGAGCCGGCGCGCGACACCGACAAGCCGTTCCTCATGCCGATCGAGGACGTCTTCACGATCACCGGCCGTGGCACCGTGGTCACCGGCGCCATCGCGCGCGGGATCATCAAGGTGAACGAGGAGGTCGAGATCGTCGGCATCCGCGAGAAGTCGACCAAGACCACCGTCACCGGTGTCGAGATGTTCCGCAAGCTGCTCGACGAGGGTCGCGCGGGCGAGAACGTCGGCCTGCTGATCCGCGGTATCAAGCGCGAGGATGTCGAGCGCGGCCAGGTCGTGGTCAAGCCGGGCTCGATCACGCCGCACACCGAGTTCGAGGCGCAGGTCTACATCCTGTCCAAGGACGAGGGCGGCCGGCACACGCCGTTCTTCAACAACTACCGCCCGCAGTTCTACTTCCGCACCACGGACGTCACGGGCGTCGTGACCCTGCCCGGCGGCACCGAGATGGTCATGCCGGGCGACAACACCTCCATGAGCGTGTCGCTGATCCAGCCGATCGCGATGGAGGTGGGCCTGCAGTTCGCCATCCGGGAGGGTGGTCGGACCGTCGGCGCCGGCCCGGTCACCAAGATCACCCAGTAGTTCCGAACCGGGGCCCGCGGAGCGATCCGCGGGCCCCACCCCGGTCGGGGACGCGACACGCACGTGTGGCATCCTTGACGGGTTGCGCGTAGGGCTCCGGCGCGTCCGCACCAGTGCGGCGCGCGTCGAAGCTCGGCGCCAGCCCTCGACGCTCGTGCACCCCCGGGGTGCGAGCGAGCCGGGAACCGGTTCGAGGTTCGAGCGCGACACGCCCGACCTCGTGGACCGGTGCCCACGCCCACCGACTCTCCTCGCGGGGAGAGGCGCGCGTCCCGGCACGAGCGACACAGCGGCAGAAGAAGAGGACGACCGAGGACCATGGCGGGACAGAAGATCCGCATCAGGCTCAAGGCCTACGACCACGAGGCCATCGACGCGTCGGCGCGCAAGATCGTCGAGACGGTGACGCGGACCGGTGCCCGGGTCGTCGGACCGGTGCCGCTGCCGACCGAGAAGAACGTGTACTGCGTCATCCGCTCGCCGCACAAGTACAAGGACTCGCGCGAGCACTTCGAGATGCGCACCCACAAGCGGCTGATCGACATCCTCGACCCGACGCCGAAGACGGTCGACGCGCTCATGCGCATCGACCTGCCGGCGTCCGTCGACGTGAACATTCAGTAGGGCGATAGCTGAGATGACGACTGAACGGAAGATCACCGGCATCCTGGGCACCAAGCTCGGGATGACCCAGGTGTTCGACGAGAACAACCGGGTGGTCCCGGTCACCGTGGTCCAGGCCGGGCCCAACGTGGTGACTCAGGTCCGCACCGCCGAGACCGACGGCTACGTCGCCGTCCAGCTCGCCTACGGCGCGATCGACCCGCGCAAGGTGAACAAGCCGCGCTCGGGCCACTTCGCGAAGGCGGGCACGACGCCGCGGCGCCACGTGGTCGAGCTGCGCACCTCCGACGCCGGTGAGTACACCGTCGGCCAGGAGGTCACCGCCGAGGCTTTCGCCGCGGGAACCGTGGTCGACGTCGTGGGCACCAGCCGGGGCAAGGGCACCGCGGGTGTCATGAAGCGCCACGGCTTCCACGGCCTCGGCGCGAGCCACGGCACCCAGCGCAAGCACCGCTCGCCGGGCTCCATCGGTGGCTGCGCCACCCCGGGGCGGGTGTTCAAGGGCGTGCGCATGGCCGGCCGCATGGGCAACGAACGGGTCACGACGCAGAACCTGACGATCCACCGCGTGGACGCCGAGAACGGGCTGCTGCTGCTCAAGGGCGCGGTTCCCGGGCCCCGGGGCGGCCTGGTCCTCGTCAAGACGGCCGCGAAGGGTGGTGTCACCGCATGAGCACCACGGTCGAGGTCAAGAAGGCCGACGGCACGGCCGACGGCAGCGTCGAGCTGCCCGCGCACGTCTTCGATGTCACGGCGAACGTCGCCTTGATGCACCAGGTCGTCACGGCTCAGCTCGCCGCGGCGCGCCAGGGCACGCACGCCACGAAGACGCGCGGTGAGGTCCGGGGCGGCGGCCGGAAGCCCTACCGGCAGAAGGGCACCGGTCGCGCGCGCCAGGGCTCCACCCGCGCGCCGCAGTTCACCGGCGGCGGCGTCGTTCACGGCCCCACGCCGCGCGACTACGCCCAGCGCACCCCGAAGAAGATGAAGGCCGCCGCGCTGCGTGGTGCCCTCTCCGACCGGGCCCGTGCCGGGCTGGTCCACGTCGTCGCCGGGCTCGTCGAGGGCGACACGCCGTCGACGAAGTCGGCCCGCGGGATCGTCGAGCGGTTCGTGAACGGCGGGAGCACCCGGGTGCTGGCGGTCGTCGGCCGCGAGGACACGGTGAGCCTGCTCAGCCTGCGCAACCTGCCGAACGTGCACCTCATCTCGCCCGACCAGCTCAACACCTACGACGTGCTGGTCAACGACGTCGTGCTGTTCACGAGCGCGTCGCTGGAGGCATTCCTGGAGGGGCCGGTCGCGCAGGTGAGCGAACGGCAACTGGCCAAGCAGGCCGCTGACAAGGAGGCCGGCACGTGATCCCCGACCCGCGGGACATCCTGCTCGCGCCGGTTGTCTCGGAGAAGAGCTACGGGCTGCTCGAGGAGCGCCAGTACACCTTCGTCGTGCGACCCGACGCCAACAAGACAGAGATCAAGATCGCCGTGGAGAAGGTGTTCGGGGTGAAGGTGCTCAGCGTGAACACGCTGACCCGCTCCGGGAAGCGCAAGCGCACCAAGGCCGGCTACGGCAAGCGCAAGGACACCAAGCGCGCGATCGTCACGCTGTCCTCCGACAGCCGGACGATCGACGTGTTCGGCGGCCGGAGCTAAGGGGCTGGGAGTAGATGGGCATCCGCAAGTACAAGCCGACGACGCCGGGCCGGCGTGGTTCGAGCGTTTCCGACTTCGCCGACATCACTCGGTCCACGCCGGAGAAGTCGCTGGTCCGGCCACTGCACAGCAAGGGCGGCCGCAACGTGCACGGGCGGGTCACCGCTCGGCACCAGGGCGGCGGGCACAAGCGTGCGTACCGGCTGATCGACTTCCGGCGCAACGACAAGGACGGCGTCCCGGCCAGGGTCGCGCACATCGAGTACGACCCCAACCGCACCAGCCGCATCGCGCTGCTGCACTACGCGGACGGCGAGAAGCGCTACATCGTCGCGCCGGCCAAGCTCAAGCAGGGCGACAAGGTCGAGGCCGGTCCGAAGGCGGATATCAAGGTCGGCAACAACCTGCCGCTGCGCAACATCCCCACGGGCACCGTGGTGCACGCGATCGAGCTCCGCCCCGGCGGCGGCGCGAAGATCGCCCGGGCCGCGGGGTCAGGGGTGCAACTGGTGGCGAAGGACGGGCCGAACGCGCAGCTGCGCATGCCGTCCGGCGAGATCCGCAACGTCGACGTGCGCTGCCGCGCCACCGTCGGCGAGGTGGGCAACGCCGAGCAGTCCAACCGCCACTGGGGCAAGGCCGGCCGCATGCGGTGGAAGGGCAAGCGCCCGACCGTCCGCGGTGTCGCCATGAACCCGGTCGACCACCCGCACGGTGGTGGTGAGGGCAAGACCTCCGGTGGTCGCCACCCGGTCAACCCCGCGGGCAAGCCCGAGGGCCGCACCCGCCGTACCAAGCCGAGCGACAAGATGATCGTCCGCCGTCGCCGTACCGGCAAGAACAAGCGGTGAGTGAGCGCATGCGAACGAACAGAACAGCACCGAGCAGGGAGGTAAAGACATGCCGCGCAGCCTGAAGAAGGGCCCGTTCGTGGACGACCACCTGCTCAAGAAGGTGGACGTGCTCAACGAGTCGGGCAAGAAGACCGTGATCCGCACGTGGTCGCGTCGGTCCACGATCATCCCGGACATGATCGGCCACACCATCGCGGTGCACGACGGGCGCAAGCACGTCCCGGTGTTCGTGTCCGACTCGATGGTCGGGCACAAGCTCGGGGAGTTCGCGCCCACGCGCACGTTCCGGGGACACATCAAGGACGACCGCAAAGCGCGCAGGCGCTAGAGCGGCTGGAGAGGGAAGGGATAACGAGATGGCTGACAGCACCGACACCAGCCAGAGCCCTGCCGTGCTCGAGCCGACTCGGGCGCGCGCGGTGGCACGGTACGTACGAATGTCACCGACCAAGGTCCGGCGGGTGATTGCGCTGGTCAAGGGCCGGCCGCTGCAGGAGGCGCTGGACATCCTGCGGTACTCGCCGCAGGCGGCGGCGGAGCCGCTGCGCAAGTGCATCGCGAGCGCGGCGGCCAACGCCGAGAACAACCTGGACCTCGACCGCGACACCCTGGTGGTGGCGGTCGCGGCCGCGGACGAGGGGCCGACGCTCAAGCGCATCCGGCCGCGCGCACAGGGCCGGGCGTTCCGGATCCGCAAGCGGACGAGCCACATCACGGTCGAGGTCGAGAGCGTGCCGCAGAAGACCACCGGTCGTGGCGCGAAGGGGAGGACCCGCTGATGGGTCAGAAGATCAACCCGCACGGGTTCCGGCTCGGCATCACCACCGACTGGAAGTCGCGCTGGTACGCCGACAAGCAGTACGCCGAGTACGTCAAGGAAGACGTCGAGATCCGCAAGATGCTCTCCAAGGGCATGGAGCGGGCCGGCATCTCCAAGGTCGAGA
>JBQTJE010000254.1:0-3300 GCA_052387455.1 Pseudonocardia sp.
TCCGCCGCCGCGCACCCCCCCCCGCCGCCGCCGAGCCCCCGCGTCACCGGCCCGCCCCCGCGCGGGCCCCCCACAACCACCCCCCCCCCTCCGGCGCGCGCGAGCCACGTCGCCTGCACCCCCTCCGCGACGGCGTCGGCACGGCGACCCGCGCCGTGCAGCCGAGCCGCGCGGGCGGTGGTGCCGTAGGCGAGGAACGTCAGCTGGGTGGTGACCTGCGCGAACACGATCCCGGCTACCGCCAGCCCGGCCAGCGCGACGGCGCCCAGGCGCCCGACGACGGCGATGTCGACGAGCAGGTACAGCGGCTCCGCGGCCAGGACGGGCAGCGCGGGCGCGGCGAGCCGCACCACGTCCCGGAACGGGACCCGCTCCGTCATCGGTGCGGGGTCATGGCGAGGTCCCGGCGGCCGGGATCACGGATGCGGGATCACGGATGCGGGCGACGGCAGACGTAGCCGAACGCGGGCGGCAGGTTGCGCCACACCGTCGCGCTGACCACGACCTCGTCGAAGGTGTCGGCCAGGGCGCGGCGGAAGCGCCGGGCGGTGTGCAGCGGCATCCCGTGCAGGTAGGCGAACGTGGTGAAGGCCCCGTCCGGGCCCAGCAGCCGCGCCACCTCGCCGAGGATCGCGGCCTGGGTGTCCGGGTCGAACAGCGCCCACGGCAGCCCGCTGACCACCGCGTCCACGCGGGTGACGCCCTGGGTGGCCAGCAGCGCGCCGAGGTCGCGGGCGTCGCCCTGCACGACCTCCAAGGAGGGACGGTGCCGGCGCAGGTAGGCGACCATGTCCGCGTCGAGCTCGACAGCGAGGTGGCGCCCCGCGGCGGGCAGCCGCCGGTCGATCACCGCGCTCACCGCGCCCGTTCCGGGGCCCAGCTCGACCACGACCGGGGCGCCCGAGCGGGGCACCACCGACGCCAGCAGCCGGGCGAGCCCCATCGAGCTGGGCGCCACGGCACCGACCGCGCCGGGGCGGCGCATCGCCGCCCGGAGGAAGGTGCGGCGGGCGGCGGGCCCGGACCGGTCGACGGACCCGCGATCGGCTACCACGCGCGCCACCGTATCCGAGCCCGGTGACGTGCCGGTACGACCCGGACACACACGTTCGCCATGGCGGCCTTCCGTCTCGGCAGACCGCGGACCGTGAACCGGCCGGCAGCCGCTGACCCGACCATGATCACCGAAACTGGGACAGGAGGTGCGTATGTGCAGCTCATGTCCCGGTTTCGGCGATCATGACGGTCGGCCGGGCACGAGCTGCCGTTACACGATGCCGTAGGACATCATCGCCTCGGCGACCCTGCTGAAACCGGCCCGGTTGGCGCCGTCGACGTAGTCCACCCAGCCGTCCTCCCCGGTGGCCGCGTCGACGCAGCGGGTGTGGATGTCGGACATGATCTTCCGCAGCCGCCCGTCGACCTCTTCGCGGTCCCACGACAGCCGCAACGAGTTCTGGCTCTGCTCGAGCCCCGACACCGCCACCCCGCCCGCGTTCGCGGCCTTGCCCGGGGCGAAGAGCACCCGCGCGGCCCGGAACACCTCGACCGCGTCCGGCGTACTGGGCATGTTGGCGCCCTCGGCCACCGCGCGGACCCCGTTGTCGACCAGGGTCTTGGCGTCCACCCCGTCCAGCTCGTTCTGCGTGGCACACGGCAGCGCGACCTCACCGGGCAGCGCCCACGGCCGACGCCCCTCCAGGTACTCGCACCCGAACGCCTCGGCGACCTCGACCAGCCGGCCGCGCCGGCGCTCCTTGAGGTCCTTGACCCGTTCCAGCTGCTCGGCGTCCATGCCCGTCGGCAGATGGATCGTCCCGCCGGAGTCCGACAGGCTGCACACCTTGCCGCCGAACTCGATCACCTTCTCGGCGGCGTAGATCGCCACGTTGCCCGAGCCGGAGATCAGCACCCGCTTGCCGACGAAGTCCGCACCGGCGCGCGCGAGCATGTGCTGGGCGAAGTACGCGCAGCCATAGCCGGTGGCCTCCTTGCGGACCAGGCTCCCGCCGAACGCGAGCCCCTTGCCCGTGAGGATGCCGGTGAACCGGTTCTCCAGCCGCTTGTACTGGCCGAACATGTAGCTGATCTCGCGGGCACCCACACCGATGTCGCCCGCCGGAACGTCGGTGTCCTCTCCGATGTGGCGGTGCAGCTCGATCATCAGCGAGTGGCAGAACCGCATCACCTCGCGGTCGGACTTGCCCTTCGGGTTGAAGTTCGACCCGCCCTTCGCCCCGCCCATCGGCAGCCCGGTGAGCGCGTTCTTGAAACACTGCTCGAACCCGAGGAACTTCAGGATCGACTGGTTGACCGACGGGTGGAACCGCAGCCCGCCCTTGTACGGCCCGATCGAGTTGTTGAACTGCACCCGCCACGCCCGGTTGGCCCGCACCGTGCCGTCGTCGGCCATCCAGGACACCCGGAAGATGACGATCCGGTCGGGCTCGGTCATCCGCTCCAGGATCGCCTCGCGGCGGTAGTCCGGGCTGGCCACGACGAGCGGCATCACCGACTCGACGACCTCGCGCACGGCCTGGTGGAACTCGGGCTCGCCGGGGTTGCGGCGGACGAGGCCGTGCATGAAGTGCTCGACCTCGGCATGGACGTCTGCGGCCATGGGCCGATGGTGGACCGTCACAAGCCGCCGCACCACAGTGGAACCCGCGACGTTCCCGATCCGTAGTCGAACGGCTCCCCGGCCGGTTCAGTCGCCGTCGACCTGCTCGCGGGGGACCCGGTAGGGGTCCGCCTCCCCCGCAGGCTGCGCGCCCACGGCCAGCCGGGCCACCTCCGCGTCGGCCTCCCGCGAGCGGGCCAGCAACTCGTCCATCCGCCGGGCCTCGTCCGGGACGGCGTCGGGGACGAAGGTCAGTGTCGGCGTGTGCCGGATGCCGGTGCCCGCACCCACCTTCGACCGGAGCACCCCGGTGGCGCTGGCCAGGGCTGCCGCTGCGCCCGCCGTGTCCGGCTCGGCGTCGACGGTGTCGCCCAGCACCGTGTAGTAGACGGTGGCCTCGCGAAGGTCGCCGGTGACGCGCGCGTCGGTCACGGTGACCATCGTCAGGCGCGGGTCCTTCACCTCGTGCTCCAGCGTGTGGGCCACGATCTGCGAGATCCGCTTCGCCAATCGGCGCGCGCGGGCCTGGTCCGCCATGGTTGCTCCTTCGTCACCCGTGGGTGCGCGGCGGTGCGGGGGACCACGCGCACCCACGACCAAAACGTAGTCCCGGCCCAGCATCCGTTGGCGGGGCGACAGCCGCGCCAGCGCGGGGCGACCGGGGACCAGCCGCACCCACC
>JBQTJE010000255.1:0-2659 GCA_052387455.1 Pseudonocardia sp.
CCGTCTGCGGCGCGCCTCGTCGGCAGCGCACCACGACGAGGCGCGGGACGCCTACGCCGCGGTCGACGCCGCCCATCCCGGCCACCGCGCGCAGGCCACCGTGGAAAGCCGCGCCGACCTGGAGGACGCGTGTACCCGCGGCATGCTGTTCGACGTCATGGCGGGCGGCGAGTGGGCCGGCTACGTCGCAGCGGACGTCGAGGGGCGCAGGCTCGGCCTGCCCGCCTACGTCGTCCAGGAGCTCGTCCTTGCTCCGCCGTTCCGTGGTCGGGGCTACGGCACAGCGCTGAGCACGCTGCTCGCCCGCGCCCTGCCCGACGACGACCGGCCCGTTCTGCTCGGCACCGTCCATCCGGACAACCGGGGCGCGCTGTGCGCCGCGGTCGCCGCCGGGCGGGTGGACGTCGGCGGCTGGTTCCGCATCGTCCTGTGAGCGGCACGACGCGGCGAGCACCCTCGGTGAGGCCGGCCCGTTGTTGATCACCGGAAGCGGTCGACTCTCCGCGTCCGGATGGTTCCGGCCGGCCCGGTCGGTACTGTCAAGATCGGGAGCAGCGGAGGACCATACCGAAGGGAAAGCCATGAAGACGCAGTCCATCGAAGCCACCGGCACCGTCTCCGAGGAAGCCGAGGTCGACCTCGCCATCGAGGAGATCGAGGTCTCCGAGATCAGCATCGAGTCGCTGTTCACGCGCGAGCGCCAGGACGTCGGGCACTGACCTCAGCGACGCTTGCCAGACGCCGGGTCTGACCCGGCGACACCGGACGAGAGCGGTCCTTCGCTGCCCCCACCCGCTCGCATCACGCGTCGCCGCCGGCGATCCCGCGGTCGGTACCCCCGCCGGTTCGTACCGGGCGAACGGTGTCGCCTGATCGGAACGTGCACTCTCGGCTCCGCAGCTGCTGCTCCGGCAACCCGCATCGACGCAGCAACTGCGGTCCGGACGTCGTCCGCACCGCACGTCCGGCCGCGCCGCGCTTCACCCGATCGTCAGCTCGGCGATCCGGGCGCGGTGCGCGTCGGCGGTGCCGGCCACACCGGCCAGGCGCTTGGCGCGCTTGTAGAAGAGGTGCGCCTCGTGCTCCCAGGTGTAGCCGATTCCGCCGTGGTACTGGATCATCGCCGCGGTCGCCTGGACGCCGACGTCGCTCGCCTTGGCCTTGGCGACGGCCACCGCGAGCTCGGCGCCGTCCAGCCCGGCGTCCACGGCGTGCGCCGCGTACAGCACCGCGTGCTCGGCCATCGTCACGCCGACGTGCAGGTCGGCCAGCGCGTGCTTGATCGCCTGGAACGAGCCGACCGGCACGCCGAACTGCTCGCGCTCGCGGTCGTAGGTCACGGTGCGGCCCAGCGCCTCGCGAGCGATGCCGACGAGATCGGCCGCGACGAGCACGGCCGCCCGGGCCTGCACGCCCGCGCTCGCACCCGGCAGCGCCTCGACGGAGCCGCCGTCGAGCGCGGCGAGCCGCACGGTGCCGTCGTAGGTGCCGACCGGGGTGGCCGTGGCGCCGGTGACCAGCGCGAACCCGTCCCCGGACCGCGCGACCACCACGTCGGCGATCCCTCCGAACTCGACGGCGGGCAGCGCGCCGCCCGCCTCGCCGCGCAGGGCCAGCGCACCCACCGCGTCCCCGGCGGCCAGTCGCGGCAGCCACGCGGCACGCTGCGCGTCCGAACCCGCCAGCCGGATCGCCTCCGCGGCCAGCACGGTGCCCCGCCACGGCCCCGGTGCCGCCCCGGCCCCGAGCGCGCGGGCGATCGCCTGCGCCTCCACGAGCCCGAGCCCCAGCCCGTCGTGCTCCTCACCGACGGTGACGGCGAGCCACCCCTGCTCGGCCGCCGCCTTCCACAGCACGGCCGGGTGCCCGTCCCCATCCGTGTCCTCCACCACCCCGCACACGGCCTCGAGGTCGAACCGGTCGGCGAGGTAGCCGGCCACGGCCTTGCCGAACTCCTGCTGGGTCCTCGGTCAACGCGAAGAACATCGGAACCCCTACCGCGGCAGGCCGAGCACGCGCTCGGCGGTGATCGTGCGCTGCACCTGCGAGGACCCGCCCCAGATCGTCAGCATCGAGCGGATGCTGCCCGACGACCGCTTCGGCGCCGCGCGGCACGTCGGGTCATTCTGGACCCGCACCGGCGACGCGGAGGTCGACCTGGTCGGGGCCGACGCCCCGGACCCTCCCAGCACGATCAGGTTCGTCGGCTCGGTGAAGTGGCGCGAGACCGCACCGTTCACCCACGCCGACCTGCTCGCCCTCGCCACCCACCGGGCCGCGGTACCCGGCGCCGGTGACCGGCCACTCGTCGGGGTCGCGCGCACCGCCGTGACGGCGGACGTCGACGTGGCCCTGACCGCCGAGGACCTCCTGACCGCGTGGGCGTGACCTGGCCACGCGCAGCCCCGCCCACCCCGAGCCGATCATCAGTCGGCCAGGTGGCGCTCCGCGTAGACGCGCAGCGCGTCGCGGACCAATTCGGCCGTCCCCGCGCCGTGCTGGTCGTAGACCGCCGTGAAACGCGGGTCGGACACGTACATCTCGCCGAGGCCGATGACGTAGCCCCTCGTCGGGTCCATCGTGGCGCAGAGCCACTGCACGTGACGCCGCGCGATGTCCTGCACGCCGTCGCTCTCGGGCGACCTGCCCGCGAGCTTCG
>JBQTJE010000256.1:0-18362 GCA_052387455.1 Pseudonocardia sp.
GTCGCCGTGCTGGTCGGGATCGGCGGCGCCACGGCCGGTCCCGACCGCGCGGCGCTCGCGGCCGTCGGGTTCACCGGCGCGCCCGGCACGGCGGCCGTGCTCTCGGGGAGCCCCGTGCGGGTGGTGGTCGGGGTGGGGGACGTGGCGGCGCTGGACCCGGCCGCGCAGCGCGACGCGGCGGGAGTGTTCGCGACTGGCACGTCCGTGGCCGGGGTGATCGGCAACGTCCAGGCCATGGTCGACCGGCTGCGCGCCGCCGCGGACCGCGTCGACGAGCCGCTGTGGCGACTGCCGCTGGAGCGGCGCTACCGCAGCGACATCGACTCCTCGATCGCCGACCTGCAGAACCTCGGCGGCTCAACGCAGGCGCGATCACCGCGGCGCTGTTCCTCGCCGAGTTCGTCGACGGCATCCCGTGGGCGCACATCGACATCGCCGGCACCGCGGAGGTCGTCACGCCCGACGCGTGGCGCACCCGGGGTTGCAGCGGGTTCGGCGCCCGGCTGCTCGTCGAGCTCGCGCTGTCGTTCGGGTCGTGAGGTGGCGACCGGGCGGACTGTGACCTTCGGGCTCGAGTCCGGCGAGTCGGTCACGCCGGCCGTGCCGGCCCAGACCTTCGACGCGCCGGCGGACCGCAGCCGGTGACGATCCGGGCCAGGGCGGCGAGGATCGGGCGGCGCGTCGTGCGCGCGGTGCGGGCCGGGCTCCGGGTGCTGGTGGACGACCAGCTCGTCGACCGGGCCGCGGCGCTGACCTATTTCGGGCTGCTCGGGATCTTCCCGGCATTGATCGTCCTGGTCGGGGTGATCGGGGTGGCCGGGCATTCGGACGTGGTCGCCGATCTCGTGGTCGACGTCGTGGTCGACCTGCTGCCGGCCGGTGCCGACGGTGTCGGGCCCGCCCTGCGCGAGGCCATGCAGGCCGGTGAGGAGGCAGGCGCGTTCGCCGGGCTGGGCGTCGTGGTGAGCGTGTGGGCGGTCTCGGGCTACGTGGCGGCGTTCCAGCGCGCCGTCTCCGCGATCCGGGGCGCGCCGGAGGTTCGCAGCCCGTGGAGCGCGAAGTTCGCCCGCCTGCCGCTGACCCTGCTGCTGCTCGCGATGCTCACCGTGATCACGCTCGTGCTGCTGGCGAGCGGGCCGATCGGGGCGGCCGTCGAGCGGGCCGTCGGTGCCTCGGCGACGGCCGCGGGCGCGTGGCAGGTGCTGCGCTGGCCGATGCTGTTCGTGGTGCTCAACGTGTTCTTCTCGCTGCTGCAGCGGGGGCTGCCCGCCTCGGTGGCCGACGCGCGGCGGGGCCGGTCCTGGGTCAGCCGCGGCGGCGTGGCGGGCATCTCGCTGTGGCTGGCGGGCTCGGCCGCCTTCTCGTGGTACGTGTCGACGTTCGCCACCGACCACGGCAGCTACGGGGCGCTGGGCACGGTCGTGGCGTTCCTCGGCTGGCTGTGGCTGGGCAGCTTCGCGCTGCTCGTCGGGGTGGAGATCGACGTGCGGCTCGGCGAGCCGGGGCGGCCGGGGTGACCAGGCCGTCGGCCCGGGCGGGCCACGGGCTCAGCGCTGGCGGCCGCGGCCGACGAGCCAGCCTGCGACGAAGCCGGCCAGCCCGGCGAGGGTGAGCGCCACCCACAGCGCGGTCTCGGCGGTGAACAGGATGAACGACACGCGCGTCGGGTCGCGGTTGAGGGCGACGAACACCACGACGAGGACGACGAGGGCGAGGCCCGCGATCATCCTCGGGGTGAACCGGAAGCCTGCCTTCGGCGCGTCGGGCGTGGTCATGGTGAACCCCTTCTCGCGGTGCGGCGGGTCGTCCGAGTGCGTGCGGGGGCGCGGACATCAGCGGATCCCCTCCTCGACGGGTACCGGTTCGGCCGCCGCCGGTGCCGGGGTGGCCGCCGCCGGCGGGTCCGCGCCCGCCGGGGCGGGGCGGGGCGCGGTCGTCGAGCCCAGCAGCGCGTCCGCCCAGCCGGCCCGGGGGTCGACGTCGACCAGCAGGGCTTTGGTCAGCAGCGTCAGCGGGATCGCCAGCACCGCGCCCAGCGGACCGAGCAGCCAGCCCCAGAACACCAGGGCGAGCAGGATGACGGTCACCGAGAGCCCGACCGCATCGCCGGTGAACCGGGGCTGGACCAGCGAGTTCAGCACGAAGTTCGCGACGGTGTAGATCACCAGAACGATCGCGAACAGCCGCCAGCCGCCCTCGAGCAGGCCCAGCAGCGCCGGTGGCACGACCCCGATGACGAACCCGACGTACGGCACGTAGTTGGTGATGAAGGCCAGCAGGCCCCAGAGCACGGCCAGCGGGACACCGAGCAGCAGCAGCGCCACGGTGTCGACGACGGCGGTGACGAGCCCGAAGATCGTGGTGACGGCGAGGAACCGCCGGGTGCCCCAGGCGAACCGGCCGAGCGCCGCGGCGATCTCCGGGCGGTCCTGCGCGATCCGGGCCAGCCGCGAGCCCGCGCCGGAGGCCTCGATGCTGAGGAACAGCAGCAGCGACAGCAGGAACACCAGGTTCGACAGCAGGCTGGTGATCCCCAGCAGCAACGCCCCGACCAGCCCCAGGACCTTCCCGAAGCTCAGCGACGCCGCCAGCTCGGCCAGCTGCACCGGACCCACCCCGACGGTGGCCAGCACGCCGGTCAGCGAGCCGACCAGCTCGGCGGCTTGGCCGGCGTACTGCGGCAGGATCGTCGCCAGCCGCGCCACCGAGGCGATCACCACACCGGCCAGCACCAGCAGCACGCTGTAGACGATCAGTACCAGGGCCGCGGTGGCCGCCCAGGACGGCACGCCCCGGCGGCGCAGCGCGCCGAGCGCCGGATGCACCGCGATCACGATGACCAGCGCGAGGAACACCGGACCGACGAGCCAGGCCGCGGCCTGCAGGCCGGCCGCGACGATCACCGCGGCGGCCGCGCCGAGCAGAACGGCGAGCCCGCGCGGGAACGCGGCTGCGGGTGTGGTCACGACCGCCAGTCCTACGCCTGCGCGGGGTCGCGATCCTCACCCGCAGCGGACGAACCTCAGCCCGCGCCGGGCTCGTGCACCGCAGCCAGCAGGCGCCGGGCCGTCTCGGGGGCCAGTTCGGGGGTGCGCAGCACCGTCGCCCAGGCGTCGACGACCTCGCCGGTGTAGCGGTGCCCGTGCCCCTCGGGGACGTCGACGGCGGTCGGCATGTCCAGGGTGACCTGCCAGAACGTCACGAACGGCAGCCACACCATCGCGTCGAGGACGTCGCGGCCGGGCGGCTCGACCAGCCAGTCGGGGCGCTGCAGGATCAGCGCGGGCGACCAGAGCAGCACCGGGTCCGACGGGTGCTGCAGGTAGAGCACCCGCGGTCCGTCCCACGAGAGGTCGCGTGGGGCGGCGCCGGTGGCGATCTCGGTGGAGAACCGGACGGTGCGCCCGCCGCGGTAGACCGGCTCGATGTCGGGGCTGCCGGCGTCGCGGTCGGCGGAGAACCGGCGGTGCAGCACGTTGAAGTCGGGGGCGCCGACGAACAGCGCCCCGTCGGTGCGGTTGCGCAGGTCGGCCTCGCCGCTGAACGCGCCCTCCATGCCGAACGAGCCCAGGCTCTCGCCGAACACGTACAGCTTCGGCCGGTCGCTCGCCGGGCGGGCGACCCAGCGCTCGTAGACCGCGTCGAACAGTTCGCGCCCGGCGTCGCGGGCGCGGGTCTGGTCGACCAGGAACGACAGCCCCGACGGCAGGTGCGAGTACTGCATGGAGACGATCGCGCTGTCCCCGCCGCTGAGGTACTCGAACGCGGCCATCGACCCCGGCTCCAACCACCCGGTGCCGGTGCTCGTGGCGACCAGCAGCGCCGAACGCTCGAAGCCGCCGGCGCGTTCCAGGTCGTCGACGGCGCGGCGGGCCCGGGCCTCGGCCGTCGGGGCGGTGGTGAGCCCGGCGTAGCTGCGGATCGGCTCGGGCCCGGGGCTGCCCCCGAACGCCTCGATCCGGGCGGCCGACGGGCCCTCGGTGACGAATATCCGGCCCTGGCGGCCCAGGGTCTCCCACGGCACGACCGAGCCCGGGCCGCCCGAACGCAGCGCGCTCGCGGGTGCGGGCATGTCGGCCTCGACGAGCTGCTCGCCCGCGGCGAAGCTGCGGTCGGCCGCGCTCAGGATGCCCTCCAGAAGCACGCCCGTGACCAGCACGAACACCCCGACCGCGACGGCCAGCCAGCCCAGCGTGCGGGCGGCGGTGGGCCCGATCAGCCTGCCGAGCAACGCGCCGAGCCCGCGCCCGGCCGCGCCCACGACCCGGCCGATCCCGAGCAGCACCACGAACACGACCACCGCGGCCGGGAGCGCGAGCAGTGCCTGCCCGAGCGGCTCGGCGGGCAGCCCCAGCAGCGCCCGGCCCGCGGTCTGCCAACCCCGGCCCAGGACCGCGAACGTGCCCAGCCCGGCGACCGCGGCCACCCCCAGCACCCACCAGGAGCCGCGTTGCGGCGCGCGCGCGGGCCGGTCGGCGAGCGCCCGCCACAGCGCCGCCGCCAGCACGCCCAGCCCGTAGCCGATCCAGGCGCTGATCCCGCCGACCGCACCCTGCACGGGCCCGGCCCGCGGCAGCAGTGACGGCGTCAGCGACAGGCACGCGAACAGCAGCGCACCCCACGCACCCGGCAACGACAGCGACCACCGCCGGCGCATCGCCCACCGCCCTCTCAGTGCGACCGGTGAGCCCCGCGACCAGGCGCTGCCCCGGTCACCTCAGGCCGCAGGGGCGGTGGCAGGGGAAGCGGGGCGCTCGTCGCCCGACAGCGCGGCCACGATGGCGTCGATCCCGGCGACGAACAGGAAGAAGCCGGTGAGGTTCACCAGCAGCAGCAGTTCCCGGCCGGGCGAGCCGATCGCCCACAGGCCGATCAGCAGCTCCAGGATCCCGAAGAGGAACCCCAACCACCACAGCTCGCGGCGGTCGGCCAGGTTGGACACGATCCGCACGATGCCGTTGAGCACGAACGACCAGGCCAGCACGAGTGCGAGGAAGAACAGCGTGGTGACCGGCCGGAACAGCGCGAGGAACCCGCCGATGATGACGAGCACCCCGCCCAGGTAGGCGAGCCAGCGCCAGCCGCCGGCGACCGTGCGGGCCAGGAACAGCTGCGCGATGCCGACGGCGAACAGGGCGATCGCGGCCAGCACCGCGATGGACAGCAGCGCCGTCGGGCGCAGGCTCAGCACCAGCAGGCCGTAGAGGATGGTCAGCAGGCCGAGAACCACCCCGGCGATCCGCTGGCCCTTCCCGATCGGCACCGTCGGGGTCCCACCGGCGACCTGCGGTGCGGACGTGGTCGGGACGGACATGGCGACTCCTCTGGACGGGTGGGCGGAGCGTGGCCGCGCGGGTGAGGCGACACCGGAGCGTGCCGAACGTGACATGCGACCGGCCTCGCCCGGCGGAGGGGAGATGACCGGGTACCTGCGGCCCGCGGGGCCGTGCTAGGCGGGCGGCGGCTTCGCGGGCGGTGGCCCGGGGGACGCGCGGCCGGGCATCGGGCCGGCCGTCTCACCCGGCCCGGACGACGCGCGTGTCGCCGCGACCGGCGAGAGTGGCACGACCGCCGTACCGCCATGTTGCGGACCCGGCGGACCTGCAGGGCCACGAAGGAGGTCGGGACCGTGGCACGGCGACGCTTCGAGTTCCGGGTGGCCGGGCAGCCCTCCGAGCACACCCGCGCGGCCTTCCCGGACATGACGGTGGTGGAATCTGCCCCCGAGACGATCATCCTGGGTGAGGTGGAGGACGACTCGCACCTGCACGGCGTGCTGGCGCTGATCCAGGACCTGGGGCTGCGGGTCGTGTCCATGCACGAGGTCCCCGAACCGAAGTGAGTCAGGCGATCCCGTGCCGGCGGGCGGCTGCCACGGCGTCGCGCCGCGAGCTCACGCCGAGCTTGCCGTAGATCCCGCGGACGTGGGTCTTCACCGTGCTGTGCGACACGGTGAGGTCGTCGGCGATCTCGTGCAGGGTGCGCTGGGTGGGCAGCAGCCGCAGCACGGCCCGTTCCCGCTCGGTGAGCGCCACCGGCTCCCGGCCGGGGCGCAGCGCGTCGTGGATCTCCAGTGCCCGCGCCGCCACCGGCTCGGTGTGGCCGAAGCTGCCGAGGTTGCGGATGAGCAGGTCGAGGAACTCCGGCGGGCCGAGCGCGAGCGGCCGTAGCACGCCGGTCTCGCCCGCCAGCGCGAGCGCACCGTCCAGCGCGGCGCGGGCGGCTGCGCGGTGGTCGGTCAGCAGTGCGAGCCGGCACCCCAGCACGTGCGCCTCGACCAGCACCCAGCGCAACGTCGGCGGCGCATCGCCGCCCAGCAGCCGACCGAGCGCCTCGGCCGCCTCCGCGGGCCTGCCGCGGGTCGCGAGCTGCCGGGCCCGCATGAGCACCACCTCACCGGTGCCGGGCGCGACCTCCTCGGCCCAGGCGAGGACGGTGCGGGCGAGCTGGTGGTGCCCGGCGTGGGTCGCCGCGGTGTGGGTGAGCACGGCGACGGTGGCGTTCTGCCCGGGCCCACCCGCGCGTTGCGCGGCGTCGGCCTGCGCGGCCCGCAGCTCGTCGAGTCCCGCACCCGCGCGACCAAGATCGACCAGCGCGGCGCCGTGCAGCGCCGCCACCAGGGGCGCCACCCCCACCCGGGGTGCGCCCCCGGGGGCGTCGACGAACTGCGCGGCCGGGGCGAGGAGCTCCAGGCAGAGCCCGGGTTCGGCGCGCAGCAGCGCACCGGTGGCGCGGACCACCGAGCAGAGCGCCGCGCCCGCGGTGGATCGCCACTCGGCGGCGGGCAGGATACCGTCGGCGCGCTCGGCAAGCTCGGCCATGCGCCGGTAGTCGCCGTCCGCGCCCGCCGTGGCGGCGAGCACCGCGAGGCCGCGCGCGAGGTGGTAGCACTGGCCGTGCTGCTCGGCCCGCCGGACCGCCTCCTCGGCGGCCGCCTTCGCCCCGGCGACGTCGCCGCCCGCCAGGGTCGCCAGCGCCAGGTCGAGCTGCAGGCCCGCCACCCGGTCGAGCTCGGGGGGCAGCTCAGGCGGGGCGCCCGTGACGAGCGCCAGCAGCGCCCGCGGATCGCCGACCAGGCCGGCGAGCCGGGTGCGGACCACCCCGCGCAGCGCCCGCAGGTGCGTGCTGCCCTCCACCGCACCGGCTCGCTCGGCGTGCGCGAGATGGGCGTGCGCGGCCGCGGGGTCGCCCTCCTCGGCGGCGATCAGCGCCGCGACCAGCGCCGCGCCGGCGTCGGCGGCCACCCGGGCGCCGCCGAGCCGGCCCAGCGCGTGGCGCACCACCGAGCGCCTGCCCTCGGCGACGAGGGCGACGGCGTAGCGGTGCAGCAGGGCCAGGGTCTGCTCGGCCGTACCCGTGTGGCGGGCGTGCTCCAGGGCGGGGATCGGCAGATCCAGGGCGGTGAACCAGCGCGCGGCCCGCGCGTGCAACCGGGCTGCCAGCTCGGGGCGGCGCCGCTGCAGGTCCGCGCGCAGGTGCGCGCGCAGCAGCGGGTGCACCCGGTAGTGCGCGCGGCCCTCGCCGACGCCGAGGATCAGCGACGTCTGCCGTTCCAGCGCCGCGAGCACGTCGCCCGCATCGGGCCGATCACTGAGCAGGACCGCCAGCTCCACCGGCAACTGGTCGCAGATGCTCACCGCGCGCAGCAGGTCCAGCGTGTCCGGTGGCAGCCGGTCGAGGATCTCGCTCACCAGGTAGTCCGACACCGCCCGGTCGTTGGCGACGAAGTCGGCGAGGAAACGGTCGGGATCCTCGGCCTCGCGCAGCGACAGCGCGGCCAGGCGCAGCCCGGCGGGCCAGCCCGCCGTCTGCTCGACGAGCAGGTCGACCTGGTCGGGTCGCACGTCCACGTCGGCGGCGGCCAGCATCACGGCCGCCTCGGCCACGGAGAACCGCAGCTGCCGTGCGCGGATCTCCTGAAGCTCCCCGGACAGGCGCATCCGCACCAGCGACAGCGGTGGGTCGGTGCGCCCGCTCAGTACCAGGTGCAGCGTCGGCGGCCGGTGCCGGACGAGCGCCGCGAGGCCCTGCAACGGCTCCGGGGCGGCCAGCTCGTGCACGTCGTCGAGGACCAGGCGCACCGGCTCGGCGAGCAGCGCGAGGCCGTTCACGACTCCCGCGACGAACGCGCCGTCGCGACTGGGCGCCTCCGGCACGTCGATCCCGCCGAGCGCGTCGCCGACGGCCGGGCAGGTGGCGAGCGCGGCCAGCACCGCGGCCCACAGGTGGTGGTCGTCGTTGTCGTAGGCGTCTAGGGAGACCCACGCGGTGCGCTCCGGGTGCCGGGTGGCCCAGTCGGCCAGCATCAGCGTCTTCCCGTAACCGGCGGGCGCGCTGACCAGGGTGACCTGTTCCGGGGCCGCGGCGTCGAGCTCGGCGGTCAGCCGCGGGCGTGGCAGGTAGCGGTGCGGTACCCGCGGCGGGGTGATCTTGACCAGCGCGACGCCGAGCCGCGCGCGTTCGCCCCCCGGCCGCATGTGACTCGACGCTACCCCGCGGCACCGGGCACTGACAGGGCCATGTGTCCACACGGCACAGAACCGGACGGCGCAACGCGCACCACCGGTCGCGCCCGGGCGACCGGTCGGGTCAGGGCGCGGGGCGCGGTTCGACGAGCGCCGGCTCGTCCTGCGCCCGGGGCCGCGCCGCAGGCTCCAACGGCTCCGGCGGCGGCTCCGGCGGCGGCGGCGTCTGTGACGTCGGTTCGCGGTTCTCCCAGACGGCCAGGTAGACGTCCCGCCCGGCGAGGGTGGCCGCCACCTCGGCGACCAGCGGCTCGAAGAACCGGGTGCGGTACGCCTCGTCGCGGGCCATGTTCGCCGCGAAGTACATGCCCGAGAACGCCGCGAGGAACAGCGACACCTTGACCAGCTCGTCGGAGACCGGCGCGATCCCGAACCCGAACAGCCTGCCGGTCGTCGGGGGGTGCCCCACCCAGCTCTCGATCACCACCGGCTCCACGGCGATCAGGCCGAACGCGAGGAAGAACACGAACACCACCGCCGAGAACACCAGCGCCTGCAACGCGTGGCCGAGGAACAGCACCACGCCGAGGTTGGCCTTCTCCGGCCGGGACAGCGGGCGACGCTCGCCGATGCCGGGGTCGAGCCCGTCGAGCGGCGTGGCGCGCAGCGCGGGCCGGTAGGTCGCCGGGTCGACGGTGCGGAAGCGGTCGATCATGGCCTGGGTCTCGTCGCGCAGCAGCGAGATCAGCAGCAGGCACGTGAGCCCGACGAAGAAGGCGACGACGCCCCACAGCTGGTCGCGTTCCACGCCCTGGGGCGCCAGCGCGTCGATCGCCTGCCAGATCTCCGCGGTGAAGAACCCGAACAGGGTGAACAGCATCAGCAGCGGCAACGCCCGGCCGGCGAGGTCGGCGAACCCGCCCAGCCGGCGCAGGGCGATGCGCAGTGCCCAACCGAGGATGGAGACCACGCCGAGGCACACGAGGGCGAGCAGGGCGGCGGCGGCGGCGACGGCGTCGAGGACGGCGATCGACCACCGGTCGCCCAGCGCCACGCTCGACGGGAGCGTCACGACCGCGTACAGCGACCAGACCGACCAGGTGGTGATCCGCCGGGCGCGGGCGCCCGCCCGGTGCAGGGCCCGGGAGACACGCCACGCGGGCACGACCGCGAACGGGACGGAGCCGACGAGCACGAGGGCCACCACCGCTGAGGTGGGGCCGGACAGGACCGCGGCGATCCCGGCCGCGGCGCCCCAGACCGTCAGGAAGACCAGTGCCGGAACACAACGCTCGAACGCCGACCGGTCGTGCCGCACCGCGAGCGGGAGGCCACGCCGGCGCAGCCACGTCTCGGCAGCGCGCCGCCGCGCCCGGTCCGCGTGCCGGTCGGGCCACGTGGTCACGCCGGGCAGGTTAGCCGCCGATCAAGGGGCTGAACAGCGGATTCAGTCCGGGTCGGCCACGCCCAGTGCCGCGCGGCCCGCCTCAAGACGCGCCACCGGCACCCGGAACGGCGAGCACGACACGTAGTCCAGCCCCGCGTGGTGGAAGAAGTGCACGGAGTCGGGGTCGCCGCCGTGCTCCCCGCACACGCCGAGCTTGAGGTCGGGCCGGGTGGCCCGACCCTCCTTCGCGGCGAGCGTGACCAATCGGCCCACCCCGTCGATGTCGAGGGACTCGAAGGGGGAGACCCCGAAGACGCCGCGCTGGAGGTAGTTGGTGAAGAACGAGCCCTCCACGTCGTCGCGGGAGAACCCCCACGTCGTCTGGGTGAGGTCGTTGGTGCCGAAGGAGAAGAACTCCGCTGCCTCGGCGATCTGGCCCGCGGTGAGCGCCGCCCGCGGCAGCTCGATCATGGTGCCGACCAGCGCGTCCAGCGCCACGCCTGCCTGCTCGGACTCCTGCGCCAGCACCGCGTCGATCTCCTCGACGATGGCCTGGAGCTCCTGCACCGCCCCGACCAGCGGCACCATGATCTCGGGCTGGACGTCGACGCCCTGCGCGCGCAGCTCCGCCGCAGCCCGGGCGATCGCCCGCACCTGCATCGCGAACAGTCCTGGCACGACGATGCCCAGCCGCACCCCGCGCAGGCCCAGCATCGGGTTCTGCTCGTGCAGGCGCGTCACCGCGGCGAGCAGCAACTCGTCGCCTTCGTCGGTCTCGCCGCGCTCGGCGGCGAGCGCGACGCGCACCGACAGTTCCGTGCGGTCGGGCAGGAACTCGTGCAGCGGCGGGTCCAGCAGCCGGATCGTCACCGGCAGGCCGTCCTTGGCCGCGAAGATCTCGGCGAAGTCCTGGCGCTGCAACGGCAGCAGCGCGGCCAGTGCGGCCTCGCGCTCGTCGTCGGTGTCGGCCAGCACGAGCTGCTCGACGTAGCGGCGGCGGTCGCCCAGGAACATGTGCTCGGTGCGGCACAGCCCGATGCCCTCGGCGCCGAAGCGCCGCGCCCGGGCGGCGTCCTCGGCGGTGTCGGCGTTGGCCCGGACCTTCAGCCGCCGCGCGGCGTCGGCGTGCTCCATCACCCGGTGCACCGCGCGCACCAGGTCGTCGGCGTCGGCCGAGAACGGGTCGAGCGCGCCCTCGAAGTAGTCGACGACCGGCGAGGACACCACCGGGACCTCGCCGAGGAACACCTCGCCGGTGCTGCCGTCGATCGAGATCATGTCGCCCTCGGCGACCACCACCCCGTCCGGGCCGGTGAGCCGGCGCGCCCGCACGTCGACGAGCAGCTCCTCGGCGCCGCACACACACGTCTTGCCCATCCCGCGCGCCACCACCGCAGCGTGGCTGGTGCGGCCGCCGCGGCTGGTGAGCACGCCCTGAGCCGCGATCATGCCGTCCAGGTCGTCGGGGTTGGTCTCGCGGCGGACCAGGATCACCCGCTCACCTGTCGCGGCCCGGCGCACCGCCGTGGCCGAGTCGAACACCGCCGCGCCGGTGGCCGCGCCCGGCGAGGCGTTCATCGCCGTGGTGAGCAGGGTGGCGTCCGACCCGGCCGCGAACCGGGGGAACATCAACCGCGCGAGCTGCTGCCCGTTGAGCCTGCGCACGGCCGTGTCCATGTCGATCAGGCCCTCGTCGGCCAGGTGCACGGCCACGGTGAACGCCGCCGCCGCCGTCCGCTTGCCCACCCGGGTCTGCAGCATCCACAGCTTGCCGCGCTCGATGGTGAACTCGATGTCGCACAGATCCTCGTAGTGGCGCTCCAGCCGGGCCATGTACTCCAGCAGCTCGGCGTAGGACTTGGGATCGAGGCGTTCCAGGTCGGTGAGCGGCAGCGTGTTGCGGATGCCCGCGACGACGTCCTCGCCCTGAGCGTTCGCCAGGTAGTCGCCGTAGACGCCCTGCGCGCCCGACGACGGGTCGCGGGTGAAGCACACCCCGGTGCCCGAGGTGGGCCCGAGGTTGCCGAACACCATCGCCACCACGGACACCGCGGTGCCCAGGTCCTCGGGGATCCGCTCCTGGCGCCGGTAGGTCCGGGCCCGCTTCGTGTTCCACGAGCGGAACACCGCGCGGACCGCCAGGTCGAGCTGCTCGCGCGGCTCCTGCGGGAACTCCCGGCCCGCGTGCTCGGCCACCACCGTCTTGAAGCGGCGCACGACCTCGCGCAGGTCGTCGGCGTCCAGGTCCAGATCGGGCCGCCCGGCCGCGATGTCCTCGAACGCCGTGTCGAAGTGCTCGCCGTCGATGTGCAGGACGGTCTTGCCGAACATCTGGACCAGCCGCCGGTAGGAGTCCCAGGCGAAGCGGTCGTCGTCGGCGATGCGGGCCAGGCCCTCCACCGAGGTGTCGTTGAGGCCGACGTTGAGGACCGTCTCCATCATCCCGGGCATCGAGAACTTCGCACCGGAGCGCACCGACACCAGCAGCGGGTCCGTCGCGTCGCCCAGCCGCTTGCCCATCGCCTCTTGCAGCGACGCCAGGTGCGCATCGACCTCCGCGGCGAGCTCGTCGGGCTCGCGCCCGTCGCGCAGGAACGCCCGGCACGCCTCCGTACTGATCACGAAGCCCGGCGGGACGGGCAGCCCGAGGTGGGTCATCTCGGCGAGGTTGGCGCCCTTGCCGCCGAGCAGGTCCTTCTGCTCCCGGCTGCCCTCGGCGAAGTCGTACACGTACTGGGGCATGCCGGCCTCCTGTTGGCGCCTACCGAAAACGGCCAGCCTAAGCGGGGTACGGCCGATCGGCCCGGTCGATCTCAGGTTGACACGCCGGGTAGCGGTTGCGGGGCACGCGTCACGGGGGGACGGTGAAACAGGCCCGCCGCCCGGCTCGATAGACCGGTCGGAGCAGCGCCCGTGCCGCGCCGCCGGCGACAGGAGATCTCGATGAGCCCGCAGCACCGCGTACCGCACGGACGGCGACGGTCGCGGCCGTCGCGGTCCGCGGTGTGGTCGGTGCTCGCGGTGACCCTCGGCGTGGCCGCGACGGTGGCGGGTTTCCTGGCGCTGTCGGCGCTGACCGGCGAGCCCTACTCGTACTTCAGCAAGGAGCCCGCCGAGGTCCTCGACGAGCCGCGCTACGTCGGCTGGGCCGCGCTGCTCACCTCCCTGGTCGCCGCGGTCGGAGCGACATCGGCCGTGTTCGCGGGCCTGCTCGTCCGGCTCCAGCGCGGGCGCGGCCCCGAATCGGGCTTCCTGCTCGGCATGGGGGCCTTCGCCTGGATCCTCGTGCTCGACGACCTCCTCCAGATCCACGACTGGGTCGTACCCCGGTTCGCCCCCGGAGTCGGCGAGCGGGCGCTGTACGCGGGCTACGCCCTGGTGCTCGTCGTCGTGCTGTGGGTCTGGGGGCGCCGCGTGCTCGCGCGCACGGAGCTGTCGATCGCGCTGCTCGCGGCCGCCGGGCTGGGTACCTCGCTGTCCCTCGACCTGTTCGCCGACCCGTCGATCACCGGCTACCACGTCATGGAGGACGGCGCGAAACTCTTCGGCCTCGCGATGCTGACGCTCTACCTGGTCCGCACGGGGCTGCGGTTCGCGCTCGCGCCGCTGCCCACCGCGGCGAGCTCCGAGGAAGCGCGGGAGCAGGCGGCACCGGAGGTCGCCGAACACGCCGTGGGCCTCGACGGGTCCGAGGTGACCGTCGCGGTGGCGGCAGTGCCCCGGCAGCGGGCCGCCGCGCCGGTGGAGGCGACCGTCCCGGGGGTGGCCGTGCCCCGGCAGCGGGCCGCGCCGGTGGAGGCGACCGTCCCGGTGGAGGCGACCGTCCCGGGGGTGGCCGTGCCCCGGCAGCGGGCCGCGCCGGTGGAGGTGACCGTCCCGGTGGAGGCGACGGTCCCGGTGGAGGCGACGGTCCCGGTGGAGGCGGTGCCCCGGCAGCGGGCCGCCGCGCTGGTGGAGGCGACGGTCCCGGTGGTGGCGGTGCCTCCGGCCCGGACCGCGCCGTCCGCGCCGTCCGGGCCGTCCGCGCCGTCCGGGCCGGAGGACACGGACGGCCTGCCGTCGCCCGTCCCGCGTCCGCGCCCGGAGCTCGACCCCCTGCACCGGCGGCGGGCGCGCCGTCGCTGACCGGGTGAGCTTCACGGCGCGCGGCCGAGCCGCAGGCGCAGGCCGCTCGCGCGGTCGACCGGCCGTCTGACGGCCGCCCGGACCGCCGCCTGCGACCCGATCACCCGCACGGTGGCGCGGGCCCGCGTGAGCGCGGTGTAGAGCAGTTCCCGGGTGAGCAGCGGGGACTCCGCGGGCGGCAGCACGACCGTGACGCCGGTGAACTGGCTGCCCTGGGCGCGGTGCACCGTCATGGCGTGCACCGTCAGCACCTCGGCCAGGCGCGTGGGCGCGACGAGCACGGGGGCGCCGCCGCGGGCGAACGCGACGCGGGGCCCGGCGGCGGTGCGCACGACCACACCCGTGTCGCCGTTGTAGACGCCGGTGTCGTAGTCGTTGGCCGTGACCAGCACCGGGCGGCCCGGGTACCACGGGTCGGCGAGCCCGCGGTTCGGACCGGCGAGGCGGCGCTCGATCTCGGCTCCCCACCACGCCGCACCGAACGGGCCGCTCCGGTGCCCGCACAGCACCCGGTGGGCGTCGAGGGCGGCCAGGGCGCCGCGCGCGTCGCCCGCGAGCGCCGCCTCGCCGACGCGTGCGGCGGTGGCGTCGACGTCGGCGCGCACCTCCGGCGGCAGGCCCGCGTACTCGCCGGCCCGGTCGAGCAGGCGCACGCCGTCGCGCCCGGCCCGCAGGATCGCGAGGGCCGCGTCGGCGTCGCCGGACTGCACCGCGCGGGCCAGCGCCGCGATCGCGCCTCCGAAGCGGTAGGTGCGGCGCAGCGTGACCACGCCGTTGACCACCTCGTCGCCGCCGGTGACCCCGAGCGCGGCGAGCGTCGCGACGAGCGCGGGCTCCGCGGTGCCGCCGGCGCGGGTGAGGTCGCCCAGCACCGCCCCGGCCTCCACCGAGGCGAGCTGGTCGGGGTCGCCGACCAGCACCAGGTGCGTGTCCGGGCGCAGGGCGTCGAGCAGGCGGGCCATCATCGTGAGCGACACCATCGAGGTCTCGTCCACGACGACGACGTCGTAGGGCAGCCGGTCGGTGTGGTCGTGGCGGGGCCGGGTGGCGCCCGGGAACGTGCCGAGCAACCGGTGCACGGTGGCCGCCCGCAGGTCGCCGACGCGCTCGCGGTCGCCCGCGTCGAGGGTCGCGAGCTGTTCCCGGACCGCCTCCTCCAGCCGCGCCGCCGCCTTGCCGGTCGGCGCGGCCAGCGCGATCCGCGGCCGGGGTCGCCCCGGTGGCGGGCTCGCGGCCAGCAGCGCGAGCAACCGCGCGACGGTGGTGGTCTTGCCGGTGCCCGGACCACCGGCCAGCACGCTCACCCTGCGCACGGCGCTCACCGCCGCGGCGAGGCGTTGGCGGTCCACGCCGTCGTCGGTGGGGTCGGGGTGGCCGTCGGGGTCGGCGGGGTCGGGCTCGGCGGCGCGGGTATCGGTGTCGGGCCCGGGGGAGCGGCCCGGGAAGTAGCGAGCCAGCCCGGCGCGCAGGCCGTCCACGTCGATCTCCTCGGGTGTGCGGGGCGCCGACCGCCGCGCCAGCTCGCCGCGCACCTGCTCCTCCTGGCGCCAGTAGCGCTCCAGGTAGAGCAGGTCGCCGACCTGCCGCGCGGGACGCCCCGCGGCGCCGTCGGCGCCGGGGGTGACCAGCGGGCTGGTGGCGCACGCGGCGAGCCATGCGGCGGGATCGGGCCACGGCAGAGCCGCGATCGCCGCCGGATCCTCGGACTCGCCCAGCACCGTGCGGTGCAGCGTCGCCGGCCGCACGCACACCGAGCCTTGCCGCACCCCCCGCACCGCCAATGCCAGCGCGAGCAGGACGGTCTCGTCCGCCTCGCGGCCCAGGCGGCCGAGCCGGGTCGCGACGTGCACGTCGGCCCCAGCGAGCACCCCCGCGGCGTTGAAGGCGCCGAGCAGGCCCGCGGCGCCCAGCGCGAGCCGGTGGTCGAACGGGTCGGCCGGGCGGGCGGGCGGGGTCGGCACGGGCGGCGTGATCGTCGGGGTGGCCAGGGACGTCGGGGCGGTCGGGAATGTCACGGTGCGCCACCGTCGCCCGGTCCCGCGGCGGCGAGGAGCGCCGACAGCTCGACGACCAGGCCGGGCGGCGGCGCCCACGCGAACACCCCCGCGGGTACCCCGTCGACGGCCGGGGTGGTGGCGCCGCACATCCCGCGGACGAACAGGTACAGCACGCCCCCGAGGTGACGGGCCGGGTCGTAGCGGGGCTGACGCCAGCGCAGGAACCGGTGCAGCGCCACCGAGTAGACCAGCGCCTGCAGCGGGTAGTGCGCCGCGACCATGGCCGTCGCCAGCCGGGCCGGCGTGTAGTGCGCCGTGGTGAGCGGCGTCGTGACGCCGGCCCCGAGCGGGCCGAGCCAGTTGGTCTTGTAGTCGACGACGGCGTAGCGCGGCTCACCGCAGGCGCCCGGCAGCCGCAGCACCGCGTCGATGCTGCCGGTGAGGTAGCCGCGCAGGGGCTGACCGGCCAGCTCGGGCGCGGCCAGCGCGTCGGCGTACCCGGCGAGCGGGTCCCCGCCGGCGAGGTGGCGGCGCAGCAGCGGCACCACCGAACCCAGGGTGAGCGTGCTGTCCCCCGGCCCGCCGCGGCCGCCCCCGGGCCCACTCCGGTCGCCCCCGGCCAGCGGGAACTCGAAGGTGAGCTCGGCGAGCCGGTCGCAGGGGGCCACGTCGCGCAGGCGGCACCCGCCGGCCGCGGGCCCCAGCGGGGTCTCCACGACGGGCACGAGCGCCGCGGCGAGCGCCGCCGCGTCGACCCCCCGCGCGGGGTGGCGGGTCAGCTGCTCGGCGGCGTGTGCGGTGAGCTCGGCGAGCAGGTCGGGCGCGGTGGTGTCGGCGCCCTCCAGCACGGCGTGCACGAGCGTGCCGAAGTCGGCCCCGACGGGCAGCTCGCCCATCGGGGAGGGCAGGTGCCCGGCGTCGCGGTGATCGGGCAGATCCGTGGGGTCGGGCAGATCCGTGGGGTCGGGTGGATCCGTGGGGTCGGGTGGATCCGGCGGGTCGAGCGCCGCGGGGTCGAGCGTCTCGTCCTCGGTACCGGTCTCTTCGGGTTCGGTGGGGGAGCGGCCGTCGACCGGCCCGTGCGCCGCCGCGGTGAGCGCGCTGTAGGACGTGCGTCGCCAGGCGGTGTCGAGCCGGCGCGCGAAGCTGGCGGCCCGCAGCGGCGGCGGCGCATCTCCCGCGGGTCGCCACGGTGCCAGCGCGCGGTCGGTGACGACCTCCTCGACGGCCAGGTCGGCGCAGGCCAGGGCGTGCAGGGCGGGTAGGACCGTGGCCTGTGGCGGCACGCGGTACCGCGGCTTCACCTCCGCGCCGGGGGCGGGCCTGCCGACGAGCAGCCGGTGCAGCGGCGAGGACGCGGTGGTGGTCGCCGGTGCCCACCACGTGACGACCTGGCAGCGGGCGCGGGTCATCGCCACGTACAGCAGCCGCAGGTCCTCGCCCGCCTCCTCGGCGCGGTGCCGGCGGCACTGCTCCTTCCACGCATCGCCGGTGGGGCCGCCGACGTCGAGGACGCGCTCGTCGCCGTCGTGCAGCAGCGCGATGTCGGGGTCGCCGGCGTGGCGGTCCCAGGCGAACGGGACGTACACCACCGGGAACTCCAGGCCCTTGCTGCGGTGCACGGTGATGATCTGGACGGCGTCGGCGTCGGACTCGAGGCGGCGGCTGCGCTCCACGCCGGTGTCGGTACCGGCCTCGGCGATGCGCCGGCGCAGCCACCCCACCAGCTCGGCCGTGCCGAGGTGCTCGCGGACGGACACCTGGTGCAGCGCCTGGCCCACGTGCCGCACGTCGGTGAGCCGCCGCTCCCCGTCGACCTCGCCGAGCAACCGCCGGGGCAGCCCGCCGGCCGCTCCGACGCCGCCGGTGACCGCCTCCAGCAGCGCGGCCACCCCCCGCCCGCGCAGCAGCACCGACCAGCCGCGGATCGTCGTGCCCAGCTCGTCGAGCAACGCCTCGGCCGCTGGCCCGCAGAGCGCGGCGACGTCGTGGCCCACGAAGCACGTGAGCGCGGCGGCCCGCGCCCGGGCGACCCGGTGGGGCTGCTCGACGGCTTCCAGCAGCGTGAGCCATTGCGCGGCGACGTCGGTGCCGAAGACGCTGGCCGTGCCGGCGAGCACGGCGGGCACGCCCGCCCCGGCGAGCGCGTCGCGGACGGCGGCGCCCTGGGCATTGGTGCGCACCAGCACCGCCACGTCCCCCGGCCGCACCGGGCGACCGGCACCGCCGGCCGGGTCGCCGGTGCGGACGCCGGCGTCGAGCAGGCGTGCGGCGCACCCCAGCAGCGCTGCGACGTCGGTGGCGTGATCACGGTTGACCAGCCCGAGCACCGGTGAGAAGGCCGCGACGAGCTTGCCGACGGGGATCGGCAGATGATCGTGGCGCAGC
>JBQTJE010000257.1:0-15616 GCA_052387455.1 Pseudonocardia sp.
CGTTGGGCTCGGCGTGAACCCCGCCGCACCCTCGGATCCCCGGCCCCGCGCGCGCCGCCGCCGGGCGCTGCGCCTGTCCGCGCCACCCGTGCTGCTCGCCGTGCTGCTCGCCGCGCTCGGTACCGCCACCGCCGGCACCGCCGCCGCCGCGCCCGAACCCGGCTCCCTGGTGCGGGCCCAGCCCACGACGGTGTTCGCGGCGCCGCTGGTCCGCGAACCCGGTGTCCGCGCCTGGTCGTTGACCTACCGGTCCACGTCGGCCACCGGCGCGCCCAACGAGGTCTCCGGCACGCTGCTCGTCCCGGTGGCGGCGTGGACGGGCGAGGGGCCGCGCCCGCTGGTGAGCTACGCGATCGGCACTCACGGCCTGGGCGACCAGTGCGCGCCGTCGGCCTTCCTCGCCGCCGGGCGCGAGCAGGAGCTCGGGCTGATGCGGATGGCGCTGCGCCGCGGCTGGGCCGTCGTCGTCCCCGACTACGAGGGCCTCGGCACGCCCGGCGACCACACCTACGCCATGGCCGTCACCGAGGGGCACGCCGTGCTGGACGCGGCGCGCGCCGCCGTCCGCGTCGACGGCGCCGGCATCGCCCCCGACGCCCCCGTCGGCCTCTGGGGCTACTCGCAGGGCGGGGGCGCCACCGCGAAGGCCGCCGAGCAGGCCGCCACGTACGCCCCCGAGCTCGACGTGCGCGGCGCCGCACCCGGCGGCGTCCCGGCCGACCTCGTCGCCGTCGCCGAGCACCTCGACGGCGGCCCCGCAGCCGGCCTGCTCGTCGCCGCCACCGGCGGGCTCGACACCGCCTACCCCGAGCTGGGCCTGTTCGAGCAGCTCAACGCCCGCGGCAAGGCGCTCGTCACGGCCGTGCGGACCCAGTGCGTCGAGCAGATCGTGCTCACCGGCGCCGGCGCGCGCAGCGAGGACCTCAGCACCGTGCCCGACCCGCTGCACCAGCCCGCGGTGGTCGAGCGGCTCACCGAGAACGGCGCCGGAACCGTCGCGCCCGCGTTCCCGGTGCGGGTGTACCACGCCCAGGCCGACGAGCTGATCCCCGTCGCGGTGGGGCGCGCGCTCGTCGCGGACTGGTGTGCTCTCGACGTCACCGTCGAGTACGAGGAGCTGCCGCTGCAGACCCACGTCGGCGGGGCGGCCGCGGGCGCGCCGGGCACCGTCGACTGGCTGGCCGACCGGTTCGCCGGCCGCGACGCCCCCAGCACCTGCTGACGCCGCCGCCCGCACAGCAGCCCCCGTCGCGCCGCCCCGTCGCGCCGCCGTGGGTGCGCCGCCGTGGGATCTGGCAGCAAAGCCACTTTCACGCCATCAGGTGGCGTGAAAGTGGCTTTGCTGCCACCACGGCGACCAGGGCGGTGAGCGTTTCCGAGCAGCCGGCGTCGACCTGGACGTCGGCGAGGTCGTCCCCGCGGGTGACGCCGCGGTTGACGATCACCACGGTCACGCCGAGGCGGTGGGCGTGGCGCACGAACCGCAGCCCCGAGAGCACGTGCAGCGACGAGCCCGCAACGAGCAGCGCACCGCCGGGCACCAGTGCGTCCACTGCTGCGTAGCAGCGCGCGACCCGCTCGCGAGGGACGTTCTCGCCGAAGAACACGACGTCGGGCTTGAGCACGCCGCCGCAACCGGAGCAGTCCGCGATGCGGAAGCCCGAGACGTCGTCGAGCTCCGCGTCCCCGTCGGGGCGCAGAGCGGCGCCGGAGCCCGCGAAGTCGGGGTTGAGCGCGGCGAGCCTGCGGGCCAGTTCCGCGCGCGGGCTCACGGCGCGGCAGCCGAGGCAGACGACGTCGGCGATCCGGCCGTGCAGGTCGACGACGGCGCGGCTGCCGGCCGCGGCGTGCAGCCCGTCGACGGTCTGGGTGATCAGCCCGGTGAGCATCCCGGCGCGCTCCAGCTCGACGAGCGCCGCGTGCCCGGCGTTGGGCGCTGCCTGCCATACCCGCGACCACCCGGCGTGGCTACGCGCCCAGTACCGCCGCCGCGCGGCCTCGCCGGACACGAACTCGGCGTAGGTCATCGGGGTGCGCCGCGGGGTGCCCGGGCCGCGGTAGTCGGGGATGCCGGAGTCGGTGGACACGCCCGCGCCGGTGAGGGCGACTATCCGGCGGCCGCGGAGCAGCACGGCCGCGCGGTCGGCCGCGGCGACGAGTTGCTCCACGGCTCCAGGCTACGCGCGGTGTCCTGCCCTCATGATCGGCGGAAGTGGACGCCGCACCGCGCGCAGCACCGTCGCCGGTCCCCAACGGGCGATCACCGGGCCGGGCTCCGGCTCGGTCGCCGGTCCTGAACCCGCGATCACGTGCTGCGCCCCGTCAGCCGGGCACCGCGGCGAGCTCAGCCCTCGCCGACCCACGCGGGCGGGCGTTTCTCGGCGAAGGCGCGCATGCCCTCCTGGCCCTCCGCCGCGGCGAAGTACCGCGCCGACAGCGCGAGCATCTCGGCGAACCGCTCGTCCATCGGCGCCGTCCGCGATCCGCGCAGCAGCTCCTTGGTGGCCGCGAGCGCGCCGGGCGCCCCGAGCCGCAGCGCGTCGACGTAGCGGGCCACCTCGGCGTCGAGCGCGTCGGCCGGGACGGCCCGGTTGAGCAGCCCGATCTCCGCGGCGCGCGCGGCGTCGAACACCTCGCCGGTGAGGAACAGCTCGTGCGCCGCCCGGGGCAGCAACCGGGGCAGCACCGTCACCGAGATCACCGCCGGCACGACGCCGATGCGCACCTCGCTGAACGCGAAGGTCGCCTCCGCGGCCGCCACGGCGATGTCGCAAGCCGCCACGAGCCCCACCCCGCCCGCGCGTGCGGAGCCGGCGAGCCGGGCGAGCACGGGCTTCGGCGAGGTCCACAGGGTCGACAGGATCCGCGGCACCTCGTTGATGCCCTGGTCGGCCGCACCCGCCCCGCGCGACTCCTTCAGGTCCATCCCGGCGCAGAAGACCCGGCCGGTGTGGGTGAGGACGAGCACCCGGACGGCGTCGTCGACGAGCGCCGCGTCGAGGTGGGCGAGGAGTTCCCCGCGCAGCTGCCGCGACAGCGCGTTGCGGTTGGCGGGGGAGTCGAGGGTGATCGTCGCGACGCCCCCGGCGACGTCGAGTCGGACGAGCTCGGCGCTGGTCCCGGTCATGCCCGGACGGTATCGGGCGGGCACTGATCCACGGCCGGCACGCCGGCGTAGGCACGGGCCTGGATGCCGAACAGTTCCGCGTAGACCCCGCGCCGCGCCATCAGCTCGTCGTGGGTGCCGCGCTCGACGATCCGGCCCTTCTCCAGCACGACGATCTGGTCGGCGTGCCGGATGTTCGCGAGCCGGTGAGTGACGAGCACGGCGATCCGGTCGCCGCCCGAGCCGCGCGCCATCGCCCGCAGCGCCGCGAACACGGCCGCCTCGGCGCGGGCGTCCAGCGCCGCGGTGGGCTCGTCGGCGACGACGACGGGCGCTTCCCGGAACAGCCCCCTGGCCACGCTGATCCGTTGCCACTGCCCGCCGGACAGGTCCCGCCCACCCTGGAACTCCCGCGACAGCACGGTGGACCAGCCGTCCGGGAGCTCGGCGACCACGGCGTCGGCACCGGACACGGCCGCGGCGCCGTCGAGCCGGTCGCCGCGCGGGTCGGCGTGCTCCAGGCGTCCCACCCGCACGTTGTTGGCCGCGGTCATGGGCCAGCGGGTGGGGTCCTGCATGACGACGGCGACGCGGTCGTGCAGCGCGCGCTGGTCGACCGCGCCGGTGTCGACGCCGTCCCAGGTGACGCGGCCGGTCTCGGGCAGGTACAGCCCGCTGACGAGCTTGGCCAGCGTCGACTTCCCCGAGCCGTTCTCCCCGACCAGCGCCACCACCTCGCCGCGGCGCAGGGTGAGGTCGATGCCGTCGAGGGCGCGCTCGTCCTGTCCGGGGTAGCGGAACCCCACCCCGCGCAGCTCGATCACCTCGGGGTCGCCGCGCAGCTCCGCGACCGCGGGTGGACGGCGCCGGGACGCGGAGTCGGTGAGGCAGCCGCGGTAGAGGTCGATGTAGAAGCCGCCCTCGTAGAGCCGGTTGGCGGTGTAGACCGTGGTGCGCAGCGCGGAAGCAGCGGTGCGCATCGCGACGACCGCGGCTGCCGCCAGGGCCAGCGGGAGCCCGCCCGCGTAGAGCAGCAGGCCGAGCAGCACGTAGGCCGCTCCGGTGCCGAGCCCGGACAGCGCCCGGCCCAGCAGCACGTTGCGGTTCTGCTGGTGCTCGACCCGCATGGCCTCGGTGGTCACCTCGTCGCCGATCCGGCGGTGCTCGCCGAGCAGCACGTCCTGGGTGGTGAAGGCGCGCACCTCGGCCGCGGGTGCACGCTCGGTGATGAGGTCGCCGGTGATGTCGAGCCGGCGGGTGCGCGACATCATCTTGACGAACGAGTCGTAGTTGAGCTTCGCGTTGCGGATGCTGGCCCAGCCCTGCGGGACGGCGGCGAGCAGCACGGCGGGGGCGAGCAGCGGGTGGAACACCCCGGCGGTCACGACCGCCGCGACCATGGACACCAGCCCCGACAGCAGGCTCCCGACATCGCGGGTGGCCTGGTGGATGCGGTTGAGGCCCTGGCCCGCCGCCTTCTGCACGAGCAGCGCGTAGTCGGCGTCGTCGAAGGCGGCCAGGTCGACCTCGATGACGGCGGCGTGCAGCGCGTCCTGCGCCCGCAGCTCCACCCGCGGGGCCAGCGCGGCCTCGACCGCCCCGGTGGCGGCGTCGAGCAGCCCGCCCAGCGCGTAGGCGGCGACCACCAGCGCGAGCGCAGGCAGCGCCGCCACCACCCGCTCGGGCGTGGGCCCCTGCTCCAGCAGCTGGGTGAGGACGTTGGCCGTGGCGAGCAGGCCGAACGCCGTGACGCACCCGGCCAGCAGGTGCACCGCGCCCGCAAGGACGGTCAGCGGCGGGGACGTCCGCCACGCCCAGCGCGCCACCATGGCGATCGTGCGCGGCGCCGAGCGGGCCACGTCGCGCAGCCGCGCCTTCGACGCCGTCGCGTAGCCCTCGGTCCAGTACGGCGTCTCCAGGTCGTCGACGCCGATGAGCGGATCGCCGGACGGACCGGTGGACGACGTCGTGCCGGCAGCGGACGCCGGCGTCTCGGGTGAAGTCGTCTCGGGTGAAGTGGTCTCGGGTGAAGTGGTCTCGGGTGATGCTGCCTCGGGCGATGTCGCCTCGGGCGATGCTGCCTCGGGCGATGTCGCCTCGGGGGATGCCGTCTCGGCCAACCGGCCACCTCCGCGATGGGCGGCCGGGCGCCGCGACCCTCGATCATCCCCGACGCGGACGCCGGGCGCGACGCCGTTTCGCCTACCGCCGACGGGTCAGCGCCCCGGTGGCGCTGACGGCCCGCGGGTCGGGGGTGCGGCAGCGCCCTCGAGCAGGCGCCGCTGCATCCGTTCGAGCGCGAGCGCACCGAGCAGCACGAGCACGGGCGTGGTGACCGACCAGATGAGCGTCAGCATGGCGATCCCCCCTTCGGGACGCCCCCAGCATGGGCTCCCCGCGGCGGGACAGGTATCGCCGCGACGCCACGTTCGCCGGGTCGATCGCGGCCGCTCCCCTTACCGTCCGGGGAGGGTATCCGGCCCGCTCGCGACGGCGCCCACACGTTCGCGCGGCGCCACCTGCCGGGCGCGGGCGCGGCGCTGCGGGGTGGGCGCGGCCAGGCTGGGTAGGCATGACCCAACGCTGGCCGCGGCCCCTCTGCCGGTCCCGGAGAACAAGCACCCCCCCCCGGCGTCAGCTCACCGGAACGCGGACCCAGTCGTTGGTGATCTTCACGCCGGCGCGGGCGAACAGCAGGCTCACCGGGCAGCGGCGGGCGACCTCCTCGCGAAGGATCTCGAACTGGTCGGCCGTCGCGTCGGTGGTGATCTGTGCGGCGATCCGCAGGTCCTGGAACGTGGGTTCGGCGCTGGTGCGGCCGGTGGTCATCGTTGTCGGGTCGAGGTCGGCGGAGACGTCGAACCGCACGGCGTCGATCGTGATGCCGAGCTCCCCCGCGACGACCTGGGCGGTCACCTGGTTGCACGAGCTCACCGACGCCAGGGTGTAGGCCAGCGGGCTGGGGTGGGCGTCCTTGCCGCCGAATGCCGGGTAGGCGTCGGTGTGGATGACGTGCTCGGCGCCGGCGACGGTGACCGTCTGCGCCACGCCGGTTCCGGCGCCGTGCACCGCGAAGTTGACCAGAGCCATGAAGATCTTCCTTTCGGTAGGTCCAACAGGATCATGTTCCGAACCTGTGTACAGCAGCACTGCCAGGCCCAGGTCGACGGGCAGGTGCACCGCCGTCGCGCCGGCGACCACGTCTCGGCGGGTCGCCGGGTGTGCTCACGTCGGGCATCCGTCGGCGTGGCGGATCGGGTGCGCGTCGTCGGGAGCGGGCCGCGGATCGCCGGGTACCGGCGCAGCGCGCTGCGGTGCGGCGGCGGGTGAGCTTCACGTGAGCGCCAGACCGCGGGCGAGCAGCACCGGTCGCTCGAGCGGTCGGAACACCAGCAGCTCGATCCCGATGCCGACGATCAGGATCAGGAAGATCGCGGCGAAGTCACCCGAGACGTCGTTGAGGTCGCTGCCCTCCTTGAGGTATGCGCCCAGGCCGAAGCCGAGCTGCGGCGAGACGGCGATGATCTCGGCGGCCATCAGCGAGCGCCAGGAGAACGCCCAGCCCTGCTTGCAGCCGGGAGGTAGCCGGACAGCGCCGCGGGCAGCGAGATGAGCCCGGGCGGCGGCGAGCCGGGTAGCGCCCATGACCTTGCCGACCCGCGGCAGGATCGGCGGGATCTGGTCGATGACCGCGACCAGCCCGTTCGCGATCGACGGGATCGACCCGGCGAGCACGACGAAGTCGATCGTGGCGTCGGTGAGGCCGAACCAGAGCACGGCCGCGGGCACCCAGGCCGACGGCAGGCTCTGCAGGCCCTGCAGGAGAGCGGGCCGATCGCCGACCGGACGAACCGCACGTTGGCGACCAGCAGCCCCAGCGGCGTGGCGACCATGACGGCGACCGCGACGCCGAGGAAGGCGCGGCTGACCGACGTCCAGACGATGTCGAGCAGCTCACCCCTGCCGACGACGGCGAGGAACTCGTGCCACACGTCCAGCGGCGCGGGCAGCTTGAACTCCGGCCGGATCGCCGACGCCCACAGCACCTGCCAGGCCGCGAGGAACACCATGAGCGCGACCAGCGGCGGCACCAGCGTGCCGCCATGTCGTCGCGCGGGCGGCCGCTCAGGAGTGCGTGGACATGGAGCGGCTCCAGGGACGTCGGGATGGGGACGGGCAACCCCGGCCCGACACAGGGCACTGGAGACCCCGACGTGGTCCACGACCCGCCGCCGCGTGGGCGGTGCCCGCTCGGCCACGCATCGTGATCGAGAGCCATCCGACCGAGTGAGTCGATCTCGTTCGCCCCTGCGCAGCAGGAGCGTGTTCCTAGTGTCCGACCGCTCGAGTGTCGACCTACGAAAGGGACGTCATGCGCCGCCCACTTGTCACTGTAATTGCTGTTGCTGTGTCGCTGCTCCTGGCTGCCACGCCCGCGTTCGCCGGCGAGGAGGACAGACATGCGACGTGCTCGACCCGCGAGGCGCCCACCAAGGCGAACTTCGGGGAGGCGTGGGTCAACGTCATCGACGACGGACCGAACTGGAAGATCACCAACATCCACGCGAAGATCCGCGCCGTGGATCTCCCGATCACCGGCGACAACCAGATCGACGTACGGGTCTTGAACCTCGGTGAGGGACCGACCCTCGCGGCCTTCCACTCGTTCGAGCGGGTCGCGAACGCTGACGTCGTTCTGACCGCCAACGTGTACCCGTTCGTCACCGTGCCGAAGGGCAAGCTCGCCGTCCGCCTGCTGATGGTTACGGGGATGGACTCCTGGCCGAAGAACTGCTCGGGCGCGGGCCTCGTCTTCTGACGTTGTCGGGGTGGCGGGCTGCGGGAGGTCAGCCACCCCGGCGCCGGTCACGAGCGTAGGTCGAGCCCGCGTGCCTGCAGCACGCGTCGCTCGATGGGGCGGAAGACCAGCAGCTCGATCCCGATGCCGACGAGCAGGATCAGGAAGATCGCAGCGAAGACGCCGGAGATGTCGTTGAGGTCGCTGCCCTCCTTCAGGAACGCACCGAGCCCCCGGCCGAGCTGGGGTGAGATGGCGATGATCTCAGCCGCCATGAGCGAGCGCCAGGAGAACGCCCAGCCCTGCTTGCATCCGGCCAGGTAGCCGGGCAGCGCCGCGGGCAGCGAGATCAGCCGGGCCGCCGCGAGGCGCGTGGCGCCCATGACCTTGCCGACCCGCGGCAGGATCGGCGGGATCTGGTCGATGCCGGCGACCAGGCCGTTGGCGATGGACGGGATCGACCCGGCGAGGACGACGAAGTAGATCGTCGCGTCGGTGAGGCCGAACCACAGCACGGCCGCGGGCACCCACGCCACCGACGGCAGGCTCTGCAGGCCCTGCAGCAGCGGCCCGATCGCAGCCCGCACGAACTGC
Organism: Pseudonocardia sp.; assembly: GCA_052387455.1. GTDB lineage: Bacteria > Actinomycetota > Actinomycetes > Mycobacteriales > Pseudonocardiaceae > Pseudonocardia. The sequence goes on from JBQTJE010000257.1 coordinate 8,499, forward strand.
ACATTGACCACGAGCAGCCCCAGCGGCGTGGCGATGACCAGCGCGGTGAGGAAACCGAGGATCGCCCGGCTCACCGACGTCCAGACGATCTCCAACAGCGAGCGATCCCGGATGGTCGCCAGGAACGCGTCCCACACGTCCAGCGGCGCCGGCACCTTGTACTCCGGCCAGATCGCCGCGGCCCACAGCACCTGCCAGGCCGTGACGAACAGCACCAGCGCCACGACCGGCGGGATCGTGACGGCGGCCGCGCGGCGCCACCACGGCGCCCGCGCGGTGGTCGGGGTGTCGAGGGCGTCGAGCCCGGCGGCGACGGCGCGCTCGTCGGCGTCCGGACTCCCGGGACGACCCAGCAGGTCAGGCCCGGCCATGGCTGGAGATCACCTCGCGGAGCCGGGCCGTGATGTCGGCGGTCAGCTCCTCGCGCAAGCCGGCGTCACCGTCGCGCGCCTCGTCGAGTCGCCACTCCCGCACGACCGTGCCCGGCCGCGACGACAGCAGCACCACCCGCCGGCCCAGCCGCACGGCCTCGCGCACGTCGTGGGTCACGAAGAGCACCGCCGCGCCGGTGGCCCGCCAGATCCGGGTCAGCTCGCCCTGCAGGTGGTCGCGGTTGATCGCGTCGAGCGCGGCGAAGGGCTCGTCCATGAGCAGCAGGCCGCCGCGCTCGCCGGCAGCGTCCCCGTCGGGTTGTGCCGCGGCGAGCGCCCGGGCCAGCGCCACCCGCTGGCGCATCCCGCCGGACAGCTCGTGCGGCCGCTTGCGGGCCTGCCCGCCCAGTCGCACCAGCTCCAGCAGCTCCTCGGCGCGCTGCCGCCGCCGGGCCCGCCCGACGCCGGACAGCCGCAGCGGCAGCTCGACGTTGCGCCCCGCCGTCAGCCAGGGCAGCAGCGCCGGCTCCTGGAACATCACCGCCGGGCGCCGGGTGTCGATGTCCACGGTGCCGGTCGTGGGCGAGTCGAGGCCGGCGACCAGGTTGAGCAGCGTCGTCTTCCCGCAGCCCGACGCGCCGAGCAGCACCACGAACTCGCCCGCCGCCACCTCGAGGTCGATGCCCTGCAGCGCGGTGACCGCGGCCGGACCGCGGCCGAAGACCTTGCCGACGTCGCGCAGCGCCGCCGCGGGCCGGGTCCGCTGGGCGGGACGGTCGAGGGTGAGGGTCATCCGGTGCCTCCCGGTCGGTCGAGACCGGCGGCGTCCACCGTCGGCTTGCCGGCTGCCTGCAGCTCGGCGTTGAGGGGTGCCAGGTCGAGGAACCCGGTGAGGTCGGTGGCCTGGTCGGCGACGCCCGCGGTGACGCTGTCGCGCGCGAGCTGGGGCAACGTCGCGGCCAGCGGGTCGGCGCCCAGCCGGATGTTGCTGAACGCGCGATCGATCACCGGCTGCGCCAGCGGCGCGCCTGCGATCTTCTCCAGACCCTGGTTGACCAGCGTCTTCGCCCGGGCCGGGTCGGTCACGGCGACGTCCAGGGCCGCGAGGTGCCCGCGCAGCAGCGCCCGCACGGTGCCCGGGTACTGCTCGAGGAACTCCGTGCGCACCACGAGCACGGTGGTGGGGAACTGGCCGTCGGCCCACAGGGACGCCTCGTCGACCAGCACGCTCGCCCCGGCGTCGAGCACCAGCCGGGAGCTCCACGGCTCGGGCAGCCACCCGCCGTCCACCTCGCCGCCGCGGAAGGCGTCGAAGGTCCGCGGGTTGTCCAGGTTCGCGATCTGCACCTGGTCCGCGCCGCTGCCCGCGGCCAGGCCGTTCTCCGGCAGCCACTTCTTCAGCGCGATGTCCTGGGTGTTGCCCTTCGCCGGGGTGGCTATCGTGGCGCCGCGCAGCTGGTCGACCGCGGTGATCTCGGGGCGGACGACGAGCTGCGCGCCGCCGCCGACCGCGCCGGCGATCAGCCGAACCGCGGCACCGTCCGACTTCGCGAAGGCGTTGATCGACGGGCCGGAGCCGATGTACGTCGCGTCGAGCGAGCCGCCGAGCAGCGCACTCACCGCCTCGCCGCCGGCGTTGAAGTTCTGCGTGGTCAGCGTCGTGGCGCCGAGCTCGCGGGTGAACAGGCCCTCCTCGACGCCGATGATCGCCGGCGCGTGGGTGAGGTTCGGGAAGTAGCCCAGCCGCAGTTCGGACGCCGTGGTGCCGGCGTCGGCGGCGGGTCCGCCGGTCGGACGCTCGTCGGCGCGGGAGCAGCCGGCGAGGGCGAGAGCGGTGACGGCGGCGAGGGTCAGGGTGGTACGGAAGGAACGCATGGTGGTCCTCGGGAGGGTGGCCGGCGGGTCGGTGGCACGCAGCACGACACGGGCGTCCCCGATCGGGTGGCGCCGGTGTGCTGCGTGATCAGCGACAGTGCTCGTCGAAGGCGTCGCCGCGCCGCGACGGCCAGAACGGTTCCAGGATGCTCATCGCAGGGCGCCGCCGCCCATGCCGGTGCGCCCGACGAGCAGGCCGACGAGGAGCCCGCCGAGCGCGAGGGAGAGGTCGAGCTGCATGCGAAGGCCTGCCTGGCAGGGCGCGCGCCGGGAGTCCGGCAGGCGCAGGTGGACGGACGGGCTGGGTCAGACCGTCGGTCGGCAGGCAGCGGCGGAGATGCGCATCAGGTCGACGTGCAACCGGCGGACCAGCGTGGGCTGGTCGAGGCGGAGCGACGTCGCGGGCACGTCCTCGATCCTGACAAAGTCGCCCGGAAGGGTCAACAATCTCCCACCTGGCAGGATGGTGTGGTGCAGATCTCAGCCCGGTCCGACTACGCGCTGCGCGCGCTGTGCGTGCTGGCCTGCGCGCCCGCCGGGTCGAGCGTCAAGGCCGACGAGATCGCGGCACGCCAGTCGATCCCGCGCACGTTCCTCGACGGGATCCTCGTCGAGCTGCGCCGGGCCGGGCTGATCGAGAGCAGGCGGGGCCCCGACGGTGGGCACCGGCTGGCCCGCCCGGCCGCGGAGATCACGGTCGCGGAGGTGATGCGGGTGCTGGACGGGCCGCTGGCGATGGTGCGCGGGCAGCGGCCGGAGGCGCACTCCTACGACGGCTGCGCCGAGCACCTGCGCGACGTCTGGGTGGCGGTGCGGGCCAGCCTGCGGGCATTGCTGGAGCACACCACGGTCGCGGACGTGGCGACCGGGGTGCTCCCGGAGATCGTCACCCGGCACACCTGCGAGGAGCGGTCCTGGCGCTCGGTCTGGCCCCCGTCGCCGGACTGAGCGGATCGTCCTACCCTCGGCCGGTGACGTTCCGATCCGGCCGCCCGCGGGCGCTGGCCGCCTTGGTCCTGGTGGCCGCCGCCCTCGCCGCGTCCTGCTCGCGCACCGAGAGTGCGCTGCCCACCTCCCCCGACGGCGGGGTCCGGTTCGCTCCCGAGGTGATCGCACCGGACGCCCCGGAGCTGGCCAACCCGCTGCGCGGGCAGTACCAGTGGATCGGCAACGGGCCCGATCCCGCGGACTGGCCCGCACCGGACGTCTACTACCGCGACGCGATCACGTGGGGCGAGCAGGTCGAGCGCACCCGCGGCGCCTACGACTTCGCGGTGTTCGAGCGGGGCCTGGCCGAGGCCGGGGCGGGCAAGGGGATGTTCGGGTTCCGGGTGATGGCGTTCTGCCCCGGCTGCGGGGAGACCCTGGCGCCCGACTACGTCGCCCGCCAGCCCGACGGCCAGCCCGACTGGAACAGCGAGTCGTTCCTCGCCGGCTACGCCGACCTGATGAAGGCACTCGGCGCCCGCTACGACGGCGACCCGCGGCTGGGTTTCGTCGACGTCGGCGGCTACGGGTCGTTCGGCGAGTACCACCTGTTCAGCGACGACGCCGGCCCGGTCGGCACCCCGATCACGCCGGAGAACTCGCGCCGGCTGGTGCAGTCGGTGCTCGACGCCTTCCCCACGACCTTCGTGCTGATGATGACCCCGAACGCCGACCTGCTGCGCGACGCGCTGGCACTCTCGGAGCGGGTCGGCATCCGGGTCGACTGCGTCGGCAACGACGGGCTGAAGGGCTCGAAGATCGACGACGTGCCCGAGGCGCGGGAGCGCTGGCGCACGGCGCCGTGGGTGGGCGAGTGGTGCGGTGGCAGCGACGTCGACAACCAGTACCGGCTCGGCCTGGAGCAGGTGCGGGACTACCACATCACGTCGCTGTCGAGCGCGAACTTCCCGGGCTCCTACGCGGACATGTCACCGGCGGAGCAGGAGGCATTCCGCGCGGCGAACAAGGCCGCCGGCTACCGGTTCGTGCTCAACTCGCTGACCGTGCCCGCACAGCTCACGCCGGGTTCCACCGTCGCGGTGTCTGCGGACTGGTCCAACGTCGGGGTCGGCCCGGGGTACCTGCCGTGGGACACGATGATCGAACTGCGCGGCCCGGGCGGGGAGGTCGCGTTCGCGGCGCGGTCGGCCGTCGACCTCGCGACGTTGCAGCCCACCGGCGACGCCCCCGTCGTGGTGTCGGACCAGATCGCCGTCCCGGCGGATCTCCCGCCCGGTCGCTACGACGTGCACGTGCGCGTGGTGAGTCCGGAGGGCTACCTCGACCCGCTGCGGCTCGCGATCGCCGGCCGCACCGCCGACGGCTCCTACCCGCTGGGGCCGGTGGAGGTCACCGCGCCGTAGCCGGGGCCGGATCGGCCGGGGGGAGCAGGCGGGCCAGCAGGTCGTGCATCGTCACGAAACCGCGCACGACCCCGCCGTCCTCGATCAGGGCGACGTGGTTGCGGCTTTCGCGCATCGCTCGCAGCGCGGTGTGGATCGGGGTCGTGGCGCCGAGGGTGAGCACGGGCCGCAGCAGGTCGGCGGCGGTGGCACCGGAGCCGCGGGCGAGGGCGTCGCGCACGTGCACCACGCCTTCCGGGGCCCCGTCGGCGCCCTCGACGAGCAGGCGCAGGTGGCCGCTGTCGCGGCCGGCGGCGCGGATCGTGGCGGCGTCCGCGGTCACCGGCACGCGGACGATCCCGTCGATGGGCCGCAGCACCTCGCGCAGCGGCGCCGCGTCCACCTCCAGGGCGGTGACGATCCGGTCGCGCCGCTCGCGGTCGAGCGAGCCGGTGCTCGCCGAGTGGTCGACCAGCTCGCGCAGGTCGGCGGGGTTGCGACCCTCGCCGACCTCGTCCACCGGCTCGACGCCCACCGCGCGCAGGAAGCGGTTGGCGAGGCCGTTGAGGCCGACGAGCAGCGGTCGGGTGAACCACATGAACGCGCGCATCGGCAGCGCCAGCAGTATCGCCGAGCGCTCGGGATGGGCGATGGCCCAGGACTTCGGGGCCATCTCACCGACCACGAGGTGCAGGAAGGTGACCACGATCAGGGATGCCACGAACGCCAGCACCCCGGCGGTGGCGGCGGGCAGGCCCCACCCGGCGAGCAGTGGCTCCAGCGCCGTGTCGAGCGCCGGCTTGGCGATCGCGCCGAGGCCGAGGGTGCACAGCGTGATGCCGAGCTGCGACCCGGCGAGCAGCAACGACAGGTCACGCGCGCTGCGCAGCGCCGCCCGCGCGGCCGCGCTCGTGGGGGCGGCTGCCTCCAGCCGGTAGCGGCGGGCCGCGACCAGCGCGAACTCCACGGCGACGAAGAACGCGCTCAGCGCGATCAGGCCCAGCGACACGGCCACGACGGTGAGACTCATCGCGCGTCCCGCCCCGGGTCGCCGGTCACGGCCCAGCGCAACCGCAGCGTCTGCGGCACGCGGCGGCCCACCGTGCAGACCGTGATGTCGAGGGTGCGGGTGCCGTCGCCGCCGTCGGCCGCCACGGCGACCGAGGCGGTGTCGCCCGGCTCCGGCAACCGGCGCAGCGCCTTCACCGCGAGCCCCCCGATGGTCTGGTAGGGCCCGGCCGGCAGGTCGGCGTCGACCAGGCGCTCCACCTCGTCGACGTGCATGTCGCCGGGCACGAGCCACTCGCCGTCGGCGGCGACCGGCTCGTCGGCGCGCGGGCGGTCGTGCTCGTCGGTGATCTCGCCGACCAGCTCCTCGGCGATGTCCTCCAGCGTCACGACGCCGACCAGGTCCCCGTACTCGTCCACGACGCAGGCGAGTTCCTCGCCGCTGTCGCGCAGCCGGGCGAGCACGGCCGGCAGCGGCAGGGAGTCCGGGACCAACACGGGCTCGCGGGCCACCTCGTCCACCCGGATCGCCGCCAGCTCCCGGCCCTCCAGCGCCAGCACGTCGCGCAGGCAGATCACGCCGACGACGTCGTCGGGCCCCGCGCCGAGCACGGGGTAGCGGGAGTGCCCCGCCCCCATCCGGGAGACGACGTCGGCCACGCTCGCCCCGGCCCGCACGGACGCGACCCGCGGGCGGGGGATCATGGCGGCGCGGGCGGTGCGGTCGGTGAAATCGAGCACGCGGTCGAGCAGCGTGGAGAGCTCGGGGGCGAGGTCGCCGCTCTCCCGGGACTCGTCGATGATCGCTTCGAGGTCGCGCGGGGTGGCCGCGTGCTCCACGTCGTGCACCGGCTCGATCCGCACCGCGCGCAGCAGCAGGTTCGACGACTGGTCGAACAGCCAGATCAGCCAGCCGAACAGGCGCAGGTAGATCGCGGTCGACAGCGCCAGTGCCCGGGCCACCGGCTCCGGGCGGGCGATCGCGAGGTTCTTGGGGAACAGCTCCCCGAACACCATCTGCACGACCGTGGCGAACAGCAGCGCGATCCCGGTGCCGAGCGCCACGCCGATCCCGGTCGGCACCCCGACCCCGCCGAGCAGCTCGCCGAGCCCCTCCCCGATCAGGGGCTCCGCGACGTAGCCGACGAGCAGGCCGGTGACGGTGATGCCGAGCTGGGCGCCGGACAGCATGAACGACGTGCGCCGGGTGATGCCCAGCGCCCGACGGGCACCGGCGTCGCCACCGCTCGCCGCCGCCTTGAGCCGCGAACGGTCCACGGCCATGTAGCCGAACTCCTGCGCGACGAAGTAGCCGGTCAGCGCGGTGATGGCGAGCACGATGAGCACGCCGACAGCGATCTCCCCGACCAGCATCACGGCGCCACCCCCGGCCGACAGCGGCCCACCCCGGAGCTGGTCCGACAGGACGGTTCCATGATCCTCTCTGGTGCGCTGGTCGACCGCCCAAATTTTCCAAATTGAGGTGGAAGGGGCGTTGATTCAGCACGAAGGTGGCAAAATGCCGGGGGGTGCC
>JBQTJE010000258.1:0-19073 GCA_052387455.1 Pseudonocardia sp.
GCGTGATCACCTCGTCGCGCTGCGCCAGCGCGCCGAGCACCACCGCGAGCTGCTCACGCAGCTCGACGACCGCGGCAGACTCGTCAAGCACCGCACCATCATCAACACCATCAGCTCAAGATCAAGACACCACGCCGCGGGTGACCTGACCAGTTACACTTGAACATGCTGCCGGCATTCATAGCGATCTTTGAGGTCAGCGTGTCGGAGCGCGGAGGGTGCCCCCGGAGCTGCTCGCCGAGCGTGAGGCAGGCGCTGGGTCGGCCCGAGGATCACTGAGCTGAGCTGGTCGGGTACCGGTCTGGCGCGCCCGGGTGCACACCGGGTTGGTGGTGGGGGTTGTGGTTGGTGGTGGGTGCTCGTACGGTGATCACACGCGGTTGTGCGGAGTCTGCGTGCCGCGTGTGGTGCCGGATCTTCCAGGGTGTGCGGGGTTTGCGTGGCCTGGCCGGGTGGGGTTGGTGTGTTGCGTGTGTGTGCCCGCCGCCGATCTCTGTTTCTTCGACTGATCCTTTCGTTGTGCCCTCGTGACCGCGTGGATCGAACTGCGCTGGTGGGGGCGGTGGTTGTCGGGAGCCTGGTTCGTGCAGAGGTTCGTGGTCGTGGTCGGCGGGCGGTGCGTACGCGCCGTGCGTGGGCTGGTGGCTGCGTGTCCGGTGACGGTGTTGCTGCTCGCCGCGGCGGGGTTGGCGGTGGTGGTGTGGGCCGGTGTGTCGGGCCCGGTGCTGTCGGCTCCGGTGGTGTCGGCTCCGGTGGGGCCGGTGTCGGTGTCGGTGGTGTCGGTGTCGGTGGTGGGGCCGGACGGGCCGGGCTGCTCGACCGATTGTGGTGGTTCGGACCTGACCGGTGTGGGGGATCGGGGGTGGTCACGCGGCGGGGGGTCGGTGTGGACGGGTCCGGTCGTGCCGCAGCCGGGCACCGGGGGGATCGACTGGATCGCCCGTGATCTGGTGGGGGGGCTGCTGCGCGGGGCCGGGGTGTCCGACGAGCAGCGTTGGGACCACTGGTTCAACGGCGACCGCTCCGACCGCGGGGGTGCCGACCGCGGGGGTGCCGACCGGTGGGGTGCCGACCGCGGGGGCCCCTGGCACGACCGCGACCGTGACGGTGACGACCGCGACGGCGGTGGTGGTGTGGATCGTGAGGAGGACGACCGGCTCTTCTGGCAGGACCGTGACCAACGCGGTGGGGTGAGCGCGGGTGGACGCCGCGGGGGGTCCGGTGGGCTGCTCGACGAGCTTTTCGCCGTGATCACCGATCTGGTCGTGCGGCTGCTGGGCGGGGCCGGTGGTGCCGTGCCGGGTTCGGCGTCAGGCCAGGACCTCGGTGACCCGGGTGGCCCGGGGGGGTCGGGCGGGCAGCAAGGTTCGGGGCGTGACCGGGTGGGCGGCTCGAATGTCGAGGACCGCGCCCGGGCGGTCGACGCAGGCCAGGGCACCCGCGACGGACCCGGCTACCACCGCGGCTCCGCCGGTGGCACCCGCCCCGACGGTGTCGGGCAGCTCTCTCCCGTCCGCCGCCACGGCGCCGTGGAGGTGTCGCCGGCCGGGTCGCACGGCGGTGCGGGTCTGCCCCCGGCCCGCCCGGTCTCCGGGGCCGGCGCGGGTGTGCTCGCCCTCGCCGCCGGCGGGCCCGGCGGCGGCGGTGGTGTGGGTGGGTTCGGTGCCGGCGGTGGGCGTGAGGCCGGGTTGGGCGGGCAGGTCCGCCAGCTGGTGTCGGTGGTGCTGGCCCGCGCCGGGCTGGGTGACAACACCGCCGCGGCGGCGGCGCATCGGGAGTTGATGGGGTGGCGTAACACCGCCCACGGCGACCACCCGGCCCACAGCAGCGACGACGGTGACCCCTCCCAACCTGGCACAGCCAGACGCACCGAGCAGTTCCCGCGCTCCGCCACTGCGCCACCACAGACCAGCGTCGCTGAGGACGTGCGGATGGTCGGTGCTGGGATGGAACTGACCAACCACGACGGCACCACCCTGATGATCACCCCGGGCACGTCGAGCCCGCATTCGCAGATCACTGCGGAGCCGGGCAGGGGCCGGTTCCTGATCGGCATCGACAACCACCTGGCCCCCGGTAGCTACGATTTCGATCTGTCGATGCCCGCCGGCGCCCGGGCGGTGACCAGCGCTGATGGTGGGGTCGACATCCTCGACACCACCGGACAGACGGTCCAGTCCATCGCCGCCCCATGGGCCAAGGACGCCAACGGTGTCCAGTTGCCCACCCGCTTCGAGGTGATCGACAACGGGGATGGCTCCACCACCTTGCGCCAGCACGTTGCCTTCGACGAAGCCACCGCCTTCCCGGTGCTGGCCGACCCCGCCAAGAAGACCAGCGGTAGCAAGAAGACCGACGGGAAGAAGACCGACGGGAAGAAAGCCCCCGCCAAGGACAAGGCGCCCGCCAAGCCGGCTGAAGAGAAGCCCGCAGGGGACAAGCCCGCCGAGAAGAGCCCCGCCGGGGGCAAGCCCGCTGAGGAGAAGCCGGCTGGGGACAAGCCGGTCGAGGACAAGCCCGCGGCAGAGAAGGCCGCGGAGGAGAAGCCGGCCACCGCCGCCGCGCCCGACGAGCAGCGGGACCCAGCCGCTGCCCCTCCTGTTCCGGAGGAGCCCGCCGACACCATCGACGGCCAGCCCAAGTTCACGTTCGCCGATGACACCGGCGCGACCGACACCACCGTCACCAACGCCGACCATCCGCAGGTGCCTGGTGCACCCGGTATGCCGGAAGAGCCGGCTCCCGGCCCGCCTGGGTGCTTCGGCGGGACCTGTGAACCCGGCGCGATCCCTGGTCTGTTGCCCGGTGCTGTGGAGGTCCCCGCCGCCGGGGCCGGCACCCTCCCGCCCGGTGCTCCGCCGCACCTGGGCCCGTTGCTCGATCCCCGACCCTCGGCCGCCCCCGGCGCTCCCGCGGTCCCTGGCCTGCTGCCCGGCGCCGTCCCGGTCGAGCCCGTCCTGCCCATCGGTGGTGTCCCTGGTACCAGCCTCGATCCCGTCCTGGGCCAGCCCGGCGCAAGTGTCCCGCTGGCCCCGGGCGCACCCTTCCGTGCCGATGCCCCCGCACCGCTGACCGGGTCCGGCCCGGCCCAGGACGAGGGTTGGGGCCCCTCGGACTGGGGACACCTCGCCTTGGACGTGCTCGGCCTGGTGCCGCTGCTCGGTGAACCCGCCGACCTGGCCAACGCCGCCTGGTACGAAGCTGAAGGCGACCACCTCAACGCAGGCCTGTCCCTGGCCGGCGCAATCCCCGGCCTCGGCTGGGGCGCCACCGGCGGCAAACTCCTCGGCAAGGGCGTCCAACTACTCGACAGCGGCTCCGACGCCACCCGCATCGCCGATGCCGCACGAGCGACCGACAACGCCACCCCACCCGCGCCCCGCCCCGGTCTGCCCACCGCCCCCAGCGGTACCCCGCCGCCCCTTCCCGGCGCCAACGCGATCCCCCTCCTGCGCGGCCTCACCGCCGCCGACAACCTGCTCGGCGACACCCCACCCACCAACACCCCATCCGGCACACCCACCACCCCGGACACCGTCCCCACCACCCCGGGCACCCAGCCGGATGTCGACACCCCAACCGTCCGCGACCCCGACCACGACCGACCCACCGCCCCCACGCGCCCAGACGGCGTCCAACCACTGCCCCGCGGCGACCGCTACATCGACGGCGTCACCTACCGCTGGGACGACGACAACCAGCGCTGGAACCCCATCGCCTGGGAACACGGAGCCACCCCCGACCACACCGGACACCCACTGGACGACAGGCTCCGCGGCGCTTCGACCACTCCGGGCGACAGCGGCAGTACCGGCTTCCGGGAATCTGATCGAGACGAGGTCGACGCAGCCCTCGGACTCGCCGCCGCGACACGCACCCCGACGGGGGGAGTCGATCCGGCGGCGCTGCGCGAGCTGATGGATTCCTTGCCGGAGCCAGGCGACGCGCTGGCTCAGTTCGCTGCTCAGTCGGTCGGTTCGCCGGAGGTGACCTTGGTGCCGGTCGGGGGTGAGGGCGCGGTCGGCTACTCGGGCGCGCCGGTGAATCTGATCCTCGGCGCCGGTGGGGAAGTCCTGGGGGTGCTGAAGGTCTTCCCACGAGCCGAGGAGTTCGCCAGGGAACTCTCCGCACTCCAGCGGCTGGGCAGCCTCACGCAGGTCGGCGGTGTTCTCCCGTTGGGCGTGGCACGCACCGCGGGGCCGGCGGGAGGCGGCGTCCTGGTGTCGAGCGCGGCCCCGGGTCGGGGGATCGACCAGTTGATGCTGGAGGTCGGGCGGGCTCGGGGTGCTGAACGTGCGGCGAAGTTCGCTGATCTTCGGGACACGATCTCGGCCGCCGGTCGTGCGCTCGCGGACCTGCACGCGGCCGGCGGGGCGAGCGGCACGCCGCCGTCCCTGTTCATACAACGGCACGTCGACGCGATGCGTGACATCGCCGCGAAGCTGGACTCGAATCAAGGGCTGCTGGCAGAGGAGGCAGGAATCGACACGACGGAACTGCGGCATCGCGTCGAGCAGCTCATCGCGCAGCTGCGGGCGAACCCCGGCGGGTCGGCCATCGTGCACGGGGACGCCCATCCGGGGAACCTCTTCTACGACCCGGCCGCCGGTATCACGATGATCGACACGCCCACGCTGCACTTGTCGCTCGACGCCGAGGGCGCGCCGATCGGTGCGCCGGCCCGAGACGTCGCCTATCTCGCCCACAAGCTGGCCTACTTCGGTCCGGGATGGGGCCTGGAGCCGGACGAGGTGATCGAGCTGCAACAGGTGTTCCGGCAGGCCTATGCCGACGGCGGAGGCGCGGGGGTGACGGCCGAGGCTGAGGCGTTCTTCCGGGCCCGGGCCGCACTGGGTGAGTTGATCACGTCGGTGAACCGTGCCGAACGTCTCAAGGAGTACGCCGCGCTGCGGTCCCGGGCGGCGTTGTTCCGGGACGCGCTGGGTGTAAAGGATGTGTCGAGTGCTGGGTGACGTGCCGGGTCTGGACGAGGGTCCGTGGCCTGCTCCATGGGGTGGTGCGGCGAACGACCGAACTGCTCGAGTCCCGTTGTCGGGGGTGGGCCGTGAGCGGTGGCGGGCGCGCCTGCCGTCGCGGGAGTGCAACGGGGTCGTCGTCGCGGGCGACGGCACCTGCTTCGTCGTCAGCCGCGATGCGATCACGGCGCTGGACGGGCCGGAGATCAGATGGTCGGTCGGTACCGAGACGTCGGTGGACTGCCTCGTCTTGACCGGTGGGCTGCTGGTGACCTGGGAGAGGACGGGAAACGTAGGCGGGCTTGTGGTGCGCGACCGCCAGGAGGGCGCCGTCGTCTCCAGGATCGACGCGATGCTCAGTTCACCCGCGGTGATCCCGACCGGACTTCTCGTGTTCTGTGGCCCTCACGGTCAGGCACCAACGTTGCGTGCGACCACCTTGTCCGGGCAGCTGCGGTGGGAGCACCGGCTGCATGAGTGGGAGCCGTATCCGCCGTTGGTCCGGTCTGATCACCTGGTGATCGCGAACCGCTGCGGTCTGCGCGCGTTCGACCTCGACGGGAACCCGCTGTGGACCGCGGACCGGCGCGGGTTCGGGCCGGGCGACGCAGTGGGCGAGCCCGGCCAGATCGTGGGACCGCTGGTGGGCCTGCCCGACGGCCGGATCCTCGCCGCGATCCGACCCCACGACCTGATCGGTTACCTGGTGGTCGATCCGCAGCAGCACAGCACCCACGTGCTCCCCGAGCACCTACCCAACGGCGGGCCGATCGTGCCACTGGGCCGCGAGCTGGTCGTCATGCGGGGAAACTCAGAGAAGCGCGAGGACGGCCGCTTCTACCCCGTGGTGGTCGCGATCAACCCCACCACCGGCGAGATCGTGGTGCACCACCCGGTGCCCACGGCTCCCGACTCGATGGTCGCGGGTACCAACGGTCTGGTCGCGATCGCGGGCAGCCCGACCACCGACCGCTGGGACAAGTACCACGGCTGGCCGGGCTATGACCTGCGCGACGACTGCTACGTGCGTTTCCTCGACGAATCCGGAGTCCGCAGCGAATGGCGACCCGAGCAGCCGGTCACCGGGCCGCTCGCGGTCGGCGCGGACGGCGACCTGCTCGTGCCCGTCTCCGGCGAGCTGTGCAGCATCGAATGACAGCATCCGGCATCACGCGAACCGACTGGCGACCTTCCTCGCCGGCGGCCCCGGGCGTGCAGATCGTGCGGCTCAAGGACCGGCTCGGTGATGTGGCCGTTAGGCGCCACCCAGGAGAAAGCACTCATCAGCGAGCTACCGGCCGCACCAACACCCCCTATCAGCCCGCCCTCGACAAGGCCCAGCGATGACTGATCTGCCCCGCTACTACGAGTACCACGGCAGACCCCTCAAGATCGCCCGGGCGTCGAACGGAGGCCTGCGCGCCTACCTGTTAGACAATGACACCGGCCGGTTCGAGGTCTCCAACTCGACCTTGCGCAAGATCTACATCATCCGGCTCACCGAGGAGAATCGCCGGCGTTTCCTGACGACGAAGGCCCGATCTTCCGCCGGCCAGCCTCTCTCGTTTGAGTACAGCGGCCCCGCCCCCGGCTCGATCATCATTCACCCCGGCCTGACCTCGGACATCACCGCCGAGGAGCGTCCCACTGGTTCCGGTGAGGGCACTTTCGAGATCTCCACGCGCTCCGACGTAGGTGTGGAAGAGCTCGGCGCCGCTGGCCCGCGCCGCCAGGGAATGGACGTCCTAGGTCTGTCCTGGGAGGTGGCGCATGTAGCCGCCCAGTGATCGACACATGGTCAGAGGAGTCAGCCCGCTGTGCGGCCGCCGTGGGGGTGGCCCGGTACCTAGAGGGAGATCGTGTTGAGGTCAGTTCCGATCACGTTGGTGGTGTTCGCGGCGGGTGCGTTGGCCGCGGTGTGGATGGTGGGGGCCGCGCCCGCGGCTCCGGCGGTGGGGCCGGTGGCGATGGTGACCGCCGGGCCCGACGGTGGTAACGGCGGCGGCGAGGGCAACGACCAGACAGGTCCCCGAGCCGGCGACATCAACATCAATGTCGGCGGCGCCCCTGGCTCGGGCGGTAGCTCGTCGGGCTGGGCCGGTCCGCCCGCCGACCAGCCCCTCGGCGGCTCCGACGGCGGCTGGTTCGCCGGGGTGTTTGGTTTCGACGGCCCCGCCCGTGCCGACCGCAACCGGGAGATCCGCTCCGGTGACTTCGACTCCTACGAGCGGGAACGCTGGTACGAGCGGGAACGCTGGAGCGACGACGACGGCTGGAGTCGCGACACCTGGCGCGGAAACGACGACGACCGCTGGCGCGGCAACGACGACGACCGCTGGCGCGACAACGACGCCCGCTGGCGCGACAACGACCAGCGTTGGCGCGAGCTCAACCGCGACCGCGACAAGGACAAGGACAAGGACAAGGACAAGTGGAACGACCGCGATCGCGACCGCGACGACGACCAGCGCACCTGGCGTGACCGGGTCCGCGACCAACGCGGCGGCATCGACGCCGACATGGGCCGTGGCGGGCTCGGCGGGATGCTCGAAGCCCTGTTCGCCATGATCACCAAGATGATCGTCCAGATCCTCGACGCCGTCCAGAAGCAGGCACCCCAGACATCACCCGGGCCGCCCGCACCACCCAACGTGTCCGCGCCGCCCAGGGTGGTCGGACCGGGCGGTAACGGCCAGTTCCCACAGGTCGCACCCGCCGGCTAGCAACGGATCTCGGGCCGCCGCGGCGCGGTGGCGGGCGACCCCCGCCCGCCACCGCCCCGTCGCGTCACCATCCACGTGAGGGGACTCCGGGCCGGTCTCCGGATCATCACTCGATGTCGTTCGTTAGGCCGAACGGACGAGCGTCGGTGTGAGCGGGGAGAGCGTCAGTGCGTGCACGAAGGATCTGGGCGCTTGTTCTGGCGATGGCCTCGGTCGCCGTTGTCACCGGCTGCACGAGCGACGACCCGGTCCCGCCGGCGCCCACGGTGCAGGTCGAGCGCTCCTCGGTGAACACCCGGGTGACGGCCTCGGGCGCGCTGGTCCCGGTCACCTCGCAGAGCCTCGCGTTCCCGATGAGCGAGAAGATTGAGGAGGTGCGGGTCAAGGTCGGTGACGAGGTGACTCCCGGCCAGCTGCTGGCCCGGCTCGACGACTTCTCCTTCCGCCAGACCCTCGCCGAGCAGCAGGGCGTGCTGCGCCAGCAGGAGGCCCTGCTCGAGAAGGTCAAGCGGTCGGCCGACCGGGAGAACGCGCAGGACTCGCTGGTCCAGGCCCAACGGCGCCTGGACGCCGCCGAGGACTTCGCCGCGTCCTCCTCCGACCAGGCGGCCAACGCCGTCTTCCGGGCCGAGACGCAGCTGGGCTTCGACGAGAAGGCCGCGGACAAGGCGATCGAGGACTTCACCCGCGCCAACTGCGACCTCGAGGGTTTCACCCTCGGCGGTCCGGACGGGTCGGGCGCCCGGACCCCGCCACCGGACTCCGGCGAGGGCTCCGGTGGCAGCGGCGGCCTGGGCATGCTGGACAACGCCGACAGCACCGCCAACGCCCGGGCCAGCCGGTGCGACAGCCTCCAGCAGGCCGCGATCGCGGCCAAGCGCCAGGTGGTCGAGTCGACCACGCAGCTGTCGCAGGCCCGCGCGAACCTCAAGGTCGTGGAGGACGAGGGCCGGGTCCGTGTCGAGGACGCCCGCCAGGGGGTGGTGGACGCGAACAACAACCGGCGCACCGCCGACACCGACCGCCCGTCGGACATCGAGGCGCAGGCGGGGCTCGTGGCCCAGGCGCGGGCCCAGGTGGCCGCCGCCCAACGCGAGATCGAGAACACCGTGCTCTACGCCCCCGTGGCCGGCACCGTCTCGGCGATCAACGGTTCGGTCGGCGAGTTCGTCAACGCCGGCGGCGGCACCACGGCGAAAGCCCCCGGCTCGACCGCCCCGATCCCCGGCGTCGGGGCCGCGGCCACCGCCGACCAGACCAACTCCAACGTCGGAGCGCCCACCGCGACCCGTCCCGGCGGCGACGCCTTCCTCGTGCTCAACAACCTCGACACCTTCGAGGTGGTCGTGCCGTTCGAGGAGTCCGACGCCGCGCGGGTCGCGCCCAACCAGAAGGTGGAGGTCCGGTTCGACGCGATCCCGGACCTCACCCTGCCCGGCACGGTGCTGCAGATCGCACCCGGCGGCACGTCGATCTCGGGTGTGACCAACTACTACGTCACCGTGCTGCTCACCCAGTCCGACCCGCGACTGGAAGCCGGGCAGACCACCGAGGTCGGCGTGCTCGTCGACTCCCTCGACGGGGTCTTGGTGGTACCCAACGCCGCGGTGATCCCCGAGAACGGACGCACCTTCGTGCTCGTCCCCGGCGGGCCCGACGGCCAACCACAGCGCGTCCAGTTCCAGGCCGGCGCCGTCGGCGACCGCGAGACCGAGGTGGTCTCCGGCCTGCAAGAGGGCCAGGAGATCATCCTGCCCCCGGCCGGGCCCGCACCCGCACCGCCACCACCGGACAACTGACGGGGCCCGGACAGGTGCGGACGATCAGGTGTGTCGACGGCCTCGGTCCGGCAGAGGGACAGCGGCTCCGCCCGAGGGGACGGGAAGCCGTGTGCGTGTCGTGTTCGGCGCTATCGGGGTGCGCGTCCGCTGCGGTGGCGGGGTGAGCGCGACGAGGGCAGCGGCGGGCGGGGATCCGGTCAGCCGGCGGGCGGTGGCCTCGACAGCCGCGACGGCGGTGCGAGCGCCCACGAGAGCGTCCTTGCCGCCACGGCGGCGGTCGTTGCCGAGCTCGTGAAGACGAGCCGCAGCCCGCGCCGTCGCTCGGGTCAGCGCGGCACGAAGCACCACCTCCGCGCTTCGGTACCCCTCGACGACATCCGGACGTCGCGCGTGGAGGGCGGCGAGTCGGTCAGCGCTGAAGCCCGCCCCCAGGTCGGGTACCTCGCCCTGGCGCTCGACCTCGACGGCGACCAGGACGACGTCGACGGGCTCGCCGCGGCGGAGAATCGACTGGATCGCGTGCCAGGTCGCGCCTGCGTCCGAGGCGAGGAAGTCCGTCGGCCGCACGCGCTCGTCGAGCAGCTCGCGCACCGGCGGACACCCGATGGCAGCGCCGACGAGCCGGCGTTCAATCTCGTGCAGTTGCTCGGGCGGCGGCGGGACACGGTCCGGTCCGGCGCTGGGGAGCGTCCCCCGAGCGGCGACCGATCGGTCGCTGAGACCGCGGGACTCGGACTCGGGCGACTCCAGCGCGGCCGCGAGGCGCGACCCTGCCAGCTCTGCTCGATCGCGCCGCGCGGCCAGGGCATCCAGCTGAGTCCCGACCTCGGCAAGCGCAGCCTGGAGGATCTCGGCGTTGGAGTCGCTGGGCACGCCGTCCAGGTGTGCCGCGTGCTGCCCGACGCAGGACCCCATCTCACAGACCCGGCGGCGGATCGAGTCCTCCAGCACGATCCGCGCGTAGCGGACGTGCTCGCTCCCGCCGGCCTCCGGTTGGCCCGCCGCCGACCGAGGGGTCGCCGGTGTCATCGACAGCAGGCTGTGCAGGGCGGGCGCACCGAGCGGACCGGTTCCGTCGCGGGCGACGTGCAGATCGTGGTAACGGCCGCTGGCGAGCACCTGGGGCAGGGCGAGCAGATCGACCTGTTCGCCGTCGCGCTGCAGCCCGAGGAGCGTCTGGTAGATGGCGGCGTGCGCCGGTCGTCGGAAGTCGTCGGCACTCAGCCAGCCGGAGACGTCCGCGCGTGCGCTGCGGATCCCACAGCAGCGCACCGAGCAGAGCCTGCTCGGCGAGGTCGGCCGCGGTGACGGCGTCGTCAGCGCTCACGGTGACGGCTCGCGTGTTCGACCGCTCGGTCGGCGGCGCGGCGGCGCGCGTCGAGGACGGCGAGCTCGGCCGCCATCGGCACCGGAGCACGAACGAACACCGCGTCGGAGGCGTCGGCGGGTTGATGCCACCAGTGACCGTCGAGCAGGACCGGAACCGGGAACCGTCCGGGCAGCAGTGGCCGGGCGCGGCCGTGTTCGATCAGCTCGCGCATCCGGTCGCCGGCGATGGCCGGCCCGCCGGTCATCGGTGGGCAGCGCGTTCGGCCCGGCGTGGTGCCACGGACCGTGACGGGCTGACCGGTCGACGCTGGGAGCGCACCGCGGCGCGGACCGCCGGGCCGGCCTGTCCTCGAGTGACCACCTGCAGTCTGGACGTCGCGGTCGGGGTCAGCGCCGCCCGGGCGGCAGCGGCCGCGGCGTGCTCAGTTCCGGCGGCGGCCCGCTCTGCGACGCCGAAAGCATCGGACCGACGCGCGTCCGCCTCCCCGTGCAGGTCCTCCCGTTCGATCGTCTGCGAGTCGTCAGCGACGCTGCGGGCTTCGGCTGCGTCGAGTTCGTGCCCGGCGGCGCGGGCGTCACTCGCCGCCGCAGCCGAGGCGTGTGTGGCCGCCTGGTCGGCTGTGCGATCCGCCGCGGTCGCTCGGGAGGTCGTGCTCTCCGGCGCTGCCTCCACGACCTCGACGACGTCAGGGGCGCGCTCGGCACGCCGTGCCGCACGCCGCACGCAGGCGGCGAGGTAGGCAGCCGGATCGTGCGCCAGAGAGATGTGCCGGACGGGCAGTCGGGTCAGCAGCCCCGCCACGTCCTCGCCGCGCTCGCCTCGCTCGTTGTCAAGGGACAGCAGCACTTCCCCGTGGGCGGACAGTTGATCTCCCTGCTGGCGGACAACTTATCTCCCTGTCCGGGGCCAGCTGATCTCCTGTTGATCTAGGTCAAGGGGATCACGCCCTTGCCGGCGGTGGCCTCGGCCAGCCGGAGGCTGGTGCCTTCGGTGAGCACGATGTGGGCGTGGTGGAGCAGTCGGTCGACCGTGGCGGTGGCCAGGGTCTTGGGCATGATCGTGTCGAACCCCGACGGGTGCAGGTTGCTGGTGACCGCGACCGAGCGGCGTTCGTAGGCGGCGTCGATGACGCGGTAGAGCGCTTCGGCGGCGGCTTGGCCGGCGGGCAGCATCCCGATGTCGTCGACCACGATCAGGTCGGCTCGGGTGATCTTGGTGATGGTGCGGGCGACCGAGCCGTCGGCCCCGGCCCGCCCGACCGCGGCGGTGAGCGATTCGAGGGTGAACCAGGCGACCCGGCGCCCGGCATCGATCGCGGCGTGCGCGAGCGCCTCGACCAGATGCGTCTTCCCGGTCCCGGACGGCCCGGTGACCGCGAGGTTCTCGTGTCGCCCGATCCATTCCAGCGTGGCCAGGGCGTGCTGGGTCGGAGTGGGGATGGAGCTGTCGGCCTCGCGCCAGGACGCGAAGGTCTTCCCGGCCGGGAGTCCGGCGGCGCGGCGGTGTTGGCGTCGGGTGGCGTCGTCGCGGCCGGCGACTTCCTCGGCGAGCAGCACCCGCAGGACCTCGGCGGGGTCCCAGCGCTGGGCGCGGGCGGTGGCCAGGACTTCGGGGGCGGCGCCGCGCAGGTAGGGAAGCCGCATCCGGCGCAGCAGCGCGGTCAGCTCCTCGGGCAGTGGTGGCGGGGCGGGTTGCGCAGTCACGACCACGAGCCGGCCCCCCGCCTGTCGGTCTGCCAGGTGTCGGTCTCGGTGATGCGGTGCTCGATGCGGGCGGCGAGCGCCCCGACCCAGGCGGCAACGCTGAACGCGTCGTCCTCCTCCAGCGAGCAGGCCGCCGCGCAGGCCTCGACCGCGGCCGTGTCACCGGCGCCGGCGAGCCACTGCTCGAGCCGGTCGAGCACGGTCGCGGCCTGGGTGGCAGTGGTGCAGTCGAGCAGGATCCACGGCGAGGGCGGCAGCGACGCCGGTCCCCGATCGGGGCTGGTGGGGTCGGGGCGGGTCATCGGCCGAACCCCTCCCACGCCTGGGTGCCCGGTTGCGCGGAGTGTGTCTCGTCGGCGACGACGAGCTGCGCGGTCGGGGCGCCGGCGGCGCGATGGCGCACGATGGCGAGCAGGTCGTCCTCGGCGAACCGCCCGGCCGCGGCGGCGACCCCGAGCGCGGCGTCGACCTCGCTGCGTCCGGCCAGGGCGGCGAGCTCGACCGCGGCGGCCATCTTCGCCCGGACCCGCACCGCCCCGGCCGCGGCGGCCTCGACCAGCCACGCCTCGGCTCCCGGGCCGAGGGCGAGGAACGCGGTCTCCGCCGCGCTGGTCGGGCGCGGTGTCGGCGGCCGCGGCGCCCCGGACGGATCTTGTGGGTGGCCGGGGTAGTGGCCCAGCTCGATCCGCGGCCGGCCCGGCGTGGACAGGGCGTGCCGGGCGACCTCGACCAGCCCGGCCGGTGCCGCGGGCGCCCACGACGGGCGCAGCGCGAGGCTGTTGAGGTCGGCGACGACGACCAGTTCGTCGGCGGCGGCGCGGACCCACACCTCCGTCCCGACCAGCCCGGGCGGGGTGGAGTAGCGCACCGACCCGAACCGCACGGTCTGGTCGGTGTTGACCAGCCGCGTCTCGCCGAGCGCGGCGGCATAGGGCGCCGAGGGGAGCACGTGCAGCCGCTCCCGCTCGATGAGCAGCCGCTGGGCCGGGATCGCGGCGGTCTCCCGATGGCGGCGGTGGTTGACCGTGGCGCAGAACGCGTCACACGCCGCGATCAGCGTCGTCATGTCCGGGTAGGCCTCGCCGAGGTTGGCTTCGGTCGGCACCAGATCGGCCTTCGCCACCCGCACACTCGCTTCCGCGCCGCCCTTGGACTCGGGGTCGAACGGCACGCACGTCGCGACCTGGATGCCGTAGTGCCGGCCGGCGGCGACCACCTCCGGGTGTCGCACCGCGACCCGGGCGACGTGCTCCACGGTCACGGTCTTCTCGTTGTCGGTCAGCGCGTATGTCGGCGCCCCACCGAGGCGTCGCAGCGACGTGTCGATGCAAGCCAGCAGGGTGGGCAGGGTGCGGTCCCAGGTCGGGATCACCACCCGGAACCGCGACCACGCCAGCCACAAGCAGAACAACAACGTCGTTCGCGGCATCCCGCCCGCGAACGGCACTACCGGGCCAACACCCCAGTCGAACTGGCACCACATCCCCGGCTCGGTGATCCACGGCCGGTAAGTGCGCCGGTGCCCGGCCCGCCACCGCGCCTTGGCCTCCGCGACCGAACGCCGCGTCGTGCGCTCATCGCCGTCGAACCCGACCGCGACCAGTCGCTCGTGCACCACATCGGCGCGGACATGGCCCTTCGAGCGGTCTACCCATTCCTCGACCTTGGCCAGGAACGGGTCGATCAACCGCTCGCGGCGGCCCGGACCGCCGACCGGCAGTCCCTGGTCGCGCTGGGCGACCCAGTGCCGCACCGTCTTCGGGTCGCACCCGGCCAGTGCGGCGGCCGAATGGGCGCTCCCGGTCAGGTCGAACGCTTCGAGAATGTTCATGATCTCCCTGTCATCCTTCTTCACAGGTCCCTCCACGGGCATCGGGTCATCAGCACCCCGAGTGCACTGTGGAGGGGCCGCCTACCAGCGGACCGACACGCCGCCGGCCCGGACAGCCCAGGGAGATCAGCTGTCCGTAGAGAGGGAGATGTGGTGTCCGCCTACAGGGAGATTGGCCTGTCCGCTGTCAGCGGCAGCCGCCGACTTGATCTGACTTTGATTCAGCCACGCCCAGGCGAAGAACGCTCCGCTCGCGACACCGACGGGCCACCATTTAGCACCGAGTGCGCCAGTCAGGCCCGCGGCATCTTTTGCATTGCCATAGGAATCGACAAGTTCCTGGGCTCTGCACGAGTCGATCTTAATGTAGGCCAGTTCGATCTGAAACGATTCTGTTCCGTTTTCTCCGATGCATTGCTGTGCGAATGCGATCGGCCCGACGGGGTTGAGGCTCGCCGGGCTCGCCGAGACCGGACCGGCGCCGAACACAGCGGCTGTCGTGGCCAACGCCACGACCGTCGCGATGCGGCGATACGCGAAGGACCGCATCGGGCGGGCTGCGGCGGCGCGTCCGGCGCGCCCCGCCCGAGCCGACGCGTCCAGGTCGGTGTTCAGGGGGTACATAGGGCTATCTCCTCGAGGATCGGTGAACCGGTGCAGCGACAGATTCATCCGTCACCCGAGTCGTGCGAGGCGAATCCCGCGACACGCGTTTGCGATCGTTAACTGACGGGCTCGGCTCACCGGATGTGGGTGTTCAGCGCGGGCGCACGACGCCCGGAGGCGGGCCCGCAGGCCGGTAGTTCGTCGGCCCCCTGCCGATCGCCAGGGGGCCCTCCCCGGTCGCTGGCGTAGCGCTGCCACCGCGACGCGCAGTCGATCGTCGAGGAAATCCGGTACCGGCTCCTGTGCGCGTTACGTCGCACCGAGTCAGGGCCGGCGATCATCAGCTGTTGCGAGAACGACCGAGGGGTGGACCCCGCTCGCGGCGTCCACCCCTCGGGTCGTGCGAGGTCAGCGGCTGCCGACCTCGTCCATGTCGTTCTGGTAGGTCTCGGTCAGCGCCAGCACGCATACGATAGCGATCACCGACACGACGATGATGTAGATCGAGTTCGCGCTCGTGCCGCCGGTTACCTCCCGGAGGTAGACGGCCAGCAGCGGGGCGGGCGCGCCGCCGAGCAGCGCGCCGAGTTGGTAGCCCAGCGACGCGCCGCTGTAGCGCAGCTCGGCGGTGAACATCTCGGAGAAGAACGCGGCCAGCGGGCCGTACATCATCGACAGCGCCAGCTGGGCGACGGTGAGCGAGACCGTCATCGACCACACGCTGCCCATGTCCGCGAACAGGAACAGCGGGAACGCCCACACCGCCGTAGCCGCCGCGCCGGCCATGTACACCTTGCGGCGTCCGATCCGGTCGGAGATCGCTGCGAAGATTGCGAGCGCCGGGATCTGGATCACCGCCGCGATCGCGATCGCGATGAGCACCTCGGGCGAGCTGAGCCCGACGACCTTGGTGCCGTAGGCGAGCATGTAGGTGATGTAGATGTAGAAGGTCGCGTTGACCACGGTGAACGCGCCGCCGGCGAGCAGGATCCGCGGCCAGTGCAGGCGGACCACCTCCAGCACCGGGCTGCGCGGTACGGCCGGCTTGTCCGCTGCGTCGTCGGCGGCGAGCTGCTGGAGTTGCGTGAACGCCGGGGTGTCCTCCAGCTTCTTCTTCGCGTAGATCGCGACGCCGACCAGGACGATGCTGGCGATGAACGGGATGCGCCAGCCGTAGGCGTCGAACGCCGCGTCGTCCATGTTGGTGCCGAGCAGGAAGAACGCGACGATACCGAGCAGCACCCCGATCGGGACGCCGATCTGGGCGAAGCTGCCGTAGTAACCGCGCTTGTTCTTCGGTGCGAACTCGGTGGCCAGCAGCACGGCGCCGCCCCATTGCCCGCCGACGGCGATGCCCTGGATGAAGCGCAGCGCGGCGAGCAGGATCGGGGCGGCGATGCCGATCGTCGCGTAGGTGGGTAGCAGGCCGATCAGGACGCTCGCGAAGCCCATCGTGAGCAGCGCGGCGAGGAAGGCCTTCTTACGGCCGGCGCGGTCGCCGAAATGGCCCCAGACGATGCCCCCGAGCGGGCGGGCGAGGAATCCGACGCCGAGAATGGCGAACGACGACAGATAGCTGACGAACTCGTCACCGGCTGGAAAGAACAGGCGCGGGAACACCAGCGCGGCGGCGGTGCCGAAGAGGAAGAAGTCGAACCACTCCACGCTCGCCCCGACCAGGCTCAGCCTGGCGATCTTGCGGATGGAGCGTTCGTCGAGCCGACGGGACGTCGTCGTGCTCTGGTGTTGCTCGGTGGTCATGTGTCTCCTCGATCACGGTGGACTCGACCGGCGCAACGACGGCTGGCGGAGACGGTCACGGCGATGTCTCCAGATGGGGTTGTCCGACGGGTCGGTGAGCGGTGGAACCGGGCCGGGCAGGGACGACGTCGGTGTGCTCCCACCGCCGCCCGCGGGGAGGGGTAACCATGATCACGCACGGCACGTTTCGAGGGCTGGCCGCCCGACGCCACCGCGTTCCTGGCCGCGATCGCCGCCGACAACACCGCCGAGTCTGGGCCGCCCACCGGCACCGGCACGCCGGGTCTGTCCTGCCGCCGCTGCAGGCGCTTGCCGCCGAGCTGGGCGCCGAGTTCGGCGACCTGCGGGTGCTGCGGCCCTACCGGGACCGGCGCGGGCCCGCGCTGCGCCTACCGCACCGCGCTCGGCGGCTGACCCTGATCGGTGCCGGCCACCTCGGCGCCGAGATCAGGTCGGTCTCAGCGCAGGCGGGCACTCGCGGGACGGGGGGCGCCGGCGTCGGCCGGAAGACCCACGAGCGGAACGTGACGAACCGCAGCACGGTCGCGAGCGCGTTCGCCACGACCAGCACGGCGACCTCGGCGGCCGGGCCCGAACCCGGGGCCCACGCGCCGAGCCCGGCCAGCGCCGCGCTGGTGAGCGCGAGCCCGACGCCGAGCACGAGCAGCCCCTGCACCTGGTGGCGGGCGGCCCCGGCGGGCCCGTGCACGCCGAAGGTCACCCGGCGGTTGGCCGCGGTGTTGGCCACGGCGGTGAGCAGCAGCGCGACGAGGTTGCCCGCGACCGGGCCCAGTGGACCCCGCAGGAGCAGGTAGAGCCCCAGATGGGCGACGGTACTCAGGACGCCGATCACGGCGAACCGGACGAGCTGCAGCGTGCGGCCCGCACCACGCCCACCCACCAGCGCCGCGCAACCGCCCGGCCGGCGGCGCGGTGCTGGTGGGTGGGCGCGGTGCTGGCCGGACATGGGGTCGTACCTCCGTTGCGGCTCGCCGCCGGTGCGGGTCGCGCGGCGATGCGAGCCGCGTCCGGGTAGCCGGGCGGCCCGGCACGCACGATCGCAGGTAGGCCAGCGCCTGACCGAGGCGGCCCTCGTCACGGTGGGCCGGCGCCAGGCACGGCGCACCCCGCCCGACCGCGACGCTCGATCGTGACAGCGCAACTGTCACGATCTGAGCTACTGTGCGCGCATGCGGGACGAGCAGCTGCCGGTGCTGGTCGGGGTCGGGCAGGTGCGGGGCAACCGCGAGCGCACCGTCGACGGGGCTCGCGAGCCGCTGGACCTGCTCGCCGACGCCGTCGGGGCCGCGGTCACCGACACGAAGGCGGGCGACGACCTCGTCGCCGCGGTCGACTCCGTGGCCGTCGTCAAGGTCGTGAGCTGGGCCTACGACGACATGGCCGCCCAGCTCGCCGGGCGGGTCGGCGCCCGGCCCGGCGACGTCGTCAACACCACGCTGTCCGGGCACTGGCCCGCCCAGTTGCTCGACCGCGCCGCCGCCCGGATCGCCTGCGGCGAATCGCGGGTGGCGCTGCTCGCCGGTGGCGAGGCGATGGCGTCGCTCACCGCGCTGGGGCGGGCCGGGCGCGATCCCGTCGAGCACGGGTGGAGCGGTGCGCCGGGCGGGCCGCCCGCGTTCGACCCCGAGGATCTCGGCACCCCCGCGATGCAGGCAGCCGGGATGGTGGCGCCGACGCGGGTGTACGCGCTGTTCGAGAGCGCGTTGCGGCACGCGACGGGGCGCTCGCCGGAGGCGTCGGCAGCGGAGTCGGCGCAGCTCTACGCCGCGTTCAGCCGGGTCGCGGCCGGCAACGACGCGGCCTGGGACCCGCGCGAGCGCACCGTCGCCGAGATCGGCACCGTCGGTCCCGGCAACCGCATGGTGTGCGAGCCCTACCCGCTGGCGGTGAACGCGAACCCGATGGTCGACCAGGCCGCCGCCGTGCTCGTCACCTCGCTCGCCGCCGCCCGCGCACACGGCGTGCCCGAGGACCGGATCGTGCACGTGTGGGGCGGTGCGGGTGCCCGCGACGCCGCCGACTTCCTGGACCGGCCGTCGCTGGCCGCCTCGCCCGCGCTCGCCGACGCCCTCGACCGCTGCCTCGCCGTGGGGGGCGTGCCACCGGACGAGTTGGACGTGATCGACGTCTACTCCTGCTTCCCGGTGGTGCCGAAGCTGGTCGCGCGCCACCTGGGGGTGCCGCTCGCGGCGCTGGCCGGCGTCACCGGCGGGCACAACGCGTTCGGCGGGCCGCTCGCGAGCTACACGTTGCACGGGATCGTCGCAGCCAGCCGCGCGCTCCGCGCCGGCGCGCGACACGCCCTCGTGCACGCCAACGGCGGCTACCTCACCGCCCAGCA
>JBQTJE010000259.1:0-1650 GCA_052387455.1 Pseudonocardia sp.
GATCGCCGTTTCGGGACGTGGGGCCGCGCTGAGCACGGTCCGGTGTCCCCGAAGGGTGATCACGGCGTCGCGGGCGTCGCGGGCGTCGTCGCCGCCGTCGTCGTCCGCTGCGGCCGGCCCCGCGATCGCGAGGCGGCCACCGTCCACCGCCCTGGCCGCGCCGCCCGCCGCCGCGCCGCGCCGCCCGCCGCCCACCGCCCATGATCGCCACTTGGGGACGCGTAGCCGCACGGGACACGGCTGCCCGTCCCGAACCGGTGATCACGACCGGGCTGCGACGAGGGGTGGCGCGGTCCCGAGGCTGCGGGCAGGTGTGAAGGGGGCGACGTGGGTCCGCCTCCCGACGACACCGATCCGGCGCGTGTTGCGACTGGCCAGTCGATCGACCGCGGCTGGGTACTCGCGCAGAGTGACGCTTGTGACGGACCGGCCACCCGGCGCCGTCACCGCCCCGCAAGCCACCCCCCGCTCGTGAAACTCTTCACAAGGGGGCATGATGGGTCCGCCCGAGCCCACCACCTCGGCCCCTGTCCGCGTCGACGGTGCTGGTCACGGGCATCAGGAACACCGAAGTTAGGCATGCCTGGCTCCGGTGGGGGCCGGTGTCCGACCTAGGGTCGCGAACGCCGGTGCCGAAGAGACCACGACAAGGGTGATGAGGTTGCTCGACCCCTACCTCCCGATGGTGTTGCTGTTCGCGCTGGCCGCCGCGTTCGCGCTCGGCTCGGTGGCGGTGGCTCCGTACGTGGGCCCGCGGCGCTACAACCGCGCCAAGCTCGACGCCTACGAGTGCGGCATCGAACCCTCACCGTCGCCGGTGGTGGGCGGTGGTCGGATGCCGGTCGCGTACTACCTCACCGCGATGCTGTTCATCCTGTTCGACATCGAGATGGTCTTCCTTTACCCGTTCGCGGTCAGCGCGGACGCTCTGGGCCTGTTCGGCCTGGTGGAGATCGTGCTGTTCATCGTGACCGTCGGGTTCGCCTACATCTACGTGTGGCGCCGCGGCGGCCTGGACTGGAATTGACGGTGCACTGACATGGGGCTGGAAGAACACCTGCCCAGCGGCGTCCTGCTGACCAACGTCGAGAAGCTGGTCAACTGGACGCGCAAGTCCTCGCTGTGGCCCGCCGCCTTCGGGCTGGCGTGCTGTGCGATCGAGATGATGACCACCGGCGGCCCGCGCTACGACCTCGCGCGGTTCGGCATGGAGGTCTTCCGCGGGTCGCCACGCCAGGCCGATCTCATGATCGTCGCGGGACGGGTGAGCAACAAGATGGCCCCCGTGCTGCGCCAGATCTACGACCAGATGCCCGAGCCGCGCTGGGTGCTCGCGATGGGCGTGTGCGCGTCGTCGGGCGGGATGTTCAACAACTACGCGATCGTGCAGGGAGTCGACCACGTCGTGCCCGTCGACATCTACCTGCCCGGCTGCCCGCCGCGCCCGGAGATGCTGCTCGACGCCATCCTCAAGCTGCACGCGAAGATCATGGACGAGCCGCTGGGCGCGAAGCGGGCGGCGGCGCTCGCGGAGAGCGGCCACCGCACCGAGCTGGTGGCGTCGTCGGTGAAGTACGCGCCGAAGGCATTGCGCGCCGAGCGCGAGCGGGCGGCACTGCAGGGCGGTGAGTGACATGCCGGACAACGACC
>JBQTJE010000260.1:0-7832 GCA_052387455.1 Pseudonocardia sp.
GCACCTCGTCCGCGCTCTGCTTGACGATCTTCGCGCGCGGGTCGTAGTTCTTGTAGACGCGGTGCCCGAAGCCCATCAGGCGCGCACCCTTGTCGTCCTTGTTCTTGACCCGGTCGACGAACGCGTCGACGTTGCCGTTCTCCTCGGTGAGGATCTTCTGCAGCATCTCCAGCACCGCCTGGTTGGCGCCGCCGTGCAGCGGGCCGAACAGTGCGTTGATGCCGGCGGAGATGGACGCGAACAGGTTGGCCTGCGACGAGCCGACCAGCCGCACCGTCGACGTGGAGCAGTTCTGCTCGTGGTCGGCGTGCAGGATCAGCAGCACGTCGAGCGCGCGGGCGAAGTCGGGGTCGATCTCGTAGGGCTCGGCCGGGAAGCCGAAGGTCATCCGCATGAAGTTCTCGACCAGGCCCAGCGAGTTGTCCGGATAGAGGAACGGCTGGCCGACCGACTTCTTGTATGCGTACGCCGCGATCGTGGGCACCTTGGCGAGCAGCCGGATCGTCGCCAGCTCCACCGCGTCGTCGTCGAACGGGTCGAGCCCGTCCTGGTAGAAGGTGGACAGGGCGCTCACCGCGGACGACAGCACCGGCATCGGGTGCGCGTCGCGCGGGAAGCCGTCGAAGAAGCGCTTGAGGTCCTCGTGCAGCAGCGTGTGGCGGCTGATCTTGGTGGTGAACGCGTCGAGCTCGGCGGCGGTGGGCAGTTCGCCGTAGATGAGCAGGTAGCTGGTCTCCAGGAAGGTGGACCGCTCGGCGAGCTGGTCGATCGGGTAGCCGCGGTAGCGCAGGATGCCCGCGTCGCCGTCGATGTAGGTGATCGCCGAGGAGCACGCGGCGGTGTTGCCGAAGCCGGGATCGAAGGTGGTGAAACCCGTCTGCGACAGCAGCTTGCTCACGTCGAGGCCGCTGGCCCCGTCGCTCGCCGGGCGTACCTCGAGCTTGTGGTCGCCGCCGGGGTAGGTCAGGACGGCGGAGTCGCCGGTGGCCCCGTCTGTGCTGGCGTTGTCGGCCATGGGAAGCCCTCTCGTATGGGTGTGGTCACGAAAGTAGTGGGCGGCCACCCGCCACCGCAGAGTGACCGGCCGATCGGCCGATCAGCCCTTGCCCAGCCGGGCGGCGTCCACCTCGACGCGGCCGACGTAGAGGTAGTTCGCCAGCCACAGCACCGCGCCGACCGCCAGCAGCACCCCGGCGACGACGAACTGCAGCCCCGGCCGCCCCGACAGCGGCGTGGCGAGGAATCCGCAGCTCACGATGCCCACCCAGGGCGTCCAGGACGGTGCGCGGAAGTGCCGGTGCGCCACCTCGTCGCGGCGCAGGACCAGCACCGCGACGTTGACGACGGTGAACACGGCGAGCAGCAGCAACGACGTCGTGCCGCCGAGCAGCTCGATCGGCGCGACCCCCACCAGCACGATCGCGATGACGCTGGTGAACAGGATCGACACCCACGGGGTGCGCCGCGCCGGGTGCACGGTGCCGAACACCCGCGGCAGGATCCGCTCGTTCGCCATCCCGTAGAGCAACCGGCTCGCCATCAGCATGTTGATCAGCGCGGAGTTGACCACCGCGAACAGCCCGATCGCGGCGAACACCGCCAGCGGGAAGCCCGGCGCGCCCGCCTCCAGCACCCGGAACAGCGCGCTCGACTTCGCCTCCGCCAGCACGTCCGCGGGCACCAGCATCGAGGACAGCACGGAGACCAGCACGTAGATCACCGCCGCGATGCCCATCCCGAGCAGCATCGCCTTCGGGAAGATCCGGACGGGGTCGCGGCACTCCTCGGCCATGTTCACCGAGTCCTCGAAGCCCACCATCGCGAAGAACGCCAGCGACGTCGCCGCGGTGATCGCGAGGAAGACCGTGCCGTCGCCGGTGTCGATCTGGGTGAGCCGCGCCGGCTCACCCAGACCCTTGCCGAGCACCGCGTAGACCCCGACACCGATGATCAGCAGCAGCCCGGACAGCTCGATGAGGGTGAGCACGACGTTGGCCTTCACCGACTCGCCGACGCCCCGGAAGTTGATCAGGGCGAGGCCGAGGATGAACACCGCGGCGACGCCCCACGTCGGCAGCTCGACGAACTCGCGCAGGTAGGTGTCGCCGAACGCCTTGGCCGCCGTCGCCGCGCTGGTGACGCCCGAGGCCATCACGGTGAAGGTGACCATGAACGTCAGGAAGTTGATCCCGAACGCCTTGTGTGTGTACAGCGCCGCGCCCGCCGCCCGCGGGTACTTGCCCACCAGCTCCAGGTAGCTGAACGCCGTCAGGAACGCGACGACGAAGGCCAGCAGGAACGGCAGCCACAGCGCACCGCCGATCACCCCGGCAACCGACCCGGTGAGCGCGTAGATGCCCGTGCCCAGGATGTCGCCGACCACGAACAGCAGCAGCAGCTTCGGGCCGATCGCCCGCTTCAGCTCCGGTTGCTCGGCGCGCTCGACCGTTCCCACGTCCGTCATGGACGTATGGTGCGGCCCGCCCGGGCACCCCGCACGTCGATCTCCCCGGCGCGTCAGGGTGCCAACCGGCGCACCCGCCACGTGCGGTCGTGCTCGTCGACGTCGAACCGCAGCCGGTCGTGCATCCGGTCGGCGCGGCCCTGCCAGAACTCCACCTGGTCGGGCACGATCCGCCAGCCGCCCCAGTGCGGCGGCACCGGCACCTCCGCGCCGTCGAAGCGGCGGGTGACGGCCGCGAGCGCGTCGTCCAGGGCCCGGCGGTCCGCCACGACCGCCGACTGCGCCGACGCCCACGCCCCCAGCTGCGAGCCCCGCGGCCGGCTGCGCCAGTACGCCCGGGTCTCCTCCTGCTCGACGGGCCCGACGGTGCCGCGGACATGCGCCTGGCGGTGCAACGGGTACCAGGGGAACGTCGCCGACGCGTAGCGGGTGGCGCGCAGGTCGCGGCTCTTGGCCGAGGTGTAGTTGGTGAACAGCACGACCCCGCGGGCGTCGATGCCCTTGCACAGCACCGTCCGCGAGGACGGGCGGCCGTCGAGGCCCGCCGTGGCCAGCACCATGGCGTTGGCCTCGGGGATGCCGGCGGCGTCGGCGTCGGTCAGCCACGCGGCGAGCTGCTCGTGCCAGGTGCGGGCCAGGTCGTCGACGTCGAAGGCGTCGGTGGCGTACTGCACGCGCATCGCCGCGACCGGCCGCTCCGTCACGCCATGCCTCCCCTGACGCATCCGCCGCCCGCCGGTGACGGAAGCCACCCGGGTGCACCGTTGCTCCCACCCGCGCGCGGCGGCAGGGTGACGCCAACCACGTTAGTCGCCTCGGCGTCACCCACGCGAGAACCACGCGGGAACCGAGGTCCATCGAGAAGGAGACCCGGTGTCACCTGCACCGACCGCGGCAACGACGCCGACCGGACCCGACGCGGCAGTACCCCCGCCCCCACCCGGTTTCAAGTCCGGACTGGAGGGTCACGTCGCCTTCCGCACCGAGATCGCCGAGCCCGACAAGGACGGCGGATCGCTGCGCTACCGCGGCGTCGACATCGAGGACCTCGTCGGCCACGTCACGTTCGGCAACGTGTGGGCCCTGCTCGTCGACGGCCGCTTCGGGCCGGGCCTGCCGCCCGCCGAGCCGTTCCCGATCCCGGTGCACACCGGCGACGTCCGGGTGGACGTGCAGGCCGCACTCGCGATGCTCGCCCCGTACTGGGGCTACCGCCCGCTGCTCGACACCGGCCTGGACGAGGCGCGCGACCAGCTCGCGCGGGCGTCGGTGATGGCGCTGTCGTACGTGGCGCAGTCCGCGCGCGGGATCGGCGTGCCCGCCGTGCCCCAGGCCCGCATCGACCAGTGCACGACGATCACCGAGCGGTTCATGACGCGCTGGCGCGGCGAGCCCGACCCGGCGCACATCCGGGCCATCGACGCCTACTGGGTCTCGGCGTGCGAGCACGGCATGAACGCCTCCACCTTCACCGCCCGCGTCATCGCCTCCACCGGGGCGGACGTCGCGGCGGCAATGTCGGGCGCGATCGGCGCGATGTCCGGCCCGCTGCACGGCGGCGCGCCCGCCCGGGTGCTGCCGATGCTGGAGGAGGTGGAACGCACCGACGACCCGGCCGGGCTCGTCCGCGGCATCCTGGACCGCCGCGAGAAGCTCATGGGCTTCGGCCACCGCGTCTACCGGGCCGAGGACCCGCGGGCCCGGGTGCTGCGGCGCACCTGCCGCGAGCTCGGCGCGCCGCGCTACGAGGTGGCCGTCGCGCTGGAGCAGGCGGCGCTGGCGCTGCTGCGCGAGCGCCGCCCCGACCACCCCATCGAGACCAACGTCGAGTTCTGGGCCGCGGTGATCCTCGACTTCGCGCAGGTGCCGCCGCACATGATGCCCGCGATGTTCACCAGCGCGCGCACCGCCGGCTGGTCGGCGCACATCATGGAGCAGAAGCGGGAGAACAAGCTCGTGCGCCCCAGCGCCCAGTACATCGGCCCCGCCCCCCGCCGCCCGGAGGACGTCGAGGGCTGGACCGACATCGCCCACACCTGACGCGCCTGGTGCTGGGCGTCATGCCGGCGCGCGGCGGACGAGCAGCGACAGTCCGCCCGCGATCACGCACAGCACGCCGCCGACGTACCACGCGGCGTCGTAGCTGCCCGCGACGTCGCGCACGACGCCCGCGCCCAGCGCCATCACCGCCGCGCCGACCTGGTGCGCGGCGAACACCCAGCCGAACACGACCGGCGCGCGGGCACCGAAGATCTCCCGGCACAGCGCCATCGTCGGCGGGATCGTGGCGACCCAGTCCAGGCCGTAGAAGACGATGAAGGCGATCATGCTGACGTGCAGGTCGGGGCCGAAGAGCGCCGGCAGCGCGGCCAGCGACGCCCCGCGCAGGAGGTAGTAGCCCAGCAGCAGCAGGCGCGGGTCGACCCGGTCGGTGAGCCACCCGGACGCGACCGCGCCCGCGATGTCGAAGATCCCGACCAGCGCCAGCATCCACGCCGCCGTCGTCACGGGCATGCCGTGGTCGTGCGCCGCCGGGATGAAGTGCGGCTGGATCAGCCCCATCGTCGTGGCGCCGCAGATCGCCATCCCGCCGGCGAGCAGCCAGAACACCCCGGTGCGCCCCGCGGTGACCAGGCCGGTGAGCGCGATGCGAGCCGCCCCCGTGCGGACCGGATCGACGTCGTCGGCGGCCGTTCCCCCGTACGGGACGGCGCCGACGTCGCGCGGGCGGTCGCGCAGCAGCCACAGCACCGGGGGCACGACGGCGAGCGCGGCCCCCGCCACCCCAGCTGACGCGGCGCGCCACCCGCTGCCCTCCGCGACCAGCGCGACGACCGGCAGGAAGATCAGCTGCCCGGCCGCCCCACCGGCCGTCAACACCCCGGACACCAGCCCTCGGCGGGCCACGAACCAGCGGCCGGTCACGGTCGCGACCAGCGCGAACGCCATCGAGCCGGTGCCCAGACCGACGAGCACGCCCCAGAGCAGCACGAGCTGCCACGCCGCCGTCATGAACAGGGTGAGCCCGCTGCCCGCCGCGACGACCAGGAGCGCCGCGACCACCACCCGGCGGATCCCGAAGCGCTCCATCAGCGCGGCGGCGAACGGCGCGGTGAGCCCGTACAGCGCCAGGTTGACGGCCACGGCCGCGGAGATGGTGCCGACCGACCAGCCGAACTCGGCCCGCAGCGGGTCGATCAGCACGCCCGGCACCGCGCGGAACCCGGCCGCCCCGACCAGCGCCAGGAACGTCACCCCCGCGACCCACCAGGCGGGGTGGACGCGCGACACCCGGCGAGCACTGAGCTCGGTCACGTCCCCAGCGTCACCCGCCTCCGTCGCCGCGTGCAAGCCCCCGCATGTCGTGCACCTCGCGCGCCCATGTGATGCGATTCGGCCGCGCATGTCGTGCACCTCGGGCGCGCATGCGCGACGTTCACGCACACAGACGCCTCTACCAGGTGTACCCGCGACGCCGAAAAGCCTCCCGCAAGCGAACCTCGAGCTGTCGCGGATCCCGATGATCCTCGGCTCGGACGCGCAGGACGATCCAGCCGCGGCGCCGCAGGTCGTCGGCTCGGGCGTCGTCCTGCGCCTGCCGGTCGACGTGGACGGCGTAGCCGTCGTACTCCAGGGCGATCCGGAACTCCGGCCAGGCGAGGTCGAGCCGGCAGACCTCCTGCCCCCACGGCGACATCAACGGCCAGTTCACCTCCGGGTGCGGCAGCCCGAACCCCACGACCAGCAGCAGCAGGCGGCTCTCCGGCGGCGACTCGGCGCGTCCGGTGGCGAGGTCGAGCAGGTGGGCGGCGCGCCGCGTGCCGCGGCGGTCGGCGCGATCGTCGATCCGCAACACGAGCCGCGTTCGCAGCTGCTGGCGCTGTTCGTCCTTCACCAGCCCCAACGCCTGGTCAGCTACGGCGAGGGCGTCGGCCGGGCGCACCGTCCGGTCGCAGAGCAGGTCGGTCACGACGCGCTCGAGTGTCAGCACGGCGATCCCGTCGACGGTGGTGATGTCGCGGCGGAACGCGGCGCTGCGGTGGACGACCAGGCCGCCGCGACACCGTACGAAGACCTCGTGCGGAAGCATCAGGTGCGTTCGTGGCTCGGCCGCCGCGTCACACCCCCAGAGCTCGGCGGCCGTGCGGCCGCAGACGGCGGCGTCGGGGCCGTAGGCCAGAACCGCGGCCGCGGCACGTGCCCAGACGTTCCCCCACCCGGCCCGGTCCACGACGACACCGCGCCACGCGGCTCGCAGGCGCCCCTCGGCGAGGGCCCGCCGCAGGCCGTACGCGCCGAGCTGGGCGACCACGTCGATACGGCGGTAGGCGCCGTGGAGACCGTCGGTGAGTTGCTGCATGCCCGGCACGGTGCCGGGCCACGCGGCCGGGCCGAGGGAGATCTCGCCTCAGCCGTTCACGATTGCTACGGCGGTCGCGCAGGTGGGCGTCCTTGCGCGGCTGGGATGCACGACATGGACGACCGGGATGCACGACATGCGGGGACGGCGAGGTGGGCCACAGGTGGACTGTCGGGTGGGGGACGGCTGACAGACTGCTCACGTGACTGATCTGCGCATTCCCGCTGACATCCTGCCTGCCGACGGCCGCTTCGGGTGCGGGCCGTCCAAGGTCCGCCCCGAGCAGCTCGCCGCGGTCGCCGCGGCCGCGGACGTGATGGGCACCTCGCACCGGCAGAAGCCGGTGAAGTCGCTGGTCGGGCGCGTCCGGTCCGGGCTGCGCGAGCTGTTCTCGCTGCCCGGGGGGTACGAGGTCGTGCTCGGCAACGGCGGTTCCACCGCGTTCTGGGACGCCGCCGCGTTCGGGCTCGTGCGGGAGCGGTCGCTGCACCTGGCCTACGGCGAGTTCTCCGCCAAGTTCGCCGACTCCACCCGCGGAGCCCCCTTCCT
Source organism: Pseudonocardia sp. (assembly GCA_052387455.1). Lineage (GTDB taxonomy): Bacteria > Actinomycetota > Actinomycetes > Mycobacteriales > Pseudonocardiaceae > Pseudonocardia. Next base: position 7,374 of record JBQTJE010000260.1, read on the forward strand.
CGCCGACCCGGTCGTGGTCAAGGCCGAGCCGGGGAGCGCGCCCGCACCGGTGAACGACCCGAGCTGCGACGTCCTGGCCTGGGCGCACAACGAGACGTCCACCGGCGTGGCCGTGCCGGTGGTGCGCCCGGCGGGGGCCGGCGCCGACCAGCTCGTCACCATCGACGCCACGTCCGGCGCGGGCGGCCTGCCGGTCGACATCACGAACGCCGACGCCTACTACTTCGCCCCGCAGAAGGGCTTCGCTTCCGACGGCGGGCTGTGGATCGCGCTGATGAGCCCGGCGGCGCTGGAGCGGGTCGCGCAGCTCAGCGCGTCGGACCGGTGGATCCCGCCGTTCCTGTCGTTGTCCCCAGCGGTGGGCAACTCGGCGAAGGACCCGACCGACAACACCCCGGCCGGCGGCACGCTGATCATGCTCGCCGAGCAGGTCGAGTGGATGCTCGGCCTCGGCGGGCT
>JBQTJE010000261.1:0-9400 GCA_052387455.1 Pseudonocardia sp.
CCGCGTGGCAGCAAAGCCACTTTCACGCCCCCAGATGGCGTGAAAGTGGCGTTGCTGCCCACCCCGGCGTGCGCCCGGCCACGGTGAACCGGCGTGCTGTGGCGCGTCACGGCGGCGCACCGTGGAGGTTGCCCGTCGCCGACCGCGCACGGAGTGACCCGAGGAGGACGCCGCGTGAGCCTGGTCGAGCCGCGCGTGGTGTCCCGGGCCCGCGCGGCCGTCGCCGTGGTGTTCGTCGCGAACGGCGTGGCCTTCGCGTCGATCTTCGCGCGCACGCCGGCGCTGCGCGACACGTTCGCCCTCTCGCCGGCGCAGCTGGGACTGCTGCTGCTGTGTCTGTCGGGGGGAGCGGTGGTCGGGTTGCCGCTGTCGGGCGTGGTGGTGCACCGGGTGGGGCCGGCGCGGGCGGTGGCGGTGGCCGCGGGCGTCTCGTGCACGGGGATGGCGGTGCTGGCGGCGGCGTTGCTCACCGGTGGCGTGGCCGCGGCCGGGGCGGCACTCGTGCTGGTGGGGCTGGGCACGGGAATCTGGGACGTGGCGATGAACGTCGAGGGCGCGGCGGTCGAGCGGCACCTGGCGCGGTCGTTCATGCCCCGCCTGCACGCCGGGTTCAGCGTCGGCGCGGTCGGCGGGGCCGGGGTCGCCGCGGCGTGTGCGGCGCTGCGCGTCCCGTTCGCCGCGCAATTGCTGGGCGTGGCGGTCGGGGTGGCGGTCGTCGTGCTGGTCGCGGTGCGCTCCTTCCTGCCGGCCGCCCCGGAGCCACCAGGTCGCGAGGGTGGCGTGCTGGCGGCGTGGCGCGAGCCGCGCACGGTGCTGCTCGGCCTGCTGGTGCTCGCGTTCGCGTTCACCGAGGGCAGCGCCTACGACTGGATCGCGGTCGCGCTCGTCGACGGCCACGGCGCGGCCGAGGCGGTCGGCGCGGCCGGGTACGGCGTCTTCGTCACGGCGATGACGGTGGTGCGGCTGGTCGGCGGCGCGTTGCTGGCCCGGTTCGGGCGGGTGCCGGTGCTGCGGGTGAGCGCCGCGGTCGCCGTGGCCGGGCTGCTCGTGGTGGTGTTCGGCCCCGGGACCGGCGCGGCGCTCGCCGGCGCGGCGCTGTGGGGTGCGGGCGCGGCCCTGGGGTTCCCGGTGGGGATGAGCGCCGCGTCGGACGACCCGGGCCGGGCGGCGCCGCGGGTGTCGGTGGTGAGCTCGATCGGCTACACGGCGTTCCTCGCCGGGCCGCCGCTGATCGGCCTGCTCGCCGAGCGCGACGGGGTGCTGCGCGGCCTGCTCGTGGTGCTCGCCGCGTTGTTGGTGGCGGTGCTGGCCGCCGGCGCGGCGCGCCCGGCCGGGGAGCGCGACGCCACCGCGTCGCCGGCTACCGGTCGAGCTCGATGACGAAGATGTCGTCGCCGGTCAGCGAGAGCGGGAAGCCGCGCGCGTCGTTCGCGCCGGACAGGCGCGCCTGCCCGGTGGCGCCCTCGTAGGCCCCGGTGCCGCCGACGATGGTCTGCTCGCCCGGGGCGGGGAACGCGCCGTTGAGCACCCAGCCGGGCCGGGCCGGGTCGGGGCTGACGCTCACCGTGGCGCGGTTGGTGAGGTCGCCGTCGGGAAGGTGGAAGGTGGTGATCGCGTCGAACAGCGGGCACCCGGGCAGTTCGTCGGTCTTGCACGCCACGTCGTCGGTCGCGGTGCCGATCTTCTCGCCGGTCTCCACGGAGAAGAGGTCGAACTCGAAGACCTGCCGCGCCGGGTCGGTGGAGGTGTTGGGCGCCGTGCCCCGCATGTTGACGGTGATCAGCCGCGGGCCGTCCGGGGCGGCCGCGGCGGTGCCGAACGCGAACGCACCTGCGGCGACGGCCAGCGCGACCGTGCCGGCGATGAGGGACATCCGACGCAACACGTCGACCTCCAGCAGATTAGGTACCCGTACTGCCTGGTAACGACGGCCGTCGAGGTTTGGACGCGGCCCCGATCAGGTCACCTTCTCCCATGGAGATCTTCGACGTCGTGGTGGTCGGGACCGGCTCGGCGGGGGCATGGGTGGCGAGCACGCTGGCCCGGGCGGGCCGGCGGGTCGCCGCGGTGGAGTCGGGGTTCGTGGGCGGCGAGTGCGAGTACGTCGCCTGCCTGCCGAGCAAGGCGCTGCTGAGCGCCGCGGCGGCCCGGGCGCTGGCGCGCAGGCTGCCCGACGTCGGCGCGTCCTCGCGGGTGCCCGAGCTCGACGGCGACGCCGAGGCCTTCGCGGCCGCGGTGCGCCGCCGCGACGCCGCCGCCGCGCACCGTGACGACTCGGCGCAGGCGCGCGAGCTCGTCGAGGCCGGCGTGACGCTGGTGCGCGGGCGGGCGCGGGTCCTGGCTCCGGGGGTGGTGGGCGTCGGGGATCGGGAGCTGCAGTTCGCCGATCTCGTGCTGGCCACGGGGTCGGTGCCGGTGCGTCCCCCGGTGGAGGGGCTCGACGACGTCCCGACCTGGACGAGCGACGAGGCGCTGTCGGCCGATCACCGGCCGGCGTCGCTGGCGATCCTGGGCGGCGGCGCGGTCGGCTGCGAGCTGGCGCAGGTGTACGCCCGGTTCGGCGCCGCGGTGACCCTCGTGGAGGCGGCCGACCAGCTCGCGGGGGCGGAGGAGGCGGGTATCGCGGCGCGGCTGGCGGACGTCCTGCGCGCCGACGGGGTGACCGTCCGGCTCGGGGTGCAGCTGGAGAAGGCCGAGGCCGGCGGGGACGGCGCGCGATTGCGCCTGTCCGACGGCACGGAGCTCGACGTGCAGCGGGTTCTGCTGGCCACCGGGCGCCGTCCGGCGACCGGCGACCTGGGCCTGGACGTGCTCGGCGTCGAACCGGGCGAGGGTGGTGAGCTGCGCGTGGACGGTCGGTGCCGGGTGACGGAGCGGGTGTGGGCGGCGGGTGACGTCACTGCCGCGGCACCGTTCACGCACACCGCGAACTACCAGGCGCAGGTCGTGGCCGACAACCTCCTCGGCCGCGAACGCCACGCCGACCTCACCGCGATCCCGCGGGTGATCTACACCGACCCGGCGGTGGCGAGCGTGGGCGTCACCGCCGAGCAGGTGCAGGGCGCGGTGACCGCCGAGATCGACCTCGGTGAGACCGCCCGCGCCGGCGTCGAGGCCGGAGCGGGCGGGCGGCTCGTGCTCACCGCCGACCCGCGGGCGGGGGTGCTCGTCGGAGCCGCCGCGATCGGGCCGCACGCCGACGAGTGGATCGGTGAGGCCGTGCTGGCCGTCCGCGCCCGGGTGCCGCTGGACGTGCTCGCCGACGTCGTGCACGCCTTCCCGACGTTCGGCGAGGCCTACGCCGTGCCGCTGCGCGAGCTCGCCGGGAAGGCCCGCCGCGCGCGATGAATGCCGCGGGATTGCGCGGCGTTCATCCGGGTACGTGAGCGGCATGGTTGCCTTCGGCTACACCCTGATGTGCGAGCAGCGCGGCCCCCGCGAGCTGGTCGCCGACGCGGTCGCCGCCGAGCAGGCGGGCTTCGACTTCGAGGTGATCAGCGACCACTACTTCCCGTGGCTGGCCGCGCAGGGCCACGCCCCGAGCTGCTGGCCGGTGCTGGGGGCGGTGGCGTCGGCGACCGAGCGGGTCGGATTGATGACCTACGTGACCTGCCCGACGATCCGTTACCACCCGGCGGTCGTCGCGCAGCAGGCCGCCACCGTGGCGCTGCTCGCGGGCGAGGACCGCTTCACGTTGGGCCTGGGCTCCGGGGAGAGCCTCAACGAGCACGTGGTCGGGCGCGGCTGGCCCCCGGCGAACGTCCGGCAGGTGATGCTCGCCGAGGCACTGGAGATCACCCGCGCGCTGCTCGGCGGGGGCTACGTCAACCTCGACGGCGAGCACTACCGGGTCGACTCGGCGAAGCTGTGGGACCTGCCCGCCGCGCGCGTGCCGCTGGCGGTGGCCGTGTCGGGCGGGCAGGGCGTCGAGACCTTCGCCCCGCTCGCCGACGCGATGGTCGCCGTCGAGCCGGAGGCGTCGCTGGTGCGCGGCTTCGACGCGGCGGCGGGCGCGGCGCTGCCGAAGATCGGCCAGCAGCCGCTGAGCTGGGACCCCGACGTCGACGTGGCGGTCGCGCGGGCGCACGAGCAGTTCCGCTGGTTCGCCGGCGGCTGGAAGGTCAACGCCGAGCTGCCCGGCCCGGCGGCGTTCGCGGCGGCCACGCAGTTCGTGCGGCCCGCCGACGTCGCCGAGGCGTTCCCGTGCGGCCCGGACGTCGCCGCGCACGTCGAGTCGGTGCGGCCCTTCGTCGAGGCGGGGTTCACCCACGTCGCCGTGGTGCAGGTGGGCGGGCAGACCCAGCCGGCGTTCTTGGACTTCGCCGCCCGGGAGCTGCTGCCCGCGCTGCGCGAGGAGTACGGCAAGCCCGACGACGTGCGGATCCGGGCGCGTTCCGGGATGTCGTGACTCTCAGATCGCTCAGACCGCGAGCACCGGGTCGCGCGGGTCGACGGCGCCGCGCAGGAACTCCGAGACCACCCCGACGGTCACGTCCCGCAGCGCCGCGGGCCGCCACCGCGGCGTGTCTCGGTCGATCAGCCGCGCGCGCACGCCCTCGGCGAAGTCCGGCCAGCGCACGCACGCCCGGGTGAGCGCGTACTCCTGGACCAGCGCCTCGGCCAGCGACAGGTCGCGCGCCGACCGCACCGCGCGCAGCGTCATCACCAGCGCGATCGGCGAGTGCGCCCCGATCGCGGTGGCGGCGGCGGTGCGCCCCGCGCCGCGCAGCAGGTCGACGATGTCCGCGACGGTCTCGCCCGAGTAGCAGGCGTCGATCCAGCCACGGTCGGCGAGCAACGGTGGCGGCCCGGGATCGTCGGCGAACCGGTCCACGACCTCGCGCGCCGCCTGCGGGGCCGCCACCAGCGCGGTGACCAGCTCGGGCAACCGCCCCGAGGGCACGAGCACGTCGGCGAACCCGCACGCGATCGCGTCGGCGCCCCCGATCCGTGCCCCCGACAGCGCCATGTGCGTGCCCAGCTCGCCCGGCGCCCGCGCCAGCAGGTAGGTCCCGCCGACGTCGGGCACGTAGCCGATCGACACCTCCGGCATCGCCAGCACGGTGCGCTCGGTGACCACCCGCACGCTGCCGTGCGCCGACACGCCGACCCCACCGCCCATCACGACGCCGTCCATGAGCGCGACGTACGGCTTCGGGAAACGGGCGATCCGCGCGTCGAGGGCGTACTCCTCGGCGAGCAGCGTGGCGAACCCGTGCCCGCCGCTCGCCAGGTCGGCGTGGATGAAGCGCACGTCGCCGCCGGCGCAGAGCCCGCGGGTGCCGGCGCCGTCGAGCAGCACCGCGGCGACGTCCCCGTCGTGCTCCCAGGCGTCGAGGGCGGCGGCCAGGGCCCGGACCATCGGCAGGTCCACGGCGTTGAGCGCGGCCGGGCGGTTCAGGGTGAGCCGCCCGAGGGCGCCGGCCCGCCGCACCAGCACGGTGTCCGTCACGCCGGCGTCCGTCGGGTCAGGGCCCCCGGCAGCTCGTGCGCCGCGTCGAGCAGGCTCGGCCCGTACCAGGTGAGCAACCGGCCGCTGACCAGCGCCGACGGCGCGGTGAAGGCCTCGGGCCCGTCGTCCGGGGTGAACAGGTAGGGCTCGTCGGGCAGCACGACGAGATCGTGGCGGGGCAGGTCGGCGGGATCGAACCGCGGGTAGCGCTCGCCCGCCCCGGCCAACACGTTGTCCACGCCGAGGCGCTCCAGCACGGCCCCGGTGAACGTGTCGGCGCCGACCGCCATCCACGGTCTGCGCCAGATCGGCACCACCGCGCGGCGCCGCGTCGCGGGCCGCGGCAGCGCGTCCCACGCGGCCCGCGCCCGCACCAGCCATCCCGGTTCGTCCAGCCCGCACGCGGCGAGCATCCGGCGCAGCGAGCCGAACGCGCCGTCGAGGGTGCGGATGTCGGTGACGTAGACGGCGACGCCCGCGGCGCGCAGTGCGGCGAGCTCCGGCGGGCGGTTCTCCTCGTGGTTGGCGAGCACGAGGTCGGGACGCAGGGCGAGGATCGCGTCGACGTCGGGGTTCTTCGTGCCGCGCACCCGGGGCACGTCGAGGTCGGCCGGATGGGTGCACCAGTCGGTGGCGCCGACGAGCAACCCGGGCGCGCTCACCGCCACCGCCTCGGTGAGCGACGGGACGATCGACACCACCCGGCGGACCGCGCGCGGCACGGGGACGTCGTGGCCCTCGTCGTCGGCGGTCACGGCTGCACCCTACGGCCCGTTCGGCCCTTCCACCCCGCCCGCGGCGGCGGCTAGTGTCCGCGCGTGGCCGACCTCGACGCCGGCGCCGTGATCGGCGGGCTCCGCATCGACGCCGTCGCGGGCCGCGGCGGGATGGGCGTGGTGTACCGGGCCACGCAGCTGGCGCTCAACCGCACCGTCGCGGTCAAGGTGGTCGCCTCCGCGCTGGCCGACGATCCCGAGTTCCGCCAGCGGTTCAAGCGCGAGTGCGAGCTGGCTGCCTCGATCGACCACCCGCACGTTGTGCCCGTACTGCACGCCGGCGAGGAGGACGGCCGGCTCTACGTCACCATGCGGTTCGTCGACGGCACCGACCTGCGGGAGCTGATCCTGCGCGACGGCCGCCTCGACCCGGCGCGCGCCGCCGACGTCGTCAACCAGGTCGGCGGGGCGCTCGACGCCGCGCACGCCCGCGGGCTCGTGCACCGCGACGTCAAGCCGGCGAACATCCTCATCGGCGCGCACGGGCACGCCTATCTCACCGACTTCGGCCTCACCAAGCAGGCGGCCGGCGAGGCCGGGCTGACCCGGGCGGGCACGGTGCTCGGCACGCTGGACTACATCGCCCCCGAGCAGCTGGAAGGCCGCCCGGTCGACGCGCGCGCCGACGTCTACGCGCTGGGCTGCGTGTTCTACCAGGCGCTCACCGGGCGCGTGCCGTACCCGCGCGACAGCGACGCGGCGAAGATGTGGGCCCACGTGCGCCAGCCGCCGCCGCGGCTGGCCGAGGCCGCGCCCGACCTGCCCCGAGAGCTGGAGGACGTGGTCGCCCGCGCGATGGCCAAGGATCCCGCCGACCGCTACGCCTCCGCGGGCGAGCTCGGCCGGGCCGCCGTCGCCGCGGCGGACGGCACCGCGGTCGTCGCGGTCCCGGACGCAGGCGTGCCGACCTTGGCCGCACCGGTCGCGCCCGGGTGGGCGGCTCGCGGTGCCGACGACCTGGCCGTCGCCCCGACGCAGTGGGTCGCCGGACTCGCCCCGCCCACCCGGCCCGCGCAAGCGGTCGGGGCGTGGCCCGCGGGGCTCGCGGGTTCCCCGCCCGGCCCCGCGCCGCGCAGCCGGGTGCCGCTCGTGCTCGGCCTCGTGGCCGCCGCGGTCGTGCTGCTGGCCGTCGTGGGCGGGGTGATCGCGCTCGCCTCCCGGGACACCCCCGAGCCCCCGCCCCCGGCCGCCGCCGCCGGGCAGCTCGTCGGCACCCCGATCACCGTCGACGCCGAACCGCTCGACATCGAGGCCGGCGAGGGCTTCCTGTGGACGGCCAACAGCGGTTCCGACACCATTTCCAAGATCACGCCGGGCACCGGCCGCAGCGAGAAGATCGTCGTCGGCGGGGTGCCCACCCAGCTCGCCGTCGACGCGGGCGCGGTATGGGTGTGGAACTACTCCGACTCGGTCACCCGCGTCGACGTCGCGTCCGGACAGGTCAGCGAGCCGCTGCTCACCGGCCCGGCGACGATCAGCGGGATGGCCGTCGGCGGCGGGTACGTGTGGCTGTCCCACGAGGCCGAGGGCACCGTCACCCGGCTAAACATGACGACGCTCCAGGTCGAGGGCGAGCCGGTGCAGGTGGGCGCCAAGCCCATCTCCATGGCGTTCGGCGACGGGCTGCTCTACGTCGTCAACACCGCCGACCGCACGATCAGCGCCCTCGACGGCACCACCGGTCAGGTACTCGGCACGCCGCTGGCGGTCGAGCAGGCCGAGGGCGGCATCGAGGTCCGCGACGGGACCATCTACCTCGGCACGATCGACGACGTCACCCCCGTGGACGAGCGCTCCTACGTCGTCGGCACCCCGATCCCGCTCAAGGGCGGCAGCCTGTTCGCGATCGGCGACGGCGTCGCGTGGGTCGCCTACCCGTTCGAGGACGAGGTGCGGCGCATCGACCTGCGCACGCTCGCCAACCGCGGCGACCCCGTCCGCGGCGTCGGCAAGGGCGCGGGCGACCTGGTCGTCGCCGACGACGGCGTGGTGTGGATGACCAACGCCGAGACCTCCACCGTCGTCCGCATCACCCCCCCCCCGGAGCCCCCCCCGCCCCCGGCCGTCCCGAACTGGCAGAAACGCAACTTCCACGCCATCTCCTGGCGTGAACGTGGCTTTGCTGCCACGAGATCCGCCATTCGGCCACGGGCGCACCCGCGGTCCGATCACGATGCGGGCATGCCTCGACATGCCACCGTCTCTGGCCTGCGTTCGTTGTTTCCCGACGGCATCGCGACCGCCAAGCAGCTCGTGGCGGCAGGCGTACCGGAACGCACCGTCTACAACCGCTGTCTCGAGGGCGGGCCGTGGCAGCGGATCCTGCCCGGAGTGATCCTCCTGTTCACCGGGCAGCCGACCCGCCACCAGCTGGTCATGGCTGCGATTCGCCTCGGCGGCCCGACGGCCGTCGTCACGGGGCAGGAGGCGTGCCGTCGCCACGGCCTCCGCCGCGGGATCGCCGACGACGCGACCCGGTCTGGCACGAGCGAGGTGCACATCCTCGTGCCGGCCGGACGACAGATCCGGTCGGTGGGCTTCGTGCATGTCGAGCGGACCGGGCGCCCCCTCGTCCCCGTCGCGCGCGGCGGGGTGCTGCTGGCTCCGGTACCACGCGCCTGCATCGACGCGGTCCGCCGGATGCGGTCGTCCGGGGAGATCGCCGAGCTGCTGTCCGACGCCGTGCAGCGTCGGCTGTGCTCGGTGCCGACACTGGTCGCCGAGCTCGGTTCGGCGTCCCGCCGCGGGACTGCGCTGCCGCGCCGGGTGCTGCGTGACGTCGAGGAAGGCGTGCGTTCCGCCGCCGAGCGGCACGCCAAGCATCTGTGGCGACGGACCGGGCTGCCCGAGCCGTGGTGGAACGCGACGGTGTACGACGCCGACGGACGGTTCGTCGGCGTGGCGGACTGTTGGCTCGACGACGTTGCGATGGCCTGGGAGATCGAGTCCACCGAGTGGCACCTCAGCCCCGCCGATCATGACCGCTCGGTGGAGCGGGCAAGCCGCTTCGCCGCCGCCGGGATCGTCTACACGGCGTCCAAGCCGACCAGGATCCGCGACGACCCGGCCGCTGTCGCTGCGATGCTGCGCGACACCTACCGCCACGCGTCGGCGCGCCCGCGCCCCCAGGTCACCGCCGTTCCGGGTGCAGCAAAGCCACATTCACGCCACC
>JBQTJE010000262.1:0-8649 GCA_052387455.1 Pseudonocardia sp.
GCTCCGCCGTCGGCGTCGGCGCGTGCAGCACCTCCCCCACCCCGCCCACGCCCACCCCCACCCCCGCCGCCCCCGCCGCACCCCCAGCCCTCGCCGCCCGCACCTTGGACCCTTGATGCTGTTCGACGGCCACCGTGGAGCGCGTCAAGGGTCCAAGGTGCGGGGTGGGGGTGGGCGTGCGGGCGGCGGGAAGCGGGAGGGGGAGCGCCCAGGTGACCGACCACGTGGCGCGGGTCTGCTGCTCTGCGGCGAGCGCGGCGACGTCTGCGGGGGCGTGGGCTCCGGTGCGGCGGGCGAGCAGCCAGCGCGAGACGTCGCCGTCGACGGCGATCCCGACCTCGCCGCCCGGCCCGTCCGCCCGTGCCAGCACGGTGCCGCCGACGGCGATCTCGACGAGGCCGGGCAGCGCCAGCAGCAGGTCGGCGGCCTGCCCGCGGGCCGCGACCAGGAGCGCGACGGCGTCGAGCCCCGGCCGCAACGGCAGCCGGACCTCGGTGTCGTAGCCCTCGGGCGCAGCCGGCTCGGTGGGCTCGACGGGCCAGGCCAACCGCAGCACCGGCAACTGGCCGCCGCGGCGGGCCAGTTCGGCGGCCACGCCCGGCAGGTGGGCCACCGCCGCGGCCGTCCGCGTCGCCGAGAACGCGACCCCGTTGCCGGCGCTCACCACGCGGGGGGCGTCGGAGAGCGCCAGCACCGCGGCGAAGCCGACGCCGAACCGGCCGACGCTGTCGCCCTCGCGCTTCGCCGACGCCCGCAACGACGCCAGCGCCGCCACCCCCGCGGCGTCGAGCGGGGCTCCGGTGTTGGCCACCCGCAGCTCGTCCCCGTCGACCGTGACCCGAAGGCGGCCGGGGACTCCGGCGGCGCGGGCCGCGTCGGCGGCGTTCTGGGCGAGCTCCACGAACCAGGTGTGCGCGTACCCGCCGAGGCGCAGGTCCTCCTCGGCGTTGGCGTCCTCCCGAAACCGGGTGGGCGAGGCCGCCCACGCGTCGAGGACGGCGGCCCGCAGCGCCGCGGTGCCGTACGGGTCGATCAGCGGGGTTCCAGGTCGGCGGGTTCGGCGTCGGCGGGTTCGGCGTCGGCGGATCCCGGGTCGACTGCTCGCGGGTCGCGGATCTCCAGATCGACACCGTCGTCGTAGACCAGCTCCGCGACCGCCACCGGCGACGACGGCTCCAGCACCACCGACGAGTGCGCGCCGCAGCCGTACCCGACCGCGACCACCGCCCCATCCGCCGGGGCGTACTCGTTGCCGCACACGCCGAACGCCACCCGCAACGAGCCGGCGAGGGGCAGGAAGAACCCGCACGTGCCGCACACGTCAGGGGCCGCGCGGGCCATGTCCGCGCCTGGTCCACGGGGCCCGTCCTGCCAGCGCTGGGCGGTGCCGTCGCGGCCGAGGCGGCTGAGCACCGCGACCCGGCCCAGGCCGATCTCGCGGGCGACATCCTCGACCGCAGGGTCGTCACACTGCACGTAGGCCGGGACGAGGCGCTCGTCGTCGGCCGGGCTGGGCAGCAGGTCCCCGACGCCCAGATCGCCCGGGCGCACCCGTTCCTGCCAGGGCAGCCACACCGGCGCGACCAGCGCGTCGTCGCCGGGGACGAGCACGATCTCGCTGACCGTGACCGCGGCGTCGTCCGCGCGGCCCAGCGTCACCGACCACTGCCATCCCCGGTAGCCGCCCTGGCGCGCGGCGAAGTAGTGGGTGACACCGCCGCCCTCCTCGGCGACGGCCGCCAGGTGCTCACCGACGGCGTCCGCCCCCGCAACGGGCCCGAGATCCACGACGGCGTCCTCGACGGCCGCGGCGCGGGCCCGCTCGACGGCCTCGGGCGCGTCCAGGCGGGAGGTGGTCGATGCGGCGGTCACGTCGCGGATTGTGCCACCCTCACGCCCATGCCCCCGCCGGCCCGCCACCGTGGCCCGCGAGTCCGCGTGGTCGGCACGGCGAGTCCGCGTTCTCGACACGGCGAGTCCGCGTTCTCGACGCGGATCGCACGCACCGCCCGCGCCGCCGCCGTACTGCTGGCGCTCGCCGCACTGCCGGCGGTCGCCGCGTGCGCCGCCACCCCTCCCGGCCCTCCCGGCCCAGCCGTCCTGCGCCCGGAGGTGCTCGCCGAGCAGCCGCACGACACCGCCGCGTTCACCCAGGGCTTCGAGATCGCCGGCGACACCCTGTACGAGGGCACCGGCATCGCGGGCGCCTCCGAGCTGCGCGAGCTCGACCCCGCGACCGGGGCGCTGCGCCGCGCCGTCCCGCTGCCCGGCGCGCTCTTCGGGGAGGGGATCACCGTCGTCGACGACCGGATCTGGCAGCTCACCTGGCGCGACGGCATCGCGCTGGAATGGGACCGGGCCACGCTGGCGGTGCGGCGCGAGGTGCGGATCGACGGCGAGGGCTGGGGGCTGTGCCGCGACGGCGGCCGGCTGGTGCGCTCCGACGGCACCGGCGTGCTGCGCTTCCACGACCCGGTGACGTTCGCCGAGAGCGGGTCGGTCGTCGTCAGCCCCGACCCCGGCCCGCTCAACGAGCTGGAGTGTGTCGACGGCCAGGTGTGGGCCAACGTGTGGCCGACCGACCGGATCGTGCGCATCGACCCGCGGACCGGGCAGGTCACCGCCGTCGTGGACGCGGCCGGGCTGCTCCCCCCCGGCCGCCCCGGCGCCGAACGCGCCCAGGTGCTCAACGGGATCGCGGCCGTCGCGCCCGGGGAGTTCCTGCTCACCGGCAAGTACTGGCCCACGACCTACCGCGTGCGTTTCGTCCCGTGACGTCTCGCGTCCCGGTACTCCCGAGGTCGCGCTGACGGGGGTCGGGTGCGGGTCGGACCCCGCTGTGCGCGATCTCGGCCGCGTTCACCCTCCCGGCCGGTCGGGGCCTGCTGCGCGGGCGCGACCTCCAGGGCCCGGGTGGGCCAGAATGGCGTCATGGCCCGGTCCGGTTGGTTCCCGCCGCGCCGCAGGTGGGCCACCCTCGACGGCCCGCGGGCGAGCGCGCCCCCCGCTGCATCCCCGGGCGCGCGGCCGAGCACCCCCACGCACGCCACCCCGAGCACCCCCACGCACACCCCCGCGAGTGCACCCCCGAACGCCCCGCCGGACGCACCCCGGAGCGTCCCGCCGCCCGGGCGCCGCGACACGCCCCCGCAGCGCGACTCCGGGGCCGCGGCCGACCCGCCGCGCTACCCGTGGCTCGACGACCCGTACTACGACCCCGCGCTGCACCGGCGCACGCCGCCGCCGACTCCGGCCCAGCACGCCGCGGCGCCCGGGCACCGTCCCGGGCCGACCCCGGGCCCGGCCGGCCCACCCCCGCGCGGGCCGCAGGGCACCGCGTTCCTGCCCCCGCCGGGCCCCGCCGACCCCCGCCGGGCCCGCACCTTCGCCCGCACGGCCGCGCGCCGCAGCCGCAAGATCACCGAGGACGGGGTGCGCGCGTTCCGCCGCGCCGCCACCGCCGACGGCGCCGACCGTTCCGGGCTCACCGCCCTGACCTACGCCACGATGTTCACCTACGCCGTCGACGCCGCGGTGGCCGTCGCCCTGGCCAACACCCTGTTCTTCGCGGCCGCGACCGCGGAGTCGAAGGCGAACGTGGCGCTCTACCTCGCGATCACCGTCGCGCCGTTCGCGGTGGTCGCGCCGGTGATCGGGCCGATGCTCGACCGGCTCGAACGCGGCAGGCGCGCGGCACTGGCCGGCTCGTTCGTCGGGCGCGGGGTGCTCGCGGTGGTCATGGCGTTCCAGTACGACACGTGGCTGCTCTATCCGGCGGCGCTGGGCGTGATGGTGCTCAGCAAGTCCTTCGTCGTGCTCAAGGCGGCGGTCACGCCGCGAGTGCTGCCCGCGACGATCACGCTGGTCACCACGAACTCGCGGCTCACGACGTTCGGGCTCGCCGCGGGGGCGGTGTTCGGTGCGCTGGCCGCCGGGGTGGCGGCGCTGTTCGGCTCGCCGGGTGCGCTGGTGCTCACCGCCGCGCTGGCCGTGGTGGGCGCGGTGCTGTGCCTGCGGATCCCGCGCTGGGTGGAGTCGACGGCCGGGGAGGTGCCCGCGACACTGCGCAGCCGCACCCGCCGCAAGGTGCCGATCGGCCACGGCGTGCTCGTCGCGCTGTGGGGCAACGGCTCGATCCGGGTGCTCACCGGGTTCCTCACCCTGTTCGTGGCTTTCGTCGTCAAGGCGGCCACCGAGGCCGATCCGGGCGGGCAGTTGCTGCTCATCGGGCTGGTCGGGGCCGCGGCGGGGATCGGGGCGTTCGCCGGCAACGCCGTCGGGTCACGCGCGCGGTTCGGGCACTCCGACGCCGTGCTGCTGAGCTGCATCGGCGTACCGGTGCTGGCCATGGCCGGCGCCGCTCTCCTCCCGGGAATCGCGAGCGCCGCGGTGGTGGCGCTGCTCGCAGCGACGTGCAGCGCCGTCGCCAAGGTGTGCCTGGACGCGGTGATCCAGCGCGACCTCCCGGAGGCGTCGCGGGCCTCGGCGTTCGGCCGGTCGGAGACTGTGCTGCAGCTCGCGTGGGTGTTCGGCGGGGCGCTGGGCGTGCTGCTGCCGCACAGCACGTACTGGATCGGGTTCACCGTCGTCGCGTCCGTGGTGGCGCTGGGCGGGGTGCAGACCGCGCTGGTCGCCCGCGGTTCGGGCCTGCCGCTGATCAGCCCGCGGGTGGTGGCCCCGCCGCGCCCGGCCCGGGCGTCCTGACGCCGGCACCGGGGGGCAGCCGCGCGAGCCGGAGCCGCGCGAGCCGGAGCCGCGGGAGCCGGAGCCGCGGGAGCCGGAGCCGCGGGAGCCATGATCGTCACTGCGGGACGCCGGACCGCACCGTCCACGGTCACACGTCCCGCTTCGGCGATCACCGCCGGGTCGGCCGGGCCAGGGGCTCGCGCGAGCCCCCCACGCGAGCCCCCCACGCGAGCCCGCTCCGCGAGACTGCGGCGCGGCCCGAGGGAGCGTTCGTGGCACGACCGTTCGTAGAGTGACGACGTGCGCCGTCTGCTTCCCGCGCTGGTCGCGGCCCCGCTCCTCGCCGGCTGCGGGCTGGGCGGCCCGCCCGAGGTGACGTTCGGGGTCGCAGGCACCGAGACCACCGCCGGGCCCGCCCGGTACTGCGACATCGCGCTGACCACCTGCGACGACGACGCCACGGCGGTGGTGCGGATCGACGTCCCGCCGAACACGCCGTTGCGGGTCGCGGTCCCCGGCGAGGTCGCGCAGACGCCCTGGCACGTCGTGTTCCGCTACCGCAGCGCTGCCGGCGAGCAGGTGGACGGCCGCAGCCCGGTCTTCGCCCCGGGCGCGCGCGGCGAGTACGTCCTGGAGCTGCCCGCGCCCACCGACGTGCTGCTCACCGCGCAGGTCCAGCAGTTCGGGCCGCCGCCGCAGGCCACCGCGGCGGGCGAGGTCGAGTTCCCGGTGCGGGCGAGCTGGGTGCTCACCACCCCCACCCTGGACGCCGCCCCGAACACCGCCCCGAACTTCTAGCCGCGGCCGCGTGACCGGTCAGCCGTCGAGGTCCCGGGCCACCGTGCGCACGACCTCCGCTGCGAGCTTGGCGGTCTTGCGCTCGGGGTAGCGGCCGCGCCGCAGGTCGGGCTGCACCTTGGTCTCCAGCAGCCGGATCATGTCCTCGATGAGGCTGTGCAGATCCTCCGCCGGGCGCCGGGTGGCCTCCACGACCGACGGGGGCGCGTCCAGGATCCGCACCGACAGTGCCTGCGGCCCGCGCCTGCCCTCGGCGATTCCGAACTCGACGCGCTGGCCCGGCTTGAGCCCCGCCACCCCCTTGGGCAGGACGTCCTTGCGCACGTAGACGTCCGCGCCGCCGTCCTGGGCGAGGAACCCGAAACCCTTGTCGGCGTCGTACCACTTGACCCTGCCGGTCGGCACCCTGCTCACCCGTTCCTCGAAAGTGACCCCGCGCCGGCGCGGCGATGCGCCCGCACGGCGAACGCGCCCTGGTGACGCCGTCGAGAGACACCGGGACGCGCGCGCCCACCTTAGTCCGCACCGGCGCCGGGCGCAGCCAGGTCAGGCGTTGCGCACCGCGGCGGCGTCGTGCAGGTCGAGCAGCTCCACCGACCGCTCGCGCATCTCGACCTTGCGCACCTTGCCGGTGACCGTCATCGGGAACTCGTCGACCACCAGCACGTAGCGCGGGATCTTGTAGTGCGCGAGGCGGCCGGCGGCGAACTCGCGCACCTTGTCCGCGGTGAGCGGCTCGGCGCCCTCGCGGATCGTCACCCAGGCGCACAGCTCCTCCCCGTACCGGACGTCGGGCACGCCGACGACCTGCGCGTCGAGGATGTCCGGGTGGGTGTAGAGGAACTCCTCGATCTCGCGGGGGTACACGTTCTCCCCGCCGCGGATGACCATGTCCTTGATCCGCCCGGTGATGTTGACGTAGCCCTCCTCGTCCATGATCGCGAGGTCGCCGGTGTGCATCCATCGGGCGGCGTCGATGGCCTCGGCTGTCTTCTCCGGCTCGTTCCAGTAGCCGAGCATCACCGAGTAGCCGCGGGTGCAGAACTCGCCGGGCACCCCGCGTGGCACCGTCAGTCCCGTCTCCGGGTCGATGATCTTGATCTCGACGTGCGGGTGCGCCCGGCCGACCGTGGAGACCCGCCGTTCCAGCGAGTCGTCCGCGCGGGTCTGGGTGGACACCGGCGAGGTCTCGGTCATGCCGTAGCAGATCGCCACCTCGGTCATCCCCATCCGGTCGACGACCTGCTTCATCACCTCCACCGGGCACGGCGAGCCCGCCATCACCCCGGTGCGCAGCGAGGACAGGTCGTAGGACTCGAAGCCGGGGTCGTTGAGCTCGGCGATGAACATCGTCGGGACGCCGTAGACCGACGTGCACCCCTCCGCCGCGATCGCGTGCAGCGTGGCCTTCGGCTCGAAGCCCGGCCCGGGGATCACCATGGTCGCGCCGGTGGACGTGCAGGCCAGGTTGCCGATCACCATGCCGAAGCAGTGGTAGAAGGGCACCGGGATGCAGACCCGGTCGACGGTCGTGTAGCCCAGCAGCTGGGCGATGAAGTAGCCGTTGTTGAGGATGTTGTGGTGGCTCAGCGTCGCGCCCTTGGGGAAGCCCGTGGTGCCCGACGTGTACTGGATGTTGATCGGGTCGTCCGGGCTCAGGTCGGCCTGGCGGCGGGCCGGCTCGGCAGGGTCCCCGTCCCGGCCGGACGCCATCAGCTCGTCCCAGCCGGACGTGCCGATCAGCACGACCTCGCGCAGCTGCGCGCAGCGCGGCCGCACCTCGGCGATCATCGCCGCGTAGTCCGAGGTCTTGAAGCTCGTCGCCGCCACGAGCACCGAGATGCCGGCCTGGTCGAGCACGAACTCCAGCTCGTGAGTGCGGTACGCCGGGTTGATGTTGACCAGGACGACGCCGATCTTGGCGGTGGCGTACTGGACGAGCACCCACTCGGCGACGTTCGGCGACCAGATCCCGAGCCGGTCGCCCTTCGCCAGCCCGAGCGCGAGCAGCCCGCGCGCGACGGTGTCGACGTCGGCGCGCAGCTGCGCGTAGGTCCACCGCCGCCCGGTCGGCACCTCCACGAGCGCCTCGGCGCCGGGCTGCGCGGCCACGGTGCGGTCGAAGTTGTCGGCGATGGTGTCGCCCAGCAGCGGCACGTCGGACGTGCCGGAGGCGTAGGACGGGACGGCGGGTGACGCGGTGGACACGGACGTGCTCCTCTGCGAGCTGCGGACTGCCTCTGCTGACTGCCTCTGCTGACGGTGTGGCGGCAACGCGGCCGGCGACACCCGCCTGCGCATCGCGCGCGTGGCGCACATCCTGCGACGGCTCGCCGGGCGACGCCACCTCCGGATGGGGAGGCGCCTCGCCGGCAGGTCTTGACAGTAATTTCTGTCAAGTGTTGACTGCGCCCCGTGCACACCATCGAGGTGATCACCGAGCCGGCGGCGGCCGTCGCCGCACTGGACCCGATCCGCGCGCGCCTGCTGGCCGAGCTGCGCGAGCCGGCGTCGGCCGCGACGCTCGCCCAGCGGGTCGGGCTCACCCGACAGAAGGTCAACTACCACCTCCGGACGCTGGAGGCGCACGGCCTGGTCGAGGTCGCGGGCACGCGCCGCTGGGGCGGGCTCACCGAGCGGCTGCTGCGGGCCACCGCCGCCGGCTACGTCGTCTCGCCGGACGCGGTGAGCGCGGCCACGAGCGATCCCGCCCGCACCCCCGACCGGCTCTCCGCGGCCTACGTCGTCGCGCTGGCGGCGCGGGCGGTGCGCGAGGTCGGCGACCTGGCCCGCCGCGCCGCGCGCCAGGAACGCCGCCTCGCCACGTTCGGCCTCGACACCGAGATCCGCTTCCGCTCCCCCGCCGAGCGCGCCGCGTTCGCCGACGAGCTCACTGCCGCCGTCACCACGCTCGTGTCCCGCTACCACGACGCCGACGCCGCGCAGGGCCGGTGGCACCGCCTCGTCGTCGTCGCCCACCCGAAACCCGCCGACCCGGCCGCGCCCGCTCCGCCCGCCGACCTGGCCGCGCCCGCTCCGCCCGCCGACCTGGCCGACCCCGCGACCCCCCCCCCCCCCCCCCCCAACACCCCCACCCCCCAGGCCCCCCCCCCCCCCCCCCGGAAACCACCCCCCCCAGGGTAACCAAAAACCCCCCCCCCCCCC
>JBQTJE010000263.1:0-2787 GCA_052387455.1 Pseudonocardia sp.
AAAACCGCGGGTCGCGGTGCCCACCCCCGGCCACGGGCCGACCCCACGACGTGAACTCCGCCACACCCGGCCCCCGCGCGGCGGGCGCCGGGCGGTGGCGGGCCCGCGGGACGCGCCCCGCGCCCGGCCGGTGGTCAGAACCAGACCTTGCGACCACCGATGGGGCGCCCGATCTGGCCCAGGATCAGCAGGACGAGCCCGACGACGATGAGAATGATCCCGATCGTGTTCAGGATGCCGATGCCCAGCAGGTAGCCGAGCAGCAGCAGGATGATGCCGAGGACGATCATGTTGCCCCCTTCGGGTGAGTGGTCAACGGAGCGTAGGCGCTCGGGACCGTCTCGTCCTGTTGGGACAAGCGATCAAGCGATGACCTCGGGCCCGGCGTCGAGGGGCAGCAGTTCGGGCCGCTTGGGTGCGAACCCCTCGCCGGTCCGGTGGCCCCGCAACCGCCGCCGCACGTAGGGCATCACGAACTCCCGCATCCAGCGCAGGTCCTCCTGCTGGCGCAGCCGCCACGGCGCGGTCGCGGCCGCCGGGAAGGGCACGCGCCAGTCGTCGACGACCGGTTCGCCGAGCGCCTCCAGCATCCGCAGCGCCACCCGCCGGTGCGCCTCGGGCGTCAGGTGCAACCGGTCGCGACCCCAGGCGCGCGGGTCGGCGAGCACCGACATGCCCCACAGGTCGACGACCGTGCTGCCGTGGCGCTCCGCGCTGGCCCGCATCGACTCGTTGAAGCAGGCCACCCGCCCGCGCAGTCGCCGGATGATCGGGTGCATCCGGCCCAGGTCGAACCCGGTGAAGACGACGACCGTGGCGCCGGTGGCGCACACCCGGGCCAGCGCGGCGTCGAAGCGTTCGGCGAGGTCGTCGACGTCGCAGGTGAAGCGGATGATGTCGTAGCCGCCCGCGCAGAACGCCACGAGGTCGGGCGCCAGGCGCTCGGCGACCGGCACCTGGTCGGCGACGACCTGGTCGAGCAGCTTGCCGCGCACCGCCAGGTTGGCGTAGCGGAAACCGGGCCGTCCCGCGCCGATCTGCTCGGCGACGCGGTCCGCCCAGCCCCGCGGGGTGCCGTCGGGACGCCAGTCGTCGAGCCCCTCGGTGAAGCTGTCCCCGATGGCCACGAAGGTGTTCCAGGCACTCATGGTCGGCGTTCCTCGTTCACGTTCGGTCAACCTCTCCGCCATCTCGTGATCGGTTCAGGATCACCCACGGCGGCCGTTCTCGCCAGTGGCCGCGAGCGATCCGTGCGAGTAGGGCACCCTTGGTTCGTGACCCCGGCCGAACCGCGACCCGAGCGGCCACGCGCGGTCACCGGGCCGTCGCTGCGCGAGGTCCTCGGCGGCCGGGAGGGGGCGCTGGACGCCTCGGTCCCGGTGGTCGTGTTCGTCGCGGCGTGGGTGGCGGCCGACGGTGCCGACGCGGCTGTTCCCGTGGCGTGGGCGGCGGGGGCGGCGGTGGCGGCCGGATTGGTGCTGGCGGTCGTGCGGCTGGTCGGCCGGCGCCGGCCGCGGGCGGTGCTGCTCGGCCTGCTCGGCGTCGCCGTGGCCGCGGGCGTGGCCCTCTACACCGGCCGCGCCGTCGACTTCTTCCTCGTCCAGATGATCGGCAACGCGGTCAGCGCGCTGGCCTGGGCGGTGTCGATCGTCGTGCGGTGGCCGCTGCTGGGGCTGGTCGTCGGCACCGTGCTGGGGCAGCGCACCCGGTGGCGGCGCGACCCGGACCTACTGCGCGGCTACCAGCGCGCGAGCTGGGTGTGGGTGGGCCAGTACGTCGTGCGGCTGGCGGTGTTCGTGCCGCTCTACCTCGCCGACGCCGTCGTGGCGCTCGGGTTCGCGAGGCTCGCGCTCACCGCGCCGTTGGTGTTGGCGTGCATCGTCGTCTCCTGGTGGGTGCTGCGCGCGGCGCTGCCGCCCGGTCACGGGGGTCTGCGCCACCCCGAAGGGTGAACCCACTCACTCTCGGTGATCGTCGGGATCGGCGTGCGTGCTCCACGCGTTGCCCGGACGTACCCCCGACCCGACGAGGAACCAGGAGCCGTTCCCGCGTTGTCCACCGCAACCCGTTCCCCCGCGCCGCCGAACCCCGCCCCGGACCTGACGACCACGAAGGTGCTCGCCGTGGCCGGCGCCGCCGCGACCAGCGCCGTGATGGGCTCGTTCCTCGGCGCCACCGGAACCGTCGCCGGCGCCGCGCTCGGCTCGGTGGTCCGCACCGTCGGCACGTCGGTCTACCAGCGCTACCTCGACCGCACCCGCGACACCGTGCGGGCCCACGTGCGCCTGCCCGGCGGCCGCCGGGTGTCGGTGACCGCGCCCGTCGAGGTCCCGGCGCCCGCCGGGGTATGGGCGCCCGTCGAGGTCCCTGCGCCCGTCGAGATTCCGGCGCAGCGCGCGGCCGAGGACGCCGGTGCCGCGCCCGCCCGGGTGGTCGTCACGCCCGCCGGCGGCGAGCAGGGGCGCGTCGCCGCTCCGGCCCCGTCCGCCGCTCCGGCCCCGGCGCCGCCCCGGCGTCGCGGGCCCGCCCTCGCCGCGGCCGCTCTGCTGGCGTTCGCGCTCGCGATGCTCGCCGTCACCGGGGTGGAGTGGCTCAAGGGCTCGACATTGACGTCCGGGGAGTCCGGGACGTCGGTCGGGTGGGTGCTCGACGGCGGCCCGCCGGCGGCGGCCGGGGCGGGCTCCGAGTCCGATGAGCCCGACGGGCCCGCCGTGCCTGGCGGTGACGCGGACGGTCGCTCCGACAGCGCCGACCGGAGTACCACCGGCGACCCGGCCCCGCAGCGCC
>JBQTJE010000264.1:0-8996 GCA_052387455.1 Pseudonocardia sp.
GACGGGGCCGGCGGCTGACCTTGATCGCCGGCGCGTTCCGGGCGGCGGGGCGCGACGCGGCCGACCATCCGGGGCCATGGCGGTGGGGGACGGTGAGGCGCTGCTAGGACGGGCCGGCACGGGCGCGACGTTCGCGGTCGCGCCGCGGCGGGTCACCAGATCCGCCGCGGCTGCTGTCGCGCCGTGGCCCAACGCCGCCCGGCGCGCTGCTGCCCGGGCAGCCCGAGCGGCAGCCGAGGAGCCCGAGCCCGCCGAGGAGCCCGAGCCCGCTGTGGAGCCCGAGCCCGCCGCCCCGGCCGTCGCATCCGGGCACGCCGCCGCCTTCGCGCCGGAACCTGCCGTCGCCGTCCCGCTGACGGCGCGGCCGCGCATCGAGGACGACACGATGCTGCTCGGGCTCACGCGCCTGTCGCACAGCCGGCTGGGCCAGCGGCTGTACCGGGGTTTCTTCGTGTTCGTGTTCGCCGTGATCCTCGCGCAGTTGGTGGTCGTCCTGCTAGGCGGGTGAGCGCGAACCGGGACGGCTACCCTGGCGACATCACCCGGCTGCGCCCCCCCGCAACCCCACGGCCGGGTGACCGTTATCCCGGGAGCACGCGGGGTACCCATCGGCACCCGCCGGAGGTGAGAGGCATGGCGATCGACCCGGACGCCGGCCCGGCCGCGCAGCTGACGGCGCCGACCTCCCACCGGGTCCGCAGCGTCCTGGCCATCCCACCGTTCCGCCGGTTGTGGCTGGTCAACGCCGTGTGCGCGACGGGCGACTGGCTGAGCCTGCTCGCCCTGTCGGCGCTGGCCACCCAGCTCACGACCGGCTACCAGGCGCAGAGCTTCGCGCTCGGCGGCGTCGTCGCCACGAAGCTGCTGCCGGCGATCGTGTTCGGCCCGCTCGCCGGCGCGCTGGCCGACAAGTTCGACCGGCGCGTGCTGATGGTGATCTGCGACATCGCCCGCTTCGCGCTGTTCGTCTCGATCCCGCTGGTCGGGTCGCTGTGGTGGCTGTTCGTCGCGGTGTTCCTCATCGAGATCTGCGCGCTGTTCTGGATCCCGGCGAAGGACGCCGCCGTCCCCAACCTGCTGCGCCGTCCCGACCAGGTGGAGACCGCCAACCAGCTCGCGCTGGTGATGACCTACGGGGTCGCGGTGATCACCGCGTCGGGACTGTTCACGCTGCTGTCGAGCGCGGGAACGCTGCTGGGCGCGGACTCCGAGCTGCTCACCCTGCACATCGCGCTGGTCATCAACGGCTGTGGCTACCTGCTCACCGCGGCCACGGTCTGGTTCGGCATCCCGGAGATCTCCGGCCGGGCTCGCGAGCGGCGCGAGGCCGCGCCGGGGCTGGTGGCCCTGCTGCGCGACGGGGCCCGGTTCGTGGTGAGCACACCGCTGGTGCGCGGGCTGGTCACGGGGATCGTCGGCGCGTTCGCCGCGGGCGGGATCGTCATCGGCTCGGCGACGCTGTACGCGGCCTCGTTGGGCGGGGGCAACGCGGCGTACGGGGTGCTGTTCGTGGCGGTGTTCGTCGGGCTCGCGGCCGGGATGGGGGCGGCGCCGCGGTTGGCCCGGCGGTTGCCGCACAACCGGCTGTTCGGCGCGGCGATCGTCGCGGCCGGGCTCGCGCTGGTGCTGGTGGCGCTGGCGCCGCACCTGTTCGTCGCGCTCGCCGCCGTCGGGCTGGTGGGCGCCTTCGCCGGCATCGCGTTCCTCACCGGGCTCACCATCATCGGCGCCCAGGTGGCCGACGACATCCGCGGCCGGATCATCGCGTTCGTCCAGTCGATCGTGCGGCTCACGCTGCTGGGCTCGCTCGCGCTCGTGCCGCTGCTGGTGGGGCTGGTCAGCGCGCGCACCGTGGAGGTCGGCGGCTACCCGTTCCTGGTGGACGGCACGCGCGTCGTGATGCTGGCCGGCGGGGTCGTCGCGGCGCTGGTCGGGATGCTCGCCTACCGGCAGATGGACGACCGGCGCACCGAGCCGCTGCTGCCCGACCTGCTCGCGGCCCTGCGCCGCGGCGACCGGCGCACCGGTTCGGGCGTGCTGGTCGCCGTCGAGGGTGCCCCCGCCGAGGAGACCACCGAGCAGGCCGCGCGGCTCGCGGCCCGGCTGCGCGAGCGCGGCCACGTCGTCGTCGAGCCCGACCCGAGCGGGCGCGACCACGAGCGCTGGACCGCCGCCACCCGCGAGGCCGAGCTGTCCGGCGCCCGCGCCAAGGCGCTGGCCGCCGCGGCGATCCGGGCCGACCTCGTCGAGCGGGTGATCCGGCCCGCCCTCGCCGCGGGCGCCGTGGTGGTCGTCGACCGGTTCGTGGCCAGCCCGCTCGTCCAGTTCGGGGTGGCGGCCGACCGGATGCAGGACGCCGGCCTCGACGACGGGGAGCTGGAGAACCTCGCCGCCTGGGCCACCGGGCGGTTGCGGCCCGACATCTCCGTGCTGCTCGACCGCGGGCCGGGCGCGGGTTCGCCGGCCGAGGCGCCGCGGGACGCGCCGCCCGGTGCGGAGCACGTGCGGGTGCAGCGGTTGCTCACCCGGATGGCGGCCGCCGAGCCACACCGGTACGTGGTCGTGGACGCCGACGGCACCGCTGACGACGTCGCTGCGCGGGTGCTCGACGGGGTGTCGGCGGTGCTGAGCGCGCCGCCCGCCGAGCAGCGGCGGTCCGGTGCCCCCACGCCGGCCGGGTGATCGTCGTGTGGGGGCGTTCGCCGGGTCCACGGCCGCCGGTGATCATCGTTGGGGGACATGGCGCCGAGCCCGGGGCCGGGCTCGGGCTCGGGCTCGGGCTTGGGGTGATCATCGTTTCGGGACGGGAACCGTCGGCGGCCTCCGGTGATCGTCGTTTCGGGACGGGGGACCGCGGTGGGCGCGGCTGGACGTCCCCAAAAGGTGATCATGGTGGTGGGGTGGCGGCTGGGGGCTGGCGCCGCGGGTGGTGGCCCGGTGATCGTCGATGGGGGACGGTGCGCCGCGGGTGGGGCCCGGTGATCGTCGGTTCGGGACGGGCGACCGTCGTTGGTGCGGGCGGGCGTCCCCCAATGGTGATCATGAGGGATGGTGCGCGGGCGTGAGCGTCTGGGACGAGGTCATCGGCCAGCCGGCCGCTGTGGCCGAGCTCGACGCCGCTGTCCGCGAGCCGTCCGCGATGACGCACGCCTGGCTGTTCACCGGGCCGCCCGGTTCGGGGCGTTCGGTCGCCGCGCGTGCGTTCGCGGCGGCCCTGGAGTGCCCGACGTCCGGCTGCGGGGTGTGTGTCTCGTGCCGCACCGTGATGGCCGGCACCCACGCCGACGTGCGCGAGATCGTCCCGGAGGGGCTCAGCATCTCGGTGAAGTCGATGCGCACGCTCGTGGAGTCGGCCGTGCGGCGCCCGTCGTCGGGGGCCTTCCAGATCCTGATCATCCAGGACGCCGACCGGCTCGGCGAGCGCGCGGGCAACGCGCTGCTGAAGTTCATCGAGGAACCACCCGGGCGCACGATCTTCCTGCTGTGCGCGCCGTCCGATCACCCCGACGACATGCTGCCGACCATCCGGTCGCGCTGCCGCCCGGTGCGGCTGCGCACCCCGCTCGCCGACGCCGTCGCCGACGTCCTGGTCCGCCGCGACGGCCTGGACCCGCAGATGTCGGCCTGGGCGGCGTCGGTGTCCGGGGGACATGTCGGCCGGGCGCGCCGGCTCGCGCGCGACGCGGACGCCCGGGCCCGCCGCGAGACCGCGCTCGCGCTGCCGCTGCGCCTGCGCAACCTTGGCGACGCGTTCGCCCACGCCGCCGACCTCGTCACCGCCGCGAAGGCCGAAGCAGCCGCGCTCAGCGAGGCGCGCGACCTCACCGAGCGTGCGGAACTCGAGGTCGCGATGGGCGCGGGCGGGGTCGGCAAGGGCGTCGCCGGCGCCGCCCGCAGCGCCAAAGCCGCAGGTCGCGAACTGGAGAAGCAGCAGCGCTCCCGCAACACCCGCAACCAGCGTGACGCCATCGACCGGGTGCTCGTCGACCTCGCCGGGTTCTTCCGGGACGTCCTGGTGGCGGGGTCGGGGGCCGCCGTCGCTCTCACGAACCCGGACCGGACGGGCGACGTGTCCCGCGCCGCCGCGCAATGGCCTCCGGAGTCGGCACTGCGCAGGCTCGAAGCCGTACTTGCGTGCCGGGAGGCGCTGGAGCAGAACGTGAAGCCCGAGATCGCCGTCGAGGCGATGATGGTGTCGCTCCAGGTGGGGTAACCATGCCCGGATGGAGCAGGCCCACTCGGCGTACATGCGTTCGCTATGCGGGCGTGTTGGTCGTCTGGCTGCGGACGAACTACGACGGGCCAGGCGGCGCAGCGTCGCTGGCCACCGACGCCCGGTAGCGGACGACCAGCCCGAGCAGCACGCCCAGCACGACCGGGGTGACGACGAACGCCGGCTGATCGAGCACGAGCACCTGCGTCACCGCGGCCCCGACCATCAGCCCGATCAGCCCGACCGCCGCCGGCCTGATCAGCCGGGGCACCAGCAGCCCGATCCCGCCCGCCAGCTCGACGAGCCCGATCGCGTAGCGGAACCAGTCGCCCGCGCCGATCTCGGCGAAGATCTGCACGGCGTAGGGCTCGCCGACGAGCTTCGGCAGCGCCGACGCCCCGACGAAGAACAGCGCGAGCAGCGCCCGCAGGCCGAGGTCAGCCCGGCGCCAAGTGCGGCCGGGGTTGCTGGTGGACGTGGTAGTCATGGCGGCCTCCTCAGTTCGATGTCGATCGTCGTGGAGACGTCGCGCGGTGCCGGAACTCATCGACACCCGGGCGCGGAGACCGCGCGGCAGGGGTGGCTAGACTGGTCGCCGCACCACCCGCCGCCTTAGCTCAGTCGGTTAGAGCGACGCACTCGTAATGCGTAGGTCTGGGGTTCGACTCCCCAAGGCGGCTCCATTTCCGCAGGTCAGCGCCATATGATCAGTCCTATATGGCGCACTCCATACGGCTCGTGGCCTGTACGCTGCCTGCGCGCCGGTCATCGGCGATGCGGCGTGGCCTCCTATGGTTGGGCTGGTCATGGACGCCCTCGACGATGTCGTGTCCGAACGTCGTCGCGTTGTGTGTTGGCCGCGGCCCGGTAGATGGACCAGGTCCGCAGCGTCAACGCGGCTCTGGGAGGATGTCAGCGGTCCGGGGGTGGTTGCCAGGTGCGTGCCCTGCCGGTCGGTGGTGCGACGAGGACGTCGAGCTGCAGATGCTCTTGGCACAGATGGCGAAGTCGTGGACCGTCGATGAGCTCGACCCGACCGTTCTCGCTCGCCTTCGTCCAGCATCCGCTGGCGAACCAGGACGTTGTCACGAGAATGCCGCGCCCCGCCCGTTTCTCGTCCATCGCGCCGACCAACTCGCGGATGTGGTTGACCCCCAGGACACGCGTGTACTTCTTGGCCTGCACGATGGTCAGCCCACCGATGAGCGGGTCAGGATTGATCACGACAGCGTCGACCCCGTCGTCGCCGGACCGCTCGGTCGTCCAGCCCTTCAAGCCCCGTGCCTCGAAGAGTTGCCGGACGAAGTGTTCGAACTCGGTCGCCGTCATCTTTGTCAGGTCGGGCCGCGAGTCGAGGTCGGCGACGACGTCGACGGCCTCGGCGAAGGAGTACCGGGCAAGGTCGAAGTCACGGATCGGCCGGACCGGCTCGACGAGGTGTGGGTGGCGCGGGACCAGTGTTGGCCGCCGCTGAGGGTGACGACGGCGGCGTCATCGGCGGTGACGATGTAGGCGATGTGAGCAGGCCCCGTCGGCAAGGTGCCGGACGGGGCCTGGTCGTCGAGGTGGCGCGGTTGTCGTTGTTGTGCCGGGTCGGGTGTCAGTCGGCGGTGACCTCGGCGACGGCGGTGCGGGTGGAGGACTCGTCGACGATGGCCTTGTCCGCGGCGAACGCCGCGACGAGGGCTTGGAGCGCGAGGTTGTTGACCGCTCGTGGGTAGCCGCGGCTGGTCTGGTGGATCAGCGCGGCGGCGTCGTCGGAGAACAGGGTGTCGGCGCGCCCGGCGAGGGCGAGGTGGTGTTTGAGGTAGCTGCCGGTCTCCTCGCCGGTCATCGGGGGCATCGCGTAGCGCAGCGCGATCCGCTGGTCGAGCGCGGCGAGGACACCGAGCTTGATCCGCCGGCGCAGGGTCGGTTGGCCGACCAGGAGGCAGGCGAAGGGGCTGGTGGAGTCCATGTCGTGGTTGGTCAGCATCCGGATCGACTCGAGCTGGGCGTGGTCGAGCAGGTGCGCTTCGTCGATCACCAGGACGGGGGTGCGGCCGCGTTCGGCCTGCTCGACGGCGAGGGCGTCGACGGTCTGCGGGACGAGGGTGGCGTGGTGGGTCAGCGGTTTGGCGCCGAGGGCGGCGACGATCTGGTGGTGGATGCCGCGGACCCCGACCGTCGGGTTGGGCAGGTAGATGATCGTGTGGCGGGTGGGGTCCAGGGCGTGCAGGGCAGCGCGGACGGCGACGGTCTTCCCCGCGCCGACCTCGCCGGTGATCACCCCGATGCGGTGCTCGGTGATGCACCACCCGATCCGGGCGACGGCCTCGCCGTGAGAGGCGTGGCGGTGCAGCATGCCGGGTGCGAGGTCGCGGCCGAACGGGGTGCGGGTGAACCCGAAGAAGCCTTGCAGGCGGTCGATCACGACGCCACCGCGCCGTTGGTGGCGCCGTCGGTGGTGAGGAGGTCGAGCTGTCCGGGCAGTTCGCCGGCGGGTGTGCTCGCCGGCGCGGTGGGCGCGGTGGGGGTGAGCGCGGCGTAGTTGACGCGCTGGGCGAGCTCGGCGTGGTGGGCGTCGTCGAGCAGCAGTGCGTAGTTGATCCCGGTCGCCGCTGCCGGCGGGGCAGGTGGGGTCTCGGGGCGGGCCTTGACGTGGGAGTGGCGGGTGATCCGGTGCGGCAACGCCGCCCCGACCGGGATACCGCCGTGGCGGACCTCGATGCGGGTCAGGTCGAACGGGTCGAACACCAGCTCGACCCGACGCCCGGCCAGGGCCGGGTCGACCTGATAGGTGTTGCCCTGCAACGACACCAGCGCGGTCTTGCTGACCGTGCGCTGGGCGGCCCAGAGGAACGCCTCGGCGAGGGCGTCGGGGGTGGGCAGCGGGAACGGCCCGCCTGCCGACCACCGCGCCAGCGGTGGTGTGTCGGTCTCGGAGTGCGGTCGGCGGTGGTAGACCTGCTCGACCCAGGCGGTGAACAGCCGGTTCAACTCGCCCAGCTCGGCGACCTCGTGCCGGCCGCCCACGCCACTGACACCGATGCTGGCGCCACCGGCGTCATCCGGGCCAGCGCCGGTGATCTCCCCGGTGATCTCGACGAGGAACTGTTCGCGGACGGTCCGGAAGAACCGTTCGATCTTCCCGCGGCCCTGCGGGCGGCCCGGGGTGGAGTGGACCAGCCGGATCCCCAGCTTCGCGCAGGCGCGCAGCAGCCAGGCGTCGACGAACGCCGACCCGTTGTCGACGTAGATTCCTTCCGGGACGCCGCGGGAGGCGAGCGCGGCGCGCAGCGCCGCGGCGAGGCGGACGGTGTCCTCGGCGAACCCGAACCGGTGCCCGACGATCGCCCGGGAGTGGTCGTCGAGGAACGCGAACAGGTAGGTCTTGCGCCCGCTGACCCGCGGGCCGTGCAGCGCATCCCCGGTCCACAGCTCGTTGGGCCGGTCGGCCTCGAACCGCCCGAACACCGCCGCCGCAGCTGCGCCCGACAGCGTGGGGTCGGCCGCGGCGAGCTCGGCGAAGCGGCGCTGCAGCGTGCGCTCCCCAGGCGCCCAGCCGAGCTGGGCGCGCAGGATCCGCCGCACCTGGGTCGCGGTCCGGTCCGGGTTCTCCTTCTTCAACGCCACCGCCAGATCGAGCACCTCGGCGGGCAGCCGCCGCGAGGATTGGCGCGGGTGCGGCACCAGGGCGTCGAACCCGCCCGTGCGCCAGGCCCGGATCCAGCGGTCCAGCGTCTCCCGCGACACCCGCACCGGCCGCCCGGCCGGGTCGAGATGGGTGCGGGCCGCCAACTCGCGGACCATCCGGCCGCGTTGGCGGGTCGAGTGCGCCGGATCGGCGACCTCCCGGATCAGCTGGTAGCGGAACAACGCCACCGCCCGCGCCCGGTCCGCCCGCCCAGCCGCCTCGTCCGGGCGCACCCCGCCCACCGCCACCGGTCTCACCATCGCCGACACCTCTCCCCGCTCGTCTCGCTCGCCGTGCTCGGCGCCCGTCGCGAGGATCACCGCCGACGATCACCACCGGCAGGGGCAACTCGTGTTGATCAGCACCGGGACACCGGGACGGGCCAACCCGGGGCCAGCAACCGGCCCGCCGACACCGCCACGGCGACCTCCCAGACCGGCACCCCGACCACGCCGGCGCCGACCACGCCCGCGGCCGCGCCCGAACCGAAACGGGCGTGCGCCGCTCGAGCGGCGGCGTCGATCGCGGCCAGCGCATCGGCCCAGGCCGTGCCGGTCGGGCCGGGCAGTACCGGGTCGGGGTCCAGCGCCCGACACCACCCGGTGAACACCACCCGCACCGCCTCGACGCGGGCGGCGACGCGCCGCAGCCAGCCCCGGACGGTGTCCGCCGGGCGCCCCAGCGCGGCGGCGATCCGCCGATGCCCGAGCCCGGCCGCCCTCGCGGTCAGCGCCGCACCGATCACCGCGGCCGTGTCCGCCCGCCTGAGCAGCACCAACACCGGCAACAGCACATGAGTCACCCGACAGCAGGTGCACCGTGACCGGCGCGGCGTCACCGCCACCGGGCCGCCGGGGCCTCGCACCACCCGGGGCCTCGCCCGACCCCAGCCGGTCAACCGGCCCGAGCACCCCGGACACGCCAACCCGCCCGAACCCAGCCGTTGCTCGACCACCACCGGGTCGATCTCTACCGTGACCACCGCGCCTCCGAGCGCACCGCTCGGCCCTCCCGCAGTAACCGGCCAAGGACACGACGGGAGGGCCGAGCCCTCCGACGTCGACCTGCCGTCGTCACCGTGTCGTCGGCGACCAACGAGATCAACAC
>JBQTJE010000265.1:0-2673 GCA_052387455.1 Pseudonocardia sp.
GCGTCCAGGGCGGGGTAGGTGCGGGCGTCGCTGCTGGGGGCGGTGTGGGGGTTCGACCAGCTCTGCGGGCCGCTGGGGGGGTTCGCCGCCGCGCTGGCCGAGGACCCGACCCTCTACGACGACCGCCGCGACCGGCCCGGCGCGCGGACCGCGCTCACGCTGGCCGCGGAGCTCGGCGAGCTTGGCCCGGTCCTGCGGGAGCTGACGCGGCGGTTGGAGCGGGCGGCCGGGCACGCCTCCCATCTCGGGAACCACCGATGACCGCGGCAGCGAGGCACTGGCGCGCCGCCGCGGTGTGCGCGCAGGTCGACCCGGAGCTGTTCTTCCCGGAGTCCTACCGGGGCCGGCCGGCGCAGCGGCAGGTGGCGGCCGCGAAGCGGGTCTGTGCCGGCTGCCCGGTACGGGCCCAGTGCCTGTCGTTCGCGCTCGGGGCGCTCTCGGACGGGATCGCCGGCGGCCTGACCCCGCAGGAACGGCGCGACGTGCCGCGCGACCGGGACCAGATCGCCGCCGCCGCGGAGCTGCTCGAGGTGTCCCCGCACGGGACCCGGGCCGAGGTCACGGCCGCCGGGCGGGCGGCGTTGCGCGCCGGGCGTGACCCGGCGGCGGTGGCGCAGGCGTGCGGGGTCAGCCCGCGCACCGTCGGACGCTGGGCCGCGCAGCTGCGCACCGCCGCCGGGCGGGCTGCGGCATGAGCGCGCTGGTGGCGACGACGACGGCCAGAACGGGCCACGACTGGCGCCCGGCGGACGGGTGGTGGCTGTGCGGCTGCGCCGGTTCCCTTCCCGGCCACGCCGAGGTGACCGACCCGGCGGGCGACGACGGGTGCGCGATGGCGTGGCGGGAGTGCCGGCGCTGCGCCGAGCTCGACGAGCGGCCCGTGACCGAGCTGCACGACGAGGAGCTGCACGACGAGGAGCTGCACGACATCGACCTGCACGACCTGACCGACAACGACGAGCACCGGGCCGGCGGGTTCCTCCGCCAAGACGTCCCCGCCGGGCCGGCCCTCCCCAACCAGCACGTGAGCAGCGAGGAGAACGCGATGGTACGGCGCGACGAGCAGGCCCCCGACCCTGAGCGGGGCCCCAACGGCAGGTTCCTGGACTGGCGCGGCGAGGAGTGCGACGACGCCACCCACCGGTTCTACGAGGCCCGTTGCGGTGGCTACCGCGGTTGGTGGGACTGGGAGAAGGCGGCACCGGCGCCGTGCCCGCTGTGCGCGGACTTCTCGTGCACCCGTGACGGGTTCGCCGGGTCCTGCAACGGGGGTGGGTCGTGACCGGGTGGCTGCTCGCGGGTCCGCATCGGTGCCCGGGCTGGCCGCAGCAGCTTGTGACGCCGGCCCAGCGGCGCGCCGCGGATCGGTGCATGGACCGTCACGTCGCGCGCTACCCGCGGTGCCAGCACGCGGATGTGTGCGTGCACACCGGCTGGGCCTTCGACGCCGCGTACTGCTGCGACTGCGGACGGCAGATCCGATGACCGCCATGACTGAACCGGTGAACGGGGCCGCCCTCAACGGGGCCAGCACCGCAGGCGCGGGCCACGCCGAGGCGGCGCCCGCGGGGCGGGTGGGGCGGTTGGCCGCGGACGCGGCGCAGGCGGCGGCGGTGCGCGGGTTGACCACGCACCCGGACGTGATCGCGTTGCGGGTCGAGCGCGTCCGGGCGCAGGTGGACGCGCTGTTGTGGGCGGGAATCGTGCTCGGGCTGGCGTTCACGATGGTCAACGTTCAGTCCTTCGCCGCCGCCGGGGCACCCGCGTGGTCGGCCGCCTGGTGGGTGGCGTGGCTGCTGGATCCGATGGTGTCGTTGGTGCTGCTGGCGGTACTGCGCGCCGAGCAGGTCACCGCCCGCTACCAGGTCGCGTTGCCGGTGTGGGCGCGCCGCACGAAGTGGCTGACCTTCACCGCCACCTACACCATGAACACCTGGACGAGCTGGGGCCTGGCCGGGGCGCCCCTGTCGGCGGCCGGGGTGGTGTTGCACTCGGTGCCGCCGCTGGTGGTGTTCTTCGCCGCCGAGACCGGACCCGGTTTGCGTGACCGGTTGACCGAGGCCGTGCACCGCGCCCTGACCGAACACGCCACCACCGCGACCACCACAGCGACCACCACAGCGGCGGCGGGTGCGGCGGCGGGTGACCCGGTGAACGTTCACGAGCCGGTTCACGACCGCGCTCAGGAGCCCGTTCACGAACCGGTCGTCGCGCCGGTCACCACCCCCGCCCCGGTAGTGCGGCGGCGCCCGACCCGCCGGGCGCAGCCCCCGGCCCCGCGGCTGCTGCTGGGCGACTACGTGAGCGCCGCGCGGGTCGCGCTCGACCAGGCGCGGGCGGCGGGTGCGCCGGTGGAGCCCACCCCGGCGTGGTGCCGGCGGGTCACGGGCTGCTCGGCCGGGACGTCGGTCAAGGTCGCCGCCGCCCTGCGCGAGCCCGCCCCGACCGTGCCCGACCAGATCGTGCCCGTGCTCGCCGAGCCCCGGAAGGCGGCCGCCTGATGACCACCACGACCGTGACCAGCCCCAACCCCGACGACCGGGCCGACCACCGCGAGCGGCCCGACGACCGGCCCGACGCCCGGGACGATGTCGAGATCGAGCAGGAGAACGACGTGAGCAGTGTGCGCCCGTACCGGCCCGACACCGGCCGGGTGATCGAGTTCCCGCACCG
>JBQTJE010000266.1:0-4956 GCA_052387455.1 Pseudonocardia sp.
CGGACCGGGCGACCCGGGCCCGGACGGCCGAGATGGCCTCGTCCGGCTGGGCGGTGGTCACCTCGTGGCGCAGGTGCCGTCCGATGGTGGGCGCGTCGGCACCGGTCCCCTCGACGGGCAGATTGCGCGCGAGCCAGTCGACCTTGCCCGGCACGTAGTCGTAGACCTGGGTGAATCCGAGCGTGGCGAGCCGGCACGCGGCTCGTGGGCTCATGTCTCAAAGGGCGTCCCAGCAGTACACGACCACCGGCCGCGATCGGTCGAGCCCGGCGGTGGTGGTGGCGTCGAGGGTCTTGAGCGGGATGTTGACCGCGCCGGGAAGGTGCATCTCGCCGTACTCGCCGGCGGGCAGGACCTCGACCAGCTGCGCGTCGTCGTCGAGCAGCCGGCGCAGCGCCGGGTAGAGAACCGCTGTCATGGTGAACCTCCGTGATCGGTGTGTGCGCCCCGGGTCCTCGACCCGCGACAGTGGTCTGACAGTTCGGGCTGGGTGCACACCAGGTAGGCGGCCTCAGCCGGCGCTGGTGAGGTCGAGCTGCTCCAGCGCGGCGCGGAAGGACTCGCTGTAGGTGGGGAACTGGGCGACCTGGTCGAGCAGCACCTCGATCGGGATGCGGGCGCGGATGGCCAGCGCGGCCTGGTGGATCCATTCCCCGGCCATCGGCGCGACCGCCCACGCACCGATCAGGACACCGTTGTCGGGGTCGGCGAGCAGCCCGAGATGCCCGTGCGGGTTCTGCTCGTAGGTCCAGGGCCGGGCGAGCGTCGCGGCCAGGTCGAGCTCGACAGCGGTGGTGCGCACACCCTGCTCGGCGGCCTGGGCCGGGGTGAGCCCGACGGCGGCGACCTCGGGATCGGTGAACACCACCCGCGGGATGCCCCCGTAGGTCGCGGGGCGGGGCCGGCCGAGGATGGCGTCCGCAGCGATCCGGCCCTGATACATCGCGACGTGGGTGAACGCCATGATCGCGGTGACGTCCCCGATCGCCCACACCCCGTCCGCCGCTCGGCAGTGCTCGTCGACGGTGATCTCGCCTCGGTCCCCGAGCGAGACCCCGACCGTGTCCAGACCGAGCCCGGCGGTGCGGGGTCGGCGCCCGGCGCCGACCACGACGATGTCGCACCGCAGCTGCGTGCCATCGTCGAGGGTGATCACCGTGTCGGGGCTGTCGGGGCTGTCGCGGTGGGCGCGGACGGCGGTGACGCCGGTGCGCACGTCGATCCCCTCGGCGCGCAACCGCTCACCGAGGATCTCCCCGACCCGTGGGTCCTCGCGGGCCAGCAGCGTGGCCGAGCGCTCGACGATGGTGACCTGGGCGCCGAAGCGGTGCAGGAACACCCCGAGTTCGCACCCGACGGCGCTGCCGCCGAGCATCACGACCCGGCCGGGGATGTCGGTCAG
Organism: Pseudonocardia sp.; assembly: GCA_052387455.1. Lineage (GTDB taxonomy): Bacteria > Actinomycetota > Actinomycetes > Mycobacteriales > Pseudonocardiaceae > Pseudonocardia. Next base: position 1,403 of record JBQTJE010000266.1, read on the forward strand.
GGTGGTGGCTTCCCGGTTGGTCCACACCGGTACCGTGTCGAGCCCCTCGACCGGGGGCAGGACCGCGGTCGAGCCGGTCGCGACGATGATGTCGGTCGCGGACAGCATGCGCCCGTCCACCTCGACGGTGCCGGGGCCGGTGATGGTGGCGGCGCCCTTGATGACGGTGGCGCCGGACTTCTCGTAGCCGGTGACCTGGTTGCTGTCATCGAGGTGGCGGATCATGTCGTCGCGGTGGGCGCGGGTCGCGGGCCAGTCCAGACGGGCCCCGTCGACGCCGGCGGCCCGCTCGACCCCGGCGCGGGCCTCGGGTGGGCGCAGCAGCGTCTTGGACGGGATGCACGCCCAGTAGCCGCACTCGCCGCCGATCAGCTCGCGCTCGATGACCGCGACCCGGCGACCGGCGTCCAGCAGCCGGGACGCCGCGACCTCCCCGCCGGGGCCCATTCCGATGATGATCGCGTCGAATTGTTCGGTCATGCGTCTCCTTCGTGGGGATCGATCTCGTGACGATCGGCTGAGGCTCGGTTCAGGGCCGGCGGCCGCGCATGCTCCAGGCGATTTCGGTGACCGCGGCGACGGCCAGCCCGAACACCAGGTGCGCGGCGATCCCGCGCAGGTGCGTGACCAGCGGGTAGTCGAGGTTGGGGGCGGAGAACCCGAACGCCGGGGTCATCAGCTCGTCGGCGAGCACGCTCATCGCCGCCCCGGTCGCCAACCCCGCGGTGACCGGGCGCAGCGCGGTGGTGCGGCGCTGCAGCCCGTAGAGCGGCGCCCAGGAGATCGCCAGCCCGTAGTGGGCCACCGACGCCGCGCGGTCCAGCTGTGCGCCGCTCAGGTCGATCCCGGCCAGGCGGGTCAGCTTCTCGGCGGCGATCCGGTCGGGTGGTCCCGGGCGGGCGGCGTCCTCCTGGGCCCGGTCGGTGTCGGATTCGAGCTCGTAGAGCTTCTGAGACACCGGTTCCATCGCCTTGGTGCCCAGGTAGCCGGCCAGCGCGGCCACGCCGAGGTCCTCCGCGGCCCCACGGATCTTCGTGGGTGTAGCGATCGACATGATCTTCTCCTCGTTGCTCGGGTGATCGGCGGTGGTTGTGCTAGCAGCTGCGGGGCTGGTCACCGACCAGGTCCTGGGCCAGGCGCCGGCCCAACTCGAACGCCTCACCGACTCCCAGCACGACTCCACCGGGATGCTCGGTGAGCCAGCCGCGGGCGGCGGCGGGGGTGACGAAGAAGTGCACCTGGTCGCAGAACGCCGCCCGCACCCCGGAACCCGCGTCGGGGATGAGGACCGACACGACCGCGGTGTCGGGAGCCAGCTCGGTGACCCCGGCGGTGGGGTCCACGCGCAGGCGCACCAGCTCACCGGTGCCCGGGGTGGGCGAGACGACCTGCGCGGGACGGTCCAGGACGGTGGGGAAGATCAAGGTGTCCAGCGCGCACCATGTGTAGAGCACCTGGCCGTCCACGGTGAACCGGTGCGGGGTCTCCCGCAGCGTGATCCCGTGCCCGACCACCGCGCCGGTCTCGTCGTACTCGGTGTCCGACAACCCACCCAGCCCGTCACGCACCTCGGCGACGCCGCGGCCGGTCACCCGGGCGAGGTCCTCGACGGTGACCGGGCGGCCGCGGGCGAGCTCGCGCAGCAGCGCCGGCCACAGCCAGCCCATCGCGTCTGTGCCGGCACCCGGGGTGGAGCTGATGGTCTCGCCGAGCCTGGTGGCGAGGTGGTCGGCGTCGATGCTCATGACAGGAACGGCCCTTCTGGGAGATCGAGTGAGGGGGTGGGCTGCGGGTTCAGGCACAGCAGGAGGTGGGCATCTCGTTGCGGAACAACCCGGCCGCGATGCGCAGGCTCTCGGCCATGGTCAGGTACGGCGCCCAGGTGTCGGCGATGTCGTCGACGGTCATGCCCGCCTTGATCGCGTAGGTGGCGGCGAGCATGATCTCCCCGGCGCCGTCGGCCGCGGCGTGCACGCCCAGCAGCCGCCCGGTGGTGGTGTCGGCGACGAGCTTGACCACGCCGCGGGTGTCGCGGTTGGCCAGCGCGCGGGGCACATCGGACAGGCCCAGCACCCGGCACTCGCAGCGATACCCGGCGGCCAGCGCCTGGGCCTCGGTGAGCCCGGCTGTGCCGAGCTGCGGGCGGGTGAACACCACCCCGGGCATCCCGGTGTAATCGACCGTCGCCGGGCGGGCGCCGGCCGCGCCGGTGGCGTTGAGCGCGGCCACCCGCCCGGTCGCAGCGGCGACGTAGACGTACTGCGGGGCCCCGGACACGTCACCGGCGGCGTAGATCCGCGGGTTCGAGGTGGCCTGCTGGGCGTCGACCACGACGAAGCCGCGGTCGTCGGTCGTCACCCCGGCCGCGTCCAGGTCCAACGCCGGGGTGCGCGGCGCCCGCCCGGTCGCCACCAGCAACCGGGCACCGCTCGCGCGCCGCCCCGACCGGGTGCTCACCACGGCCTGCCCGGCCGCGGTCGCCACGGCGGTGGCGCGGTCCTCGATGACGGTGATGCCGTCCTCGGCGAACACCCCGCGCAGCACCTCGGCGAGCTCGGGCTCGGCCGCCGGGGCCAACCGGCCGATGAGGGTGACCCGCGACCCGAGGTGGGCGAACAGCTGCGCCTGCTCCATCCCGACGTAACCGCCGCCGATGACGACCAGGGACTCGGGCAGCTCCGCCAGTTCCATCGCCGTGGTCGAGGTGAGCCAGTCGACCTCGTCGAGGCCGGGCAGGTCCGGACGGGCCGGCTCCGCACCGGTCGCGATCAGGTACGCGTGCGCGGGCAGCGGCGTCCCGTCGACCTCGAGGGTGTCGGGGTCGGTGAACCGGGCCCGCCCGGGGCGGACCTCGAACCCGTGGGCGTCGGCGACGGCCGCGTACTTGCCCTGACGTAGCCGCCCGACCAGCTCGTCCTTCTGCTCGACGAGCGCGGCCAGGTCCACCGGGCCGGCCGAGGTCGGGGCGCCGGGGAACGGGTTGGCCAGCGCTCCATGGCGGGCCCCGGCCGCGGCCAGCAGCGTCTTGGACGGCACGCAGCCGACGTTGACGCAGGTCCCGCCCAGCGTGTCCTGCTCGATGAGCACCACGGTCTTCCCGGCTCGGCGGGCGGCGATCGCCGCGGCCATCGCCGCGCCACCGGACCCGATCACGGCCAGGTCGAACACACCGGTGTCGTTCACTGAGGAACCTCCTGAAGTCGTGCGGTTACGTGCGGGCGAATGGGCCTGCCCCGTTCCCCCAGCGGGCGGGGGATCCCCCAGGGTGCTGGTCGAGTGGGTTCCCGTCACCGAACCGTTCAAATCCGCTTAGCCGAATGTATGCGAGCGTCCTGGCATTCGTCTAGGCGAATGCGTTGATCGTGGAAGGAGCTGCGATACATGGCCGCCACCTCGGGCACCACCACCGCACCACCCGCCCCACCTGAGTCCACAGCGGCAGAGGTGCCGTTGCTCGGTGATGCGGGTGCGCAGGTGGGGGTGGTGGCGAAGTTCTTCCGCGCGCTGGGCGACCCGACCCGGCTGCGGCTGCTGGAGTTCCTGCTCGCCGGTGA
>JBQTJE010000267.1:0-6941 GCA_052387455.1 Pseudonocardia sp.
GGATCGGGGCCTGACACTCGCACCGATGCCGGAGGACTGGGACCGCGCGCTGGCCGTCGTCGCCCATCCGGACGACCTCGAGTACGGCGGGGCGGGCGCGGTCGCCCGCTGGACCGCGCAGGCCAAGCAGGTCGCCTACCTGCTCGCCACCCGTGGCGAGGCCGGGATCGACACGATCGCGCCCGCCGCGTGCGGGCCGTTGCGCGAGGCCGAGCAGCGGGCGGCGGCGGGCGAGGTCGGCGTGGACGTCGTGGAGTTCCTCGACCACCCCGACGGTCTGGTCGAGTACGGGGTGCCGCTGCGCCGCGACATCGCCGCCGCGATCCGCCGCCACCGGCCCGAGCTGGTGATCGCGAGCAACCACCACCCGACCTGGCCCGGCGGCGGGCTCAACATGGCCGACCACCGGGCCGTCGGTCAGGCGTGCATCGACGCGGTGCGTGACGCGGCGACCCGGTGGCTGTTCCCCGAGATCGGCGAGCCGTGGAGCGGGGTGCGGTGGGTGGCCGTGGCCGCGTCACCGCTGGCCGGGCACGCGGTCGACATCGGCGATGTGTTCGACCGGGCCGTCGCGTCCCTGGCCGCGCACCGTGCCTACCTCGCCGCCCTCGGCGGCGGCATGGCCGACCCCGAAGGCTTCCTGCGGCCGATGGCCGAGGCGGCGGGCGCGCAGCTGCCGGGTGCCCGGCTCGCCACGACGTTCGAGCTGATCCCGATGTGACCGCGCACGGGTGCCGGCAGCGGCGGTCGCGCGCGGACGGGTTTGGCAGCAAAGCCACTTTCACGCCACTACACGGCGTGAAAGTGGCTTTGCTGCAACCGGCGGGAGTGAAGGCGCGCGACGTGCGGGCCCGACCGCGCTGCCGCCTACGCTCGGGCCCGTGAATCCGTCGACGGCGCAGGCGTCCGTGATCGTCGACGAGCTGGTCCGCTGCGGTGTCACCGACGCCGTGCTCTGCCCCGGCTCGCGCAGCGCCCCGCTGGCGTTCGCCCTGCACGCCGCCGACGCGGCCGGACGGTTGCGGCTGCACGTGCGGATCGACGAGCGCACGGCCGGGTTCCTCGCGCTGGGGCTGGCGCTGCGGTCCGACGGGCGGCCGGTGCCGGTGTGCACGACGTCGGGGACGGCGGTGGCGAACCTGCACCCGGCGGTGCTGGAGGCGTCGCACGCCGGGGTGGCGCTGCTGGTACTCACCGCGGACCGGCCGCCGTCGATGATCGGCGTCGGCGCCAACCAGACGGTCCTGCAGGCGGGGATCTTCGGCGACGCGGTGCGGCTCGCGGTGCAGTGCGCCGTGGCGGGCGACCCGGTCGCCGAGCACGGGCGGTGGCGGGCGCAGGTGTGCCGGGCGGTGGCGGCGGCGGGCGGTGGGTCGGGCGGGCGGCCCGGCCCGGTGCACGTCAACCTGCCCTTCGCGGAGCCGCTCGTCCCCGTTCATGATCCGCGCCTGCGGTCGGATACGGACAGATCCGGCCGGATCACACCGCAACCGCGGATCTTGGGGGAACCGGTGCCACCCGGGCGGGCGGGGGGTGGGCCGTGGACGGCGGTCACCGACGGGGAACGCACCGCCGGACAGTTGCCGCTCGACCCGTCCGCCCCGACTCTCGTGATCGCGGGCCACGGCGCGCCCCGCGGCGTGGAGGGGTGGGGGCTGCCGGTCGTGGCCGAGCCGGCGTCCGCCGCGTGGCCCGACGCGCTGCGCGCCGGCCCGTGGCTGCTCGGGACGGCCGCGGTGCAGGGCGCCACCGACCCCGACTCGCGGGGGCTGCGGCCGGCCCAGGTGATCGTCGCCGGGCGGCCCACGTTGCACCGGGCCGTGCAGCGGCTGCTCGCCGACCCGGACGTCGCGGTGTACGCCGTCGCGGGCGCCGGCCCGTGGACCGACGTCGCCGGCACCGTCCGCGCCGTGGGCGCCGTCCCGCCGATGACGCCGCCCGCGGGCTGGCGCGAGCGCTGGCGCGCCGCCGACCGGGCCGCTGCGGGCGCGCGCGACGCCGCGCTCGACGACCCGGCCGCGCCCGGCGGCCTGTGTCTGGCCCGCGCGCTGGTCCACGCGCTGCCCGACGGCGCGCTGCTCACGCTCGGCTCGTCCAACCCGGTGCGCGACGTCGCGCTCGCCGCCGCGCCCCGCCGCGGGCTGAGGGTGCTCGCCAACCGCGGCGTCGCCGGCATCGACGGGACGGTGTCGACCGCCGCCGGCGCCGCGCTCGCCCATGCCGCAGCCGGGGACGGCCCCGCATACGCGCTGCTCGGCGACCTCACGCTGCTGCACGACGTCACCGGGCTCGTGATCGGGCCCGACGAGCCGCGGCCCGACCTCACCCTCGTCGTGCTCAACGACGGCGGCGGCGGCATATTCGGGCTGCTGGAGCAGGGCGCGCCCGAGCACGCGGCGGCCTTCGAGCGGGTCTTCGGCACCCCGCACACCGTCGACCTCGCCGCGCTGTGCGCCGCCACCGGCGTCGCGCACCACCTGTGCAGCGATCTCGCCGAGCTGTCCGCGGCGCTGAAGCCCACGCCGGGGCTGCGGCTGGTGGAGGTGCGGGCCGACCGCGCCACCCTGCGTGTCGGGCACGCCGTCGTGCGCGCCGCGGTGACGGCCGCCGTCGACACCGCCACCCGCGAGTAGCGCCGGCATCGGGCCATCCGCCTGCCGCGGCCTACCCGCCCCTGGCTCGACGCGACGTCCCGGGTCTGACGCGCGGGCGCCGCCGTCAGCGCTGGCCTTCGAGCGCCTCCCGCACGGCGCGCAGCTTGGCCGCGGCCTCCCGCACCTCGACGTCCGGATCGGAGTCGGCGACCACGCCGCACCCGGCGAACAACCGCGCGAACGGGCCCTCCAGCTGCGCGCAGCGCAGCGCGACGCCCAGCTCGCCGTCGCCGTGGGCGTCGACCCAGCCGACCGGCCCCGCGTAGCGCCCGCGGTCCATGCCTTCCAGCTCGTCGATCAGCGCGAGCGCCGCCGCCCGCGGCGTGCCCCCGACCGCGGCGGTGGGGTGCACGGCGGCGGCGAGCTGCAGCACCGTCGCCGGGTCGGCCGGATGCAGCAGGCCGCGCACGTCGGTGGCCAGGTGCGAGACGTTCTGCAGGGCCAGCACCCGCGGCCGCGCGGGCACGTCGAGGCTCGCGCACAGCGGGCGCAGGGTGTGCGCGAGGGAGTCGACGGCGTAGGCGTGCTCGATGCGGTCCTTGTCGGAGTCGAGCAACCGCCCGGCGAGGTCGTGATCGCCGTCGGGCCACATGGTGCCGGCGAGCACCCGGGACTGCACGGTGTCGCCGACCCGGCGCACCAGCAGCTCCGGGGTGGCGCCGACCAGGCCGTCCACCGAGTAGCACCAGCACGTCGGGTAGCGCCGCGCCAGCCCGGCGAGCAGGAACCGGGCGTCGAGCGGGATGTCGCCCTGCGCGAACACGTCGTGGGCCAGCGCTGCCTTCTTCAGCTCGCCCGCCCGCATCCGGCGCACCGCCTCGGCGACGACGGCGCGGTAGCGCTGCACGGGCGTGGCACCGTCGAGGTAGCGCAGGGCGCCGCTGCGCCGCACCGGCCGCACCGCCCGCACCGCCGACGGGCCGTCACCCACCGCGAACTCGGTGACCCACGCCCGCCCGGCGCGGCGGCCCACCACCACCCGGGGCACCACGAGCACCGAGCCCTCCGACTCGGCGCTGAACGTGAAGCTGGCGAACGCCACCGGACCCGTGCCCGGCACCCCGACCTCGTCGCGGACGTCGAGCCGCCCCGCGAACCCCTGCCACCACGCGTCGGCGTCGGCGATGCGGCGCGGGCCCGACCCGGTGAAGCGCGCGACCTCACCCCAGCCGACCAGGCCGTCGGCGCCGCGCACCCACGACAGCGGGTTGCGGGCGTCGGGCAGCAGGTCGAGCAGGTTCCCCGGGTCGTCCACGGGACGGGTCCGCACGCGCAGCGCGAGCGGCGACGGGGCGAGGGTCACGCTCCGAGGGTAGGAGGTTCTACACGACGTCGGGTGGTCGCCCCGGGAGGCACCGGCCACATTCCCTACACTCGGCCGGGTGACCAGCGGGGCTCCGAGTTCGCCGCCCACGGGCTCGGGCACGATCGACGAGCTCGCCGCCGAGGTGCGCCCCGCCCTGCGGGTGCTGCGCCGCCGGCTGCCGGAGATCGTGATCGGGGCCGCGGTGCTGCTCACGGTGCTCGGCGGGCTCGCGCTGGTCGGTGCGGCGCTCGACGACGCCGCAATCTCCCGCAACCGCGCCGTCGCCACCGCCGAGGTGCTGGAGGGCTCGTCGTGGTCGCGCACGCTCGTGCGGTTCACCGCGGCCAACGGCCAGACCGTCGTCCCCGGCAACGGTGTCGCGCACCCGCGCGGGCTGGTGCCGGGGCAGGCGGTCGCGGTGGAGTACGACGTCACCGACCCGGAGCTGGTGCGGGTGGCCGGGCGCAGCGCCGCGGACGGGATCGTGCCGATGCTGGTGGGACTCGCGGTGGTCTGGGTCGTGCTGGGCGGGACGGCCCGCACGATCCGCCGCCGCCGCCGCGCCGCCGGCACGTAGCGCCGCCTACAGCCGGAGCAACCGGCGCAGGCCGCGTTCGACGTCGTCGAGCAGGTGCTGTGGCAACGTCCCCAGTCTGGAGTCGAGGAACTGCCTGTCGACAGCGACGAGCTGCGTGACGTTGACGACCGAGTCCTCGCTCAGCCCGCCCGTGGGGGCGGCGAGGAAGACGTTGCCCGGCATGGCGGCGAGCCGCAGGTTCGTCGTGACAGCGGCGACGACGACGGTGCGCAGAGCGCTGCGGTTGAAGGGGTCGGACTGCACGACGAGGACAGGACGCCGGCGGGCAGGCGCCGACCCTCGTGGCTCGCCGAGGTCGGCCCACCAGAGCTCGCCGCGTAGCGTCACCCGCGCGGTTCGCGATCGTCGGCGAGCGCGAGCTGGGCCGCCCGTGCCAGGAACTCCGCGTCGGGGTCCGGGCCGGCGTGGAGCAGCGCGTCGTCGATCGCGGAGGTCAGATCCTGCTCGTCGAGCTCATCGGCCCAGCGCGCCGCAGCCCGGGAGAGGAACTCGCTGCGCGACAGGCCGAGGCGCTGGGCGTGCTCCTCGACCCGGCGGAACACGGGATCCGGGATCGAGATGGCGGTCTTCACGGACGCGAGTATAACCCGGTACTACCGCCGGGTGGCGAGCGCGACGCCCAGCACCGCCACCACCATCCCGGCGATCGCCACCGCCCCGAGCGTGTCGCCGAACAGGGCGAGCGCCATCAGCGCCGTGATCCCCGGGACGAGGTAGAAGTACGACGTCACCTGCGCCGCGGCGCCCCGGCGCAGCATGAGGAACAGCAGCGAGATCCCGCCGCCGGTGAGCACCAGCACCGACCACACCAGCGCGCCGACGAGCTGCGGGGTCCAGTCGACGCGGAACGACTCGAACGCCAGCACGAACGGCACCGTGACCACGATGGACGCCGCGAACTGCACGACCTGGCCGGTGCGCAGGTCGAACTCGGGGCAGAACCGCTTCTGGTACAGCGTCCCGATGGTGATCGACAGCAGCGCCGTCAGCGTGAGGCCCAGCGTCAGCAGCGTCAGGCCCTGCGTGGTGAGCCGCTCGCCGACCACCAGCACCACCCCGAGGAAGCCCAGCACCAGCCCGGTGACCTGCAGCTTCCCCAGCCGCTCGCCGACCAGCGCCGCGAACGCCGCGGTGAGCACCGGCTGCAGGTTCACCACGAGCGCCGCGACCGCGGCCGGCATCCCCTCGGCGACGGCCACCCACACCCCGCCGAGGTAGCCGGCCTGTATTCCGATGCCGGCAACCGCGAGGTGCCCCACCTGCCGCCCGCGCGGCCACGCCGCCCGGAACGCCAGCGCGAGCGCGACCATCAGCACCGCCACGCACGCGTAGCGCAGGACCAGGAAGCTCAGCGGCTCGGCGTACGGGGCCGCGTACTTGGCGACGACGAACCCCGACGCCCAGATGACGACGAACAGGAACGGCGTCGCCCGGACGGCGAGCGAGGCGGTGCTGCGCGTCTGGCCGGTCGTCGCTGCGATGGCATCGACACTATGTCGCCGACGCGGCCCGCCACCAGTCGAGAACGACGTCGAGGGCGCCGGGGCGGGCGACGAGCGCGACCCCGGTGGGCAGCGGGTCGGGCCGGCCCAGCGCGTCGACGACGACCGCGCCCGACTCGACCGCCAGGCACAGCGCACCCGCGACGTCCCACTCCCGGTGGCCGTCCACGATCGCGGCGGCGGCGTGCCCCAACGCCACCTGGGTGATCGCCAGCGCCGCGGAGCCGAGCACCCGCGCCCGCGCGCCCGCGGCCCGCAGGAACCGGCCCTGGGCGCTCCCGCCCAGCTCGCAGCACACCAGCCCGCCCGCGGCGCCGCGGGTTCCCACCTCGACGGCCACGCCGTTGGCGCGCATCCCGCGCCCGCGGGCCGCGGCGTAGATCTGCGCGCGGTGCGGGTCGGCGATCACGCCCACCACGGGTCCCGCGGCGTCCACCAGCGCCAGGCTGTAGGCGCACCAGGGGAAGCCCGCGACGTAGTTGGCGGTACCGCAGCGGGTCTCGCCCGGCCCGCCGACCAGCCACCGGTACGGCCGCCCGTCGCCGTCACCGAGCTCCTCGCCCACCACGGGCACGTCGCCGAACTCGGCGGCGAGCACCCGGCGGGTGTGGCGTTCGAGGGTGCGGTCGGTGTGGGTCACCCAGTCGAACAGACCGGCGTGCTCACCCAACCCGCGCCCGGCGGTCGCCGAGATCACCTCGGCGGCGTCGTTCGCCAGCCGCCCGGCAACATCGAGCGCCCGCGCGAGCAACCCCGAATCCACACCCGACGACACAACCGTCATGACACCCCACCCTCACCCCCCGCGATGTCCCACCGGCAACCCCCAAGTGACGCGCCCCCCACCCCCACCCCAACACCCCACCCCACCCCCACCCCAC
>JBQTJE010000268.1:0-14240 GCA_052387455.1 Pseudonocardia sp.
CTCTACCGTGCTGTCACGATCGGTCATGGTCATCCCCTCAGTTGAACAGTCGCAGGTCGGAGATCCAGCCCGCGGACACGGACATGACGTACACGTCGGTCAGCGTGACGCTGACCAGCGACGCCCACGCCCACTGCATGTGCTTGCCGTTGAACTTCGACACCGCCGTCCACGCCTTGTAGCGGACCGGGTTGCGCGAGAAGTGCTTCAGCCGCCCGCCGACGATGTGGCGGCACGCGTGGCAGCCCAGGGTGTAGCCCCAGAGCATCGCGACGTTGACCGTCAGGATGATCGAGCCCAGACCGACCCCGAAGCCGCCGCCCGCCGGGAAGTACGCCAGCACCGCGTCGTAGGTGTTGATCAGCAGCAGGGCGCTGGCGGCGTAGAAGAAGTAGCGGTGGAAGTTCATGATCGTGAAGGGGAACTTCGTCTCGCCGGAGTACCGCTTGGCGGGCTCGGCGACCCCGCAGGCCGTGGGGCTCTGCAACAGCGACCGGTAGGTGGCCTTGCGGTAGTAGTAGCAGGTGGCCCGGAAGCCCAGCAGGATCGGGAAGACGATGATCGGCAGCGGCAGCCAGAACGGCAGCTCCCCGAAGATCGTGCCGAAGTGCGCCGAGCCGGGCGTGCACGCCGAGCTGATGCACGGCGAGTACAGCGGCGTCAGGTAGTTGGAGTCGGCGACGAAGTAGTAGTCCCGCATGAAGAGCCGGACGACCACGTAGCCGAGGAGGACGACGAGCGCGGCGCCCTGGGCGGCCGGTGAGAGCCACCAGCGGTCCTTGCGGAGCGTCCGTGCCGAGATCTGCGCCCGACCTGCGGACGCGTCAGTGGTGGATGACACGTCAGTGGTTCCTCGTGTTCGGTGACCTGGCGATGACGCACGGTCATGATCTGTGGAGCCTACGACTCGACCGGCTAGCGTCGTTACCAGGCTGGCAGGCCCGCCAATGCATCGAGGATCAGCGCCTCATGCTCGTAGGCTATGCACGTGACACTTCAGCAGCTCGCGTACTTCGTCGCCGTCGCAGACGTGGGCAGCTTCACACGCGCCGCCGACGCCGTCGGCGTGGCGCAGCCGACGCTGAGCCGCCAGCTGCGGGTACTGGAACGCGACCTGGGCGCGCCGCTGGTCGACCGCGGAGCCCGTGACGGGCTCCAGCTCACCCCCGCCGGCCACGCCGTACTGCCCCTCGCCCGCCGGATCCTCGCCGACATGGACAGCGCGCGAATGGCGGTCGCGGAGCTGATCGGGGTGCGCTCCGGGCGCGTCCGGGTGGGCGCGACGCCGTCGCTGTGCATCGGGGTGCTCGCCGACGTGCTGCGGGCGTTCTGCGCCCGCTATCCGGACGTGCGGGTGGAGCTGGTCGAGGACGGCTCGCAGCCACTGGAACGCACGCTCGCCCGCGGCGGGCTCGACCTCGCGCTGGTGATCGTGCCCGCTGCCGGGCTCGACCCGGGGCTCTCGGTGACACCTCTGCTGCGCGAGCGACTGTCGGTCGCGTCGGCGGCCGGGCCGGACAGGCGGGCGGGGCGGCGGCCGATGACCGTCGCGGAACTGGCCCGCCGGCCGCTCGTCGTGCCGCGCGAGGGCTACGACCTGCGGGAGGTCACGCTGCGGGCGTGCGCCGCGGCGGGCGTGATCCCGCGGTTCGCCGTAGAAGGCGGTGAGATGGACGCGGTGCTGCGGCTCGTGGAGGCGGGCGCCGGGGTGGCGGTCGTACCCGACCTGGTGTTCGCCGGGCGGCCGCGACTGCGGCGCACCGCGCTCACGCCGCCGCTGTACCGCACGGTTGCGCTGGCTCGACGCTCGGACCTCGCCCCGACCCACGCGGTACAGGCGTTCTGCGACACGCTGCTCGGCACCCTCGGCGAGCTGGCGGGCGGCGACGGGCTGCCGGGGGACGTGCAGGTGCTGTGGCGACCGTGAACCCATGCGCCCCGGGCAACGACCTGACCGGGCACCACCGCGACAGCCCACCGGTGCTACGCCAACCTCCGGACAGCGGCGCGGCGCCGAACGGTTGGCGCGGTGCAGGCGGAGTGCGCCGGGGCAGATGTCAGTCCACCGGAGGCTCGGAGGCGAGCTCGTCCAGCTCGGCGCCGTGGGCGGCCAGCGCTTCGCGGACGACGCGGTAGGCCACACCGCCGCCATAGCCCTTGCGGGCCAGCATCCCGACGAGCTTGCGACCGGCGACGGCACGCTGCTCGTCGGTGTCGGCCCGGAGGCTACGCAGCCGGCGGTCGACCAGCTCGCGGGCCCGCTGCTCCTCCGAGGCATCGTCGACCGCGGCGAGCGCTTCCCCCGCGACCTCGTCGGCCACGCCCTTGCGCCGTAGCTCCACTGCCAGGGCGCGGCGGCCCAACCCTCGAACGGCGTGCCGGGAGCGCACCCACTGGTCGGCGAACGCCTGGTCGTCGATGAGACCGACGTCGTCGAAACGCTCCAGCACCGCGCCTGCCGCATCGTCGGGGACGCCCTTGCGACGCAACGCCTGGGCGAGCTCCTGGCGGGTGCGGGCGCGGTCGGTGAGCAGCCGCAGGCAGAGGGCGCGGGCGAGGTCCTCGGGATCGGCGTGGGGATCGGCGTCGGAGCGGCCCGGCGCGCCGACGCCGGAGCCGTCCGCGTTGCTACCCGCGGCGACCGGAGCGGGAGCGCCAAGGAGGTCGGGGGCCGGGGCCAGTGCGGCGGGGGGCGGGGCGGCGGGGGCTGGGGCAGCGGGGGCTGGGGCAGCGGAGGCTGGGGCGGCGGAGGCCGGCGCCGGCGCGGCGGGGGGCGGGGCGGCGAGGGCCGGGGCGGCGGGGCCGGCCCTGCCGCCCATGATCGTCGGTTCGGGACGCCCGGCCGCGCCAGACACGGTGTCCGGTCCCGAACCGGTGATCATGGAACGGTGGTGACCCCTGGGCCGGCGGTCGGCCGAACCGCCATCACCAGCTCCCCCGCTACTGCCCCGGCCCGCACCGCCCGGCCCCGCACCGCCGCGGCCCGCACCGCCGCGGCCGGTGCCGGGTCGCCGGGCAGCGCCGGGCTGGCGGAGGAGATCGGCCACCGGCGCGGGCGACCCGGGCTCGATCCCGTCGAGCCGGGCGACCGGGGCATTCGGGACGCTCGGTCTGTCGCGGCCCCGATCGGCGAGCAGATCGTCGAGCGCGACAACCCTGGGACCGCCCGCTTCATCGTCGCCACGCACTCCGCCTCCGCCGCCCGCTCGCCTGTCGCCACCTACTCCGACTTCACCGGTCGGCTCGGGGCCGGTGCCGGGCGGGGTCGGGGCGGGCGGCGGGGCCATGATCAGAAGTCGACCGGTGCGGGCAGCGGCACGATCTCGGCGTCGACCTGTGCCCCGATGCCGAGCTTCTCCTTGATCTTCTTCTCGATCTCGGCTGCGATGTCGGGGTTCTCCCGCAGGAACTTGCGGGCGTTCTCCTTGCCCTGCCCGAGCTGGTCGCCCTCGTAGGTGTACCAGGCACCGGACTTGCGGATGATCGCCTGCTCGACCCCCACGTCGATCAGCGAGCCCTCGCGACTGATGCCCTGGCCGTAGAGGATGTCGAACTCGGCCTGCTTGAACGGCGGCGCGACCTTGTTCTTCACGACCTTGACCCGGGTGCGGTTGCCGACCATGTCGGTGCCGTCCTTGAGGGTCTCGATCCGCCGCACGTCCAGCCGCACGGAGGAGTAGAACTTCAGCGCCCGGCCGCCCGTGGTGGTCTCCGGGGAGCCGAACATGACTCCGATCTTCTCCCGCAGCTGGTTGATGAAGACCGCGGTGGTGCCGGAGTTGCTCAACGCGCCGGTGATCTTCCGCAGCGCCTGGCTCATCAACCGGGCCTGCAGGCCCACGTGGCTGTCGCCCATCTCGCCCTCGATCTCGGCGCGCGGCACGAGTGCGGCCACCGAGTCGATGACGATGATGTCGAGCGCGCCGGAGCGGATGAGCATGTCGGCGATCTCCAGCGCCTGCTCGCCGGTGTCGGGCTGGGACACCAGCAGGGCGTCGGTGTCGACACCCAGCGCCTTGGCGTACTCCGGGTCGAGCGCGTGCTCGGCGTCGATGAACGCCGCGATCCCCCCGGACGACTGGGCGCTGGCGACCGCGTGCAGCGCGACGGTGGTCTTTCCGCTGGACTCCGGGCCGTAGATCTCCACGACCCGCCCGCGCGGCAGGCCGCCGACGCCCAGCGCGACGTCGAGCGCGATGGAGCCGGTGGGGATGACTCCGATCGGTGGGCGGGTGTCGTCGCCGAGGCGCATCACCGAGCCCTTGCCGTGGTTCTTCTCGATCTGGGCGAGGGCCAGTTCGAGGGCCTTCTCGCGGTCCGGTGCGCTCATCGCCGGTCTCCATCGGGTTCAGGTGCGGGTCGGGAGTGCTCGGGATCGACGGTAGGGGGCACCACCGACAATCCGCGGACGAGTTGCGGAGCCTGTGGACAACCGCCCGTCACGTGGACAACACCCTAGCGAACGCCTGTTCGAACAGCACAGCGACACGCCCACAGGCCAGAATCCGGTGCGGCACGGGCGTCAGCGGCACGGGCGTCAGCGGCGGCTCGGCGGCACGTCGAACGCGGCGCACACGGCGCGCCATACAGTCCGCGGATCGACGCCGGCCTCCAGGGCGTCCTCCACCGTGCGGCCACCGAGCTCGGCCAGCACGTGGTCACGCGCGAGCGACGCGGCCCGCATGGAGCCGAACTCCTCGTCCATCAGGGTCCGGAACTGGGTGAGCCGCACGCGCGCCACCGTAGGCCGGTGCTCCGCCTGACGGCCCACCGGCCACGGCGCAGGTAGCGTGGGGTGATGTTTCTCGTCCTGGCCCAGTCCGATCCCACCGGGTTCTCCTCGCCGCTGGGCCGGGTCGTCGTGCTGCTCATGCTGCTGGCGTCGCTGACCGTGCTGCTGCGCTGGTGGTGGCAGCAGCGCAGGCGCTGATCAGCCGCTCGCGCCGGATCCGCGCCGGGCCGCCACCACCGCTCCGGCGAGCAGCACCAGCAAGCCCGTCCCGAGCGCGAGGACACCCCCCGCGCCGAGCCCGATCACCGCCCGGGCGATCGCCTCCTGCACCCCGGCCGCCGCCGACACCACCGGGTCGGTCGCCGGGCCGCCGGCCAGCGCGCGCAGCTCGAACCAGCCGTACCAGGCCACGTACGCGCCCGCGACCACCAGCAGCGCCCCGCTCACCCGGCCGACGACCGCCCCTGCCCGGCGCATCCGGGCCACCACCGAGGCACGGGCGAGCGCGACGGCCACCGCCAGCGCGAGCACCACGACGCCCATGCCCAGCGCGTAGGCGACGAACACCCCGGCCACTCCGGCCGGGTCACCCACGCCCACCGCGCCGGCGGTCACGGCCACGAACGGCCCGATCGTGCACGAGAGCGACGCCACCGCGAACGAGGCGCCGTAGCCGACCTGCGACCACCAGCCGGTGCCGGGCGCCCGCCCGCGCCCGGCCAGCCCGGGCACGGCGAGCGAGCGGCCCGCCAACAGCCACACACCCACCCCGACCAGCGCGACACCGATCACCAGCGTCAGCACCGGCAGGTACTGCTCGAACGCCCCGATCAGCGGCGCCGCCACGACACCCACGAGCCCGAACACGGCGACGAACCCGACGGTCATCCCGGCCGCGAAGCGCACCGCGCGCCGCACGGCGGCCGGCCCCGATGTGGCGCCGTCAGCGCCGGCGACGAGCAGTCCCAGGTACGCCGGCAGCAGCGCGAACCCGCACGGGTTGAACGCCGCGACGGCGCCCGCCACCAGGGCGAACGCCAGCGTGGGGACGTCCATCAGCGGGCGAGCAGCTCGTCGGCGGCCGCGCGCAGCTCCGCCGGGTCGAGGCTGCCGCGGTAGGTGCGCACGGTGCCGTCGCGGGCGACGAACGCGAACGACGGCTGCCCGAACACCCCGAAACGCTGCCAGAGCGCGCCGTCGGCGTCGACGAGGTGGGTCATCGCGCCCGTGCCGGTGTCGGCGACGAAGTCACGCATCGCCGCGACCCGCCCGCGCCCGGCCAGGCCCAGGAACCGCACGCGCCCGTCGTACTCCGCGGCGACCGCCGCGACGCCGGGCCCCTCGGCCCGGCACGTCGGTCAAAACGGCGCCCAGAACCACAGCAACGCAGGCGTGCCGGCGAGCGCGGCGCCGTCGAACGCCGCGCCGTCCACGGTCGTGGTGGTGAAGTCGAGGGCGCCGGGTGCCGCGGGCTCGGCAGCCGCCCCGGCAACAGGCGCGGCCGGACCCGGCGCCGCGGCGGGCGCGCCACACCCGGCGGCCACGAGCCCGAGCACGGCGACGGCGAGCGCGACTCTGGTCATGCCTCGCATCGCGGACTCCCTTCGGGGCGGATCGGTTCGTGGTGGATGGAGCGGGCGCCATCCTGCCCGAGCGCATCCCCGCCCGGACGGCGCATGTCTTACCGAACGCCGACGACCTCGGTGCGGGCGGCGCGGGCCCCGAGGGCCCGGCGGACGGCGGCGTCGACGTCCGCGGGGCGGGGGTTGCTCAGCACGGCCGCCACGTGCGCGTCCGGGCGCACCACCCACACCTCCCCCGGCCGGGCCCGCAGCAGCGCGGCGAGCGACCCGTCGGGGTCGAGATCGGCGAGCCGCCGGGCCCGGACGGGGGCGGCGACCGTGAGACCTTCGAGCACCATCGGCGTCATCGGGTCGGTGACGAGCAGCAGGAACCCGTCGCGGGCCAGTTCGCGCGACCGCGTGACGCGGGAGTCGGCCACCGGGGCGTCGGGCAGCAGGATCCCGGGCCCGGGGTCGGGGACCGCTCCCCGCGGGGGGCGGCCGGCGAACCGGCGGCGCAGACCGTCGCGGGTGGTCAGCGGGGAGTCGACGTACCAGAACGGCTCGGCGAGCCGGCCGCTGTCCACCTGGGCGCGCGCGGCCGGGTCGGTCGCCGCCCGTTCCAGGACGTCGCCGCGGTGCCGGGCGCGCTCGGGGTCGGGCGGGACGAGGAAGTCCATCGTCGCGGTCGTGACCGCGAGGTTCTCCCGGGCCGCGGCGTGCCGCTCGTCGTGGTAGCTCTCCAGCAGGGCCTCGGGCGCCCAGCCGCGCAGCACGAACGCGAGCTTCCACGCGGCGTTCTCCGCGTCCGCGACCCCGGAGTTGAGCCCGCGGGCACCGAACGGGGAGAACAGGTGCGCGGCGTCTCCGGCCAGCAACACCCGCCCGGCGCGCAGGCGGTCCGCGCAGCGGGACTGGAAGCGGTACACCGAGCGCCAGACGATCTCGTAGGGGTGCTCGCCGAGGACGGCCCGGATGCGCGCGTCCAGCCCGCCCGAGGTCGCGTCCGCGTCGGGGTCGTAGCTGGGCGGCACCTGCCAGTCGATGCGGAACGTCGAGTGCGGGCACGGGTGCACGAGCACCTGGCGGCCCGGGTTCCACGGCGGGTCGAACCAGAAGCGCCGCTCGGCCGCCCAGCCGGGCAGTTCCGCGCGCACGTCGCAGATGAGGAAGCGGTCGTCGAACGACCGCCCCTCGAAGCGCACCCCGACCTGGTCGCGCAAGGTCGTGGCCCGGGCACCGGCGCAGACCAGGACGTAGGCACGACGGTGCGTCGAGCCGTCCGCGCAGCCCACGGTGACCCCGTCCGGGTCCTGGTCGAGCTCCGTCACGTCGCACCCCCACCGCACCTCGACGAGCGGCTCGGCGGCGATCCGCTCGTCGAGGATCTGCTCGGTGCGACTCTGCGAGATGTTGACGAACGGCGGGAACGGTGAGCGGCCGGCCTCGGGGAGCGTGTGGGCGAACAATTCGCGCTCGCCGTGGAACGTGCGCGCGGTGGTCCACGTGACGCCCTCGGCCGCGATCTGCTCCCCCGCCCCGACGGCGGCCCAGACGTCGAGGGCCTCGCGGTGCTGGCAGATCGCCTTGGAGCCCACGACGTCACGGGCCGGGCGCCGGTCCAGCACGAGCGTCGGGATTCCCCAGCGCGCGAGCAGCAGCGCCGCGGTCTGCCCGACCGGCCCGTTACCGACGACGACCACGCTCATGACCGGATCACGCTCATGACTGGAGCTGCTCCCACACCTCGTGGTCGCGCTGCGCGGTCCACACCACCGGTCGCTCGACGCCGGCCAGCTCGTCCCAGGCGCGTGACACGTCGAACGGCAGGGTGTGCTCGAAGATCGGCCAGTGCCCGTAGCGCCCGTGCAGGGCGGCGTGCGCGGCGCCGAACGCATCGCGCAGCGTGCCGCCGCGGGCCTGCACCGCGCCGACCTCGGCGAGCAGCGTGACGAGGAACTGCCGCGTCTGCGCGACCGCGGCGTCGACGGTCTCGCGACCCCGGGTGACCCCGCCTCGGCCGCCGACGAGTGTCTCGGCGCCCAGCGCGGCCACCGCGTCGAGCGTGCCGGTCGACCAGTCGTGGTGGAAGGCGTCGCCGGTGTAGAGCGCCGCCTGCGACTCCACGAGGTCCCCGGCGAACAGGATCCGCTGCTGCGGCAACCAGGCCACGAGGTCGCCTTCGGTGTGTCCCCGCCCGCAGTACCGCAGCTCCAGCGGCCCGCGGTCGCCGCCGAGGTCGATCGTGAGCCGGTCGGTGAAGGTGAGCGTGGGCAGCGTCAGGCCGGGGATGGAACCGGGTTCCTCGAACAGCCGCGGCATCCGGCCGTACTCCGAGGCCCAATCCTCGCGCCCGCGTTCCAGGACGAGGTCGCGGGTGCGCTCGTGGGCGACGACCACGGCGGCGTCGAACGCGGCCGCACCGAGCACCCGCACCGCGTGGTAATGGCTGAGCACCAGGTAGCGCACCGGCTTGTCGGTGTACTCGCGCAACCGCGCCAGCCACCGGGCCGCCGCCACGGGGGTGGCCAGCGCCTCGATGCACACGACGAAGTCCGCACCCTCGACCGCGCCGACGTTCGGGTCCCCCTCCGCGGTGAGTGCGTACACGCCGTCGGCGAGCACCTCGAGGGTCTGCTGCTTCGCCGCGAGGTCTGCGGTGGACGCGAACGGTGTGGGCGGCACGCGTTCATGCTGCCCGCCCCGGCGGCGCCGCGCGAGAGGCCGCGCCGACTCAACCCGTGCCGACGAACAGGCTCGGCACGCCGGCCGGCGGGGCCGCCTCGAGCTGCAGGTCGGTGGTGTCCTCCGGCATCGGGACAGCCACGGGGAAGGTCAGCGAGGCGCCGGGACGGATCGTGCGGCTCGGCGCGCCACCGTCGGGCAGGACCTCGACCGGGGCGCTGCCCACGATCGCCTTGACCGTCCAGCCCGCCGTGCCGCGTGGCTCCGCGCCGGTGTTGGTGAGCACGACGTCGACGACGATCCCGCGCTCGGCGCCCGCGGGCAGGTCGATGTCGTCGGCGGCCTTCACCGCCCTGGGCTCGTCGATCTCGATCGTCCAGCCGTCGGCTCGCACCAGGCGCTCACCGAACGCAGCCTCGGCCGGGATCGGCGCCGCGACCGACACCGGAACCTCGGCCGGCGTACCGCGCGTGAGCCCGGGGAAGACCACGACCGCCGCCAGCCCGATGCCCACCAGCGCGGCCACCGCCGCCACCACCCACAGCGCGCGGCGCAGGCCCGCGCCCGCCCGCGGCGCGCGGCGGCGCCGGGGCCGGACAGGCGGCGCGCCGACGCCACGGTGGGGACCCGTGGCCGTGACGGCGCGGTTCGGACCCGTCGACGAGACCGCATGCTGCGGACCGGTGCCGTACACCGCGCCCTGGGCGCCCGTCCCGAACGGCGGAGCGTCGACGGGCTCGACGTCCCGCTCGTCGGCGGGCGCGTCGCCTTCCCGGTCGTCATCCCGGCGATCACCGTCCCAGCGATCACCGTCCCGGCCCGTGCCGGCCGGGCCCGCGTCGTCCGTGCCCGTCCCGTCCGGGCCGTCGTCCCAGCGGGCGTCGTCCCAGCGGGCGTCGTCGTCGGACCAGTCGTCGTCCCACCCGTCGTCAGCCGCGTCGGTCAGGGCGGTGTCGGGCGGGGCGGCGTCGGTCGGGCCGGTGCCGTTGCGGGCCGGTTCGATCCTCGCCGTGTCCCACGGAGCACGTGCGGGACCGGACGCGCCGGTCCGCGGGGCGGGGATGCCGTCGTGCTCGTCGTCGCCCTGCCGGTGCCTGCCGCCGATGTTGCGCTGGCTGATCGTCTCCATCGCCCGTCCCCGAAGTCGTGGCTCGGCTCTTCGCCTCTTAGCGCAAACGACGCTCGCGGGTGTTGAGTGACGCGCCAAGTTCACCCGAGTTGCTTGCTGTTGGAGGTTTGACCACCGCGCGTGACGGGTACCGTGCCTTCCGCGTCGCACAGCCGGGGGATGGGACGCTGCGCCCGTGGCCGCTTCTCCCCGCATCGACGTGGGCCAGCGGCGCGCGCGGCTCGTCACCCGCCACCGGCTGACACCCACCCGGCGCACGGACGACGTCGTGACCGTCGCCGACGACCTGGTCGCCCTGCACTCCAGCGACCCCGTCACCGTCTACCTCTCGGCCGCGGCCCGGATGCGCCGTCCCGACCTCGCCGCGGTCGACCGCGCGCTCTACGACGAGCGGACGCTGGTGCGCCACCACGCCATGCGCCGCACCCTGTGGGTGCTGGGCCGGGAGACCGCGCGGCTGGCCCACCACGGCACCACCGTCGCCGTCGCGCGGGTGCAGCGCCGCCAGGTGCACCAGCAGCTCGACGGAGCCGGGATCGCCCGGCCGCAGGCCTGGGCCGACGCCGCCATGGACGCGATCACCGCCCTGCTCCACCGCACGGGGCCGCTCACCGCCCGCGAGATCGGGCGGCAACTGCCCGAGCTCGCGGTGCCCGTCCCGGTCGGCGGCGGCCGATGGGCCGCCACGCAGTCCGCGCACAGCCGCATCCTGTTGCTGATGGGGTTCGAGGGCCGGGTACTGCGCGCCCGCCCGACCGGCAGCTGGGTCAACGGCCAGTACCGGTGGGCGGCGGCGCAGGCCTGGGTCGACGGCGGCCTCGGCGAGCCGCTCGACGCCGCCGCGGCCGCGGCCGGGATCGCGCAGCGCCACCTGCGCTCCTTCGGCCCGGTCACCCGGGCCGACCTGCAGTGGTGGACCGGCTGGACCGCCGCCACCACCCGCGCCGCGCTGATCGCCTGCGGGGCCGTCGACGTCACGCTGGACGAGGGCCCCGGATTCCTGCTGCCCGACGACCTCGAGCCGGCGGTCGCGCCCGCCGAGCCCGCGGTGGCGCTGCTGCCCGGCCTCGACCCGTCGACGATGGGCTGGAAGCAGCGCGGGTTCCACCTCGATCCCGCGCACGTGCAGCTGCTGTTCGACCGCAACGGCAACGGCGGGCCCGCGGTGTGGGTGGACGGGCGCATCGCCGGGGGGTGGGTGCAGCGCCGCGACGGGACGCTGGCCGTGCGGCTGCTGACCGACGTCGGCGCCGAGCGCCGCGCGCTGGTCGACGAGGCCGCGCACACCCTGGAGACGCTGCTGGGCGACGTGCGGTTCTCGGTGCGGTTCCCCGCTCCGTTGCAGGCGGAGCTGCTCGGCGGCCACGCGCGAGATCGCACTCAGCGGGGGCGCGGGGCAGGCGGAACCCGCTGACAGCAGTGTCGGGCGTCAGGTCCACTGCACCCGATCAGGCAGGCATGAGCGGGACGCTGCCCGTGACAGTGGTGCCCGCGCCCGGCGCCGACGCCACCGCCACGGTGCCCCCGACCCCGGCCATCCGAGCCGCGATGTTCGCCATCCCCCGGCCGCTGCCTTCCCCGTCGCCGCCCTCCCCGTCGCCACCAAGGGCGAAGCCGGGGCCGTCGTCGCGGACGGTGAAGCCGAGCACGCCACCTGCGACCCGCACCCGCACGCTCACGACGGCGTCGGGGGCGTGCCTGCGGGCGTTGCCGACCGCCTCCAGGCAGCAGAAGTACACCGCCGCCTCGACCTCGGCCGGGAAGCGGCGGTCCTCGGCGTCGACCAGCACGGCGCGTCCCGCGCCGTCGACCTCGCCGGCCAGCGCGGCGGCGAGCCCGCCGTGGCGCAGCGCCGCGGGCGACATCCCCGACGCGGTCTCGGCCAGCACCACCTCGGCCACGGCGACCTGGTCGGCGAGCACCGCTAGCCGGTCGCGGGCGGCATCGACCAGACCGGTGGCCACCTCGTGCTCGACCATGCCCAGGATCAGCCGCAGGCTCACCAGGTGGTGCTGCGCGCCGTCGTGCAGGTCGCGCTCGATCGCGCGCCGCTCGCTGTCCATCTCCGCGACCGCGGCGCGGCGGGCCGCCGCGATCTGCGCGGCGTGTGTGCGGGCGACCTCGAGGTCACCCGCGCCCACCACCGCGGGTTCCAGCCGGTCGGGCACCCAGCCCGAGACGGTGACCGTCGCGGTGCCCGTGACCGTGAGGTCGCCGCCGAGAGCCGCGAGCCGCTGCGCCTCATCCCGCAGTCCGGCCCGGACCCGCGGCGCGCCGCGGTCCGGCGCCGGGTCGTCGATGCGGACCATCAGCCGGCCGTCCGCGTGCGCCAGGTGCACCCGCAGCGCCTCCGCGGCCGGCCGGCCGGCGAGCTCGGCAACCGCAGCGGCCGCCGGGTGGTACAGCCCGGACTCGATCTCCCACTCCAGCCGCGCCGCCGAGCCCCCCGACAGCAGCACCGGCCGGGGCAGCGTGGCCGCCAGCTCGTCGAGGGCGCCGAACGGACCCTGGTCGCGCAGCACCGCGGGGTAGACGCCGCGCGCGATCCCGCGGAACCGTTCGAGCAGCTCGTCCAGCTCGGCCCGGGCACGGGCGAGCTCACCGCCGGCCGCGCCGGCGTCGCCCAGCGACAGGGCGATCGACGCCGCCGCGAGGTGGCGGCGCAGCGCGGTGAGCCGGTCGGTGGTCACCCCGGCGAGTGCGGTGGCGAGGCGGCGGCGTTCGAGGTCGCGGGCCCGGCTCAGGCGCTGCCGGGCCCGCGTCAGCTCCGCCGCGAGCCGCGCCTGGCGCGTCCACCGGGTCACGGGTCCGAGCGCTGCGCGCGCAGGTACGCGAGCACGGCCAGCACCCGGCGGTGGTGCTCGGAGGCGTCCGCGGCCAGGCCGAGCTTGCCGAAGATCCCGGCGATGTGCTTCTCGACCGCCTTCGGCGTGACGAACAGCTGCGCGGCGATGCCGTTGTTGGACCGGCCCTCGGCCATCTGCTTGAGGACGTCGCGCTCACGCTCCGACAGCGCGGCGATCGCGTCGCGACGCTGCCCGCGCGGCCGCTCGACCAGCCGCTTGGCAAGCACCGGCTCGATGACGATCTCGCCGGCCTCGATCCGGGCGAGGGTGTCGGTGAGCACGTCGACGCTGCCCACCTTCTCCTTGAGCCGGTACCCGATGCGCTCGGTGCCGATCTCCAGGATGCGCATCAGATAGTGGGACTCCGCGTAGTGCGACAAGAACAGCAAGCCCATCCCCGGGTGCAGGGCGCGCAGCCGCTCGGCCGTGACGAGACCCCCGTCCGGCTCGGGAGGCATCCGGATGTCGAGGATCGCGACGTCGGCGACCTCGGTGTCCAGCAGCCGCACCAGGGCGTCGCCGTCGGCCACCGCGCCGGCGATCTCGTGCCCGGCCGCGCGCAGCAGCATCTGGAGGCCCTCGCGGAACAGGGTGCCGTCCTCGGCCAGCGCTACCCGCACGGGATGCGCACCGTGATCGTGGCGCCGTCGGACCGGCGCTTGCGCACGCACTCGACGCTGCCGCCCAGGGGGGTCACCTGCACCTCCAGCTCCTCGACGTGGCGAGGGTCGGCGCCGACGATAGCGACCATCAGCTCGTCCACCTCGCGCCGCACGGCCACGGCGATCGGCCACGCCGGTGGCGGGGGCGTCACGCACCGGGCGACCACGTCGTAGGCGGTGCCCTCGGTGACGGCGTCGAACCGCTCGGTGGTGGCCGCGACAACCACCTCCGCCGCGGACCGGTCGGCCAGCTCCCGCAGCGCCGCGCCGAGCCCCGCCCGCGCCAGCAGCGGTGGGTGGATCGCCCCGGAGACCTCCCGCAGCTCGTCGAGCACGGCGTGCAGCTCCTCCTGGAGCTCATCGATGCCGGCGTCCAGCGCGCCGGGGTCGGCCGCGTGACGCAGCAGGCCGAGGCGCAGGGCGAAGGCCGAGAGACGCAGCGACGCGCCGTCGTGCAGCCGGCGTTCCAGCTCGGCACGCTGGCGCCACAGCTCGGCCTCCCGGCGCCGGTGCCCGCCTGCCGGCCCGTCGACCCGCACGCCGCCACCGCCCATCGACGCATCGTCGCGGCCCGACCCCCGACGCGGAAGGGGGGCGCACCCCCGGCGGGGGTGGGGTTGTCCC
>JBQTJE010000269.1:0-3684 GCA_052387455.1 Pseudonocardia sp.
GCCACGTGGGGGGGGGGTGTGTGCCCCCCGGGGGGTGCCGCTGATGGGCGCGGGGGGGGGGGCGGGGCGGGGGTTGTGATAACCCCGCCCCCGGGCCGCCGTCGCTCCCCGAGCACCCGCCCGCGACGTAGTGTCGGAAGGTCGTCGAAGGAAGGGAGCGCCGCCGGTGTCGTCCGTGCAGCCCGAACACCTCGCCCCGAGCCACTACGTCGACTCCGCCGCACCCGGAGTGCAGGCGTTCGCCCGGGACGCGATCGGTGGTGCCGCGGAGCCCGTCGAGCAGGCCGCCCGCCTGTTCACGGCAGTGCGGGACGGGTTCTGGTACGACCCGTTCTCGATGAGCACCGACCCGGCCGCGTACCGGGCGAGCGCGATCGTGGCGGCCGGGCCGACCTGGTGCGTGCCGAAGGCGGTGCTGCTGACCGCGGCGGCCCGGGCCTTGGGCATCCCGGCCCGGCTGGGCTTCGCCGACGTGCGCAACCACGTCCAGACCCCGCGGTTGCGCGAGCGGATGGGCGGCGCGGAGCTGTTCGTCTACCACGGCTACACCGACCTGCACCTCGACGGAAGGTGGGTGAAGGCGACGCCGGCGTTCAACGCCGAGCTGTGCGCCCGGTTCGGGGTGGCGCCGATCGAGTTCGACGGCCGCCACGACGCGCTGCTGCACGAGTTCAGCCCGGGCGGGGGCGCCTACATGGAGTACGTGCGCGAGCGTGGGGTGTTCACCGACCTGCCGCTGGAGGAGATCCTGACCACGTTCCGCGACATCTACGGCCCCGCGTTGTTCGCGGACGACACGCTCGCGGACGACACCGGCGAGCCCGACGCGTTCTCGCCCACCGCTGGGCCCGGCTCGGCGCCGGCGGAGAGTGCGCGCCGGTGACGGCCCGCACGCGAGGTGTCGTCGAGGACGGCGCGGATCTCGACTGGACCGAGCCCGGCGTGTACTCGTGCGCTCCGGGGGTGTTCCGGATCCCGCTGCCGCTGCCCGGCGACGGGTTGCGCGCGGTGAACGTCTACGCCGTCGCCGACGGTGCGTCCGGTCGGCCGGGCTGGACGCTGGTCGACTCCGGCTGGGCGCTCGCCGTGGCGCGCGAGCTGCTCGTCGACGCTCTCGACGCGCTGGGGGCGGGACTGGTCGACGTGCGCCGTTTTCTCGTCACGCACGCCCATCGCGACCACTACACGCAGGCCGTCGAGGTGCGCCGCGAGTTCGGCACGCGCATCGCGCTGGGCCGGGCCGAGCTGCCGTCGGTGGAACGGATCCTCGACCCGGCGACCCGGCCGGGCGCCGCGCACGCGGCGAGGCTGCGTCGCGCCGGCGCCACCGCGCTCGCCCGCGACATCGAGCAGCATGCGCCGCCCGCCGACGACGGGAACTGGGAACGGCCCGACGAGTGGCTCGACGACGGCGCCGTCATCGACCTCGCAGGCGGTGACGCCGGTGGCCCGGCCCGGCGGTTGCTGGCCGTCGCCACGCCCGGGCACACCCGCGGTCACCTCGTGTTCGCCGACGAGGGCAACGACCTGCTCTTCGCCGGCGACCACGTCCTGCCGAGGATCACGCCGTCGATCGGCTTCGAGGCCGCGCCCCCGCCGAGCCCGCTTACCGACTTCCTCACGTCGCTGGACCTCATGCTCACCCGCCCCGACGCCGCCCTGCTGCCCGCGCACGGCCCGGTGGGCAGGCGCGTCCACGAGCGGGTGGACGAACTGCTCGCCCATCACGGCAAGCGGCTCGACGCCTCGCTCGCCGCGGTGGCCGAAGGCCGGGACACCGCCGTCGAGGTGGCGCGGGTACTGCCCTGGACCCGCCGGGACCACCATCTCGACGACCTGGACCCGCTGAACGCGATGCTCGCGATCCTGGAGACCGCCGCGCATCTCGATGTGCTGGTGGAGCGCGGTGCGCTCAGCGTCACGACCGACGGCGAGACCGCCCGCTACGCCGGCTGAGCCGGCCCGCCGCGGAGCGCCACCGCCACCTCGGCGGCGAGCCTGGCGTTGGCCCGGACCAGGGCGAGGTTGCAGCGCATGCTCGCCCCGTCGCTGCCGGCGTGGAAGTGCTCCAGCAGCGCGGGAGTGACGTCCTTGCCGGTGATGCCGAGCATCGCGACGCGGGCGAGGCCCTCGGCGAGCAACCGCTCGTGCAGGGCCGCGTCGAGCTCGCCGGCCACTGGGACGGGCCGGGCGAGCACCGCACCCGAGGGCAGGCCCAGCGCCCGGTGTGCCCGCCATACCGCCGCGGCCTCGGCGGCGGAGTCCACCCGCCACGGCACGGGATGGCCGCTGGACCGGCGGTAGAACCCGGGGAAGGTGTGCGTGCGGTATCCGAGCACGGGCACCGAGGACGTCTCCAGCACCTCGAGGGTCGCGCCGACGTCGAGGATCGACTTCACCCCGGCGCACACGACGAGCACCGGCACCGACGCCAGCGTGCCCAGGTCGGCCGAGACGTCCCAGGTGTCCCGTGCCCCGCGATGCACCCCGCCGAGGCCGCCGGTGGCGAACACGTGCACCCCGGCCGCGTGGGCCAGTGCCATCGTCGCGGCGACGGTCGTCGCGCCGCTGCACCCGAGCGCCGCGGCGGCGCCGAGGTCGCGGGCGGAGAGCTTGTGCAGCCCGCCCGCGCACACGCGGTCGAGGTCGCGGGCGTCGAGGCCGACGCGGGCCACCCCGTCGAGCACCGCGACGGTCGCCGGGATCGCTCCGCCGGCCCGCACCGCGGCCTCGATCGCGTCGGCCGCGGCCCGGTTGCCCGGAGCCGGCAGCCCGTGGGCCAGGATCGTGCTCTCCAGGGCCACGACGGCGCGTCCGCGGGCGAGCGCTTCGGTGACCTCCGCCGACACCGCCGGGGTATGGCCGGTGTCACCGGCGGGCGACGATGCGACGCGACGGTCCACGTGGGGCATCATTGTCGACGTGACCACCACGACGCTGCCCGAGGTCGACACCCGCCCGGAGGGCACCGACGCCACGGGTGACGACACGCCGAAGATGTTCCACTACGTCAAGAAGTCCAAGATCACCGAGAGTGCGGTGCTGGGCAACATGGTCGTGGCGCTGTGCGGCGAGACGTTCCCCGTGACGCGCTCTCCCAAGCCCGGCTCGCCCGTCTGCCCGGACTGCAAGAAGATCTACGAGTCCCTGCCCGGCGGCGGGGACGCCTGATCGTCCGGAGAGCGACGGTGCCGCAGACGCAGCGCGCGCGCAGCGCCGCGCGGAGCTGGGTGTACGACCGCTTCGTCGCCGGACTCACCGCGCCGTGGTATCGCGCCGCGCTCCAGCGCATGCCGCAGGGCTCCCACGTGCTCGACGTCGGCATCGGCACCGGTGCGGCGATCGTCCGCGCCGCCGAGCTGGTGCGCGCCCGGGACCTGCGCATCGTCGGTCTCGACATCGATCGCGACTACTACGAGTTCTGCCACGCCGCGGTCGCGCGGGCGGGGCTGGACGCCCAGGTGACGCCGTGCCTGTGTTCGGTGTACGACCACGAGGGCGGCCCGTACGACGTCGTCTACTTCTCCGCGAGCCTCATGCTGCTGCCCGACCCGGTCGAGGCGATGCGGCACGTCGCCAAGCAGCTCGTCCCCGGCGGGCGGATCCTGTTCACCCAGACCTTCCACCACCGCCGCTCGGGCAGGGTGGAGCCCGTCAAGCCGATGCTGGGCAGGCTCACGACGC
>JBQTJE010000270.1:0-2789 GCA_052387455.1 Pseudonocardia sp.
GCAGCCGGTTCTGCGTCGCCCCGGCGAAGCAGCGCGCCCCGGCGGCCCCGACCCGGTGGCGCAGGACGTCGTCGGTGACGAACCGCGCGCCGCGGGCGCTGCACAGCGCCGCCATCGTGGACTTGCCGCCGCCGGAGTCGGCGACGAACGCGACCGCGTCGCCGTCCACTTCCACCGCGCTCGCGTGCAGCACGGTCTCCCCGCGCAGCGCGAGCACCGCGGCCACCAGGTGGCCGATCGCGAGGATCGCGACCATCTCCTCCGCGGCGGCGGGATCGCGCCACACGCGGACCTCGCGCAGGTCGGCGGCCACCTCGAAGTCGACCAGGCCGTGCACCCGCACGCACGCGCCGCCGCCGGGGGTGCGGGTGATGCTCTGGCGCAGCCTGCCGTCGGCTGCGACGCCCTGCATCAGCGTGCCGTCGGCGAGGGTGTCGGGCACCGGCCGCCGCCCGGCGCACCGGACGACCAGATCGGCCGCGGCCCCGGACGGGGCGGTGCGGTCGTGGGCGAGCGGCACTTCCGAGTCGACGCGCAGCCCGTGCAGCAGGTAGCGGGGCATGTCATGCGCTCCTCGCGGCCAGCGGCAGGTAGCGCCGGTGGGTGTCGTCGACGGTGTCCAGGACCGTCCTCCCGGCGGTGAGCCAGGCGTGCGCCGCGGCGGCGCCGTCCACCCGGGCCACGCCGAGGTGCAGGGTGGGCCGGTGGTGGCGCAGCAACCGGCCGGCGACCAGCGCCAGCCGCAGGCACTGCCGGTCGCGCGCCCACGGCCAACCCGCCACGACGCGCTGGGCGGCCCGCCACCCGGCGCGGTCGCGGCCGGTGAGCAGCACGTCGCCCTGCTCCGCGGTTCGGGTTCCCGCCGCGAGCGCGACGCCGAGCGCAGCGCACAGCCGAGGCAGCGTCGTGACGCGCAGCCCGATCTCGACGGCCACCGCGGTGGCGAGCGCCGCGGGGATCCGCGACGCGACGGCCGCGCGCCTGGCGCCTGGCCGGTACCTGGGGCGATGCGCGCCCGGATGTGCAAGCTCAGCCACGGGCGGGCTCGCGATCGGTGACGGTGGCGAGCCAGGCCGCCTGGAGCAGCAGCTGCACCCCGTACGGCGGGGAGTCCGACAGCGCCGCGGCCCGCAACGCCGCCACGTCGACGAGGTCGGGATCGACGCCCGCGCCCGTCCACCCGGCCAGGAACTCCCGCGACGGCCCGCCCACGGCGACCGCCCCGAAGCTCGCCTTCTCGTTGCGCCGACAGATCACGTCGGGCACGACGTCGCCGAACAGCATTCGCATCATCGACGTCCGGGTGGTGAACCCGCGGATCCCGCCGGCGCGGCTGAACGGCCCGACGAACGCGGGATCGAGGAACGGCTCGTGGAAGCTCACGTCGTCCGCGGCGAGGACCCGCCGAAAGTTGCGCGCGGCGGTGGTGACGGCACGGCGACCGCGGTGGCGGCGCACGGCGGCGTCCCAGCGCAGCGGCGCGCCGGCGAGGTCGCCGACCAGGCCGTCGACGAACGCCTCGGCCAGTCCGCCGCGCAGCCACGGCAGCATCGGGGTGGCGCCCAGCCGGGCGCGCAATCGGCGCCGGCGCACCACGGCGGGCGCCAGCGAGTCGGCGAGCAGCGCGCGGGTGCGCCGCCCCGGCGGGTAGCGGTTCTGGACCGCCCAGGTCAGCGCCGTCATCCGCTGGTTGCCGAGGATCTCGTCGCCACCCTCCCCGGTGACCAGCGAGCCGCCGCCCGCGGCCAGCTCGACCAGCGGCGCGTGGCAGTGCACCATCGCGGGCCACAGCAGGCCGTGGCGGCGCAGGCCCGCGCGGGCCCGGGCGCCGAGCACGTCGAACGCCTCGACGTCGCGGAAGCGGTGCCACTCGCGCAGCCCCAGCTCGGCGACAAGCAGCTCCTGGAAGCGGGTCTCGTCGGTGTCGCCGCGGCCGCCGAAGTCGTGCGTGGCCGCGACCGGGTCGGGCAGGCCCTCGCGGCGGGCGAGGCCGGTGGCGACGGCGAGGACGGCCGAGGAGTCCCGACCACCGGAGAAGGCGATCACGCACGGCGGCCGGCGCAGCGCGGGGAGCAACGCGGCCTCGAACCCGGCCCGCGGTGACAGACCCGAGGGGGTGATCGGATCGACCGGTTCGACCCCGCCGACCCAGCAGGTCAGCACCTCCTCGGTCGACGGCCGGTAGTAGCCGGCGGCGTCGACGCCGCCGCGCGGGACCTCACGCACCGGCGGGCTCGAGCAGGTCGCGGTCGGCGAGCGCGCCGAGGAAGGCGGCGACGTCGACGCGGGCGGCGGCCGGGGTGGTGTCGTAACGCTCGACCAGCCGGGCCACCAGCCCCGGCTCCGACTCGCCGTCGGCCAGGGCGTTCACCAGCACCGCGGCGCTGGCCCGGGCCGAGAAGTAGGTCGACGTGCGCAGGTCGAGCAGGACGACCTCGCCGTCCAGGTCGGACCAGACGACGCCGTCACGGCGCAACCTCACTGCGGGCATGCTCGCTGCGTGCATGTGGTGTCCCTTCGGACCCGTTGTGACGAGCCGGACGTGGGGGTTCCTCGGGACGGCGACCGCGGGTCGCCGCCCCGAGGAACCGGTGTCCTCAGCTCGCGACCGACGTCGTGCCGAACACGCTGAAGATGAGGTCCGCGGTGGGCCCGCCCGACGACGCGGCCGTGACCTCCCGAAGCTCGCCGATGACCTCCAGCACGGGTGCGGTGTACTCCTCCTTCACATTTCCTCCTCTCCGAACTCGATCGACCCTCCGCCCGCCGCACGGCGGGCGGACCGGTCC
>JBQTJE010000271.1:0-10707 GCA_052387455.1 Pseudonocardia sp.
GCGACCGCGAACGTCGCGCCCGTGCCGTCCCGTCCTAGCAGCGCCTCACCGTCCCCGACCGCCATGGCCCCGGATGGTAGGCCGCGTCGCGCCCCGCCGCCGGGAACGCGCCGTCGATCATGGTCAGCCGCCGTCCCCGTCGTCGGAGTCCTCGTCCTCGCCCGGCGCAGGCGGCGCGTCGGGCACCTCCCCGCTGCTGACCAGCAGCGTGACCTCGTCGCCGGGCAGCGCCGGACCCAGCGGGTCCTGCCCGACGACCGTGCCCTCCGGCGCGGCGTTGTCCACCGTCTGACGTCCCACCTCGCGCCAGCCGGCCCGGGCGAGGATCGCGCGCGCCTCGTCCTCGGAGCGCTCCCGCACGTCCGGGACCTGCTTGTCGCTGCCCCCGCGCAGGTAGCGCGGATCGGGTGCGGGCAGCGGCGAGACCGGCGTGCCCGCGAGGATCGCCGTCATCGCCCCGAACCACGTCTCGGCCGGGGTCTTGCCGCCGAAGATGTTGCCCCGCGCGCAGGCGAAGGGCGCGCCCGCACCGTCGCAGAGCGGGCGCGGGCGGTTGGAGTTGTCGAACGTGATGACCGCCCCGGCCATCTCCGGCACCACCCCGAAGAACGCCGCCGACTTGTTGTTCTGGGTGGTGCCGGTCTTCCCTGCCATGGGACGGCTCCACGCGACCTCGCCCGCCGCCCGCGCGGCCGTGCCGCCCGGCAGGTCGTCCTTGCTCATGCCCACGAGCATGGTGTTCGCCAGGCCGGGCGCGACGACCTGCTCGCACGGTGCCTCGGTGAGCGGCACCGGGTTCCCGTCGGCGTCGGTGATCGACTCGATGGGGCTGGGCGGGCACCACATCCCGGCGCTCGCCAGGGTGGCCCCGACGTTCGCCAGCTCCAGCACGCTCGTCGGGTTCACCCCGAGGGTGAACGACGCCTGCCGCTGGGACTTGATCACCTCGGCGTAGTTGCGCCCGCCGGACCGCGGCACCTGCTGGGTCGCGAGCTGGCGCATCCCGAGCCGCACCGCCATGTCGACGACGTCCGGCACGCCCGTGCGCTCCATCAGTTTGACGAACGCCGTGTTCGGCGACTGCGCCAGCGCGTCGGTGATGCTCAGGAAGGGGGCGTACTCGCCGGCGTTGCGGACCGGGATCGGCCGCCCGCCGCCGTCGCGGTAGATCGGCGAGGCGTAGCCGCTGGGCGGAACCGGGATCTGGGTGTCGACACCCAGGCCCTTCTCCAGGGCCGTGGCTGCGGTGAAGATCTTGAACACCGAGCCCGAGCCCAGGTTGACCGGCTCGTAGGGCAACCCGTAGCTGGTCTGCTGGGCCTTGGCGTCGAGCCCGAACGTGCGGCTCGACGCCATCCCGAGCACGCGGTGCTTGTCCTTGCCCGGCGCCACGATCGACATCACGTTCGCGACGTTGGGCTGCGTGGGCGGCACCTCGGCGTCCAGCGAGGCCTTCATCTTCGCCATGACGTCCGGGTCCAGCGTGGTGCGGATGACGTAACCGCCGCGGTTGATCTGCTCGGGGGAGATGCCGCGCTCGCCCAGGTACTCCACGACGTACTTGCAGAAGAAGCCCATGTCACGGGCCCCGATGCAGCCGTTGGGCTGGGTGTTGAGCGGGCTGACGACCCCCAGCGGTGCTGCGGCCGCCTCCTGCGCCTGCGCCTCGGTGATCATCTCCTGGTCGCGCATCTGCGCGATGACGAGGTTGCGCCGGTCGCGCGCGGCGTCCGGGCGGGCCACCGGGTCGAACGCGGACGGGCTGCGCACCATTCCGGCGAGCAGCGCGGCCTGCGGCACCGTGAGCTTGTCCGGCGTGCTGCGGAAGTAGGTGCTCGCCGCCGCCTGCACGCCGTAGACGTTGTTGCCCCAGAACACGACGTTGAGGTAGCGGGTGAGGATCTCCTCCTTCGCCAGCGAGCGCTCCATCTGCAGCGCGATCCGCGCCTCCTTGAGCTTGCGCGCGGGCGTCTGCTCGGTGGCCTTGAGGCGCTCGGCCTCGGTCTGCGCGGCCACGTACAGCAGGTAGTTCTTCACGTACTGCTGGCTGATCGTCGAGGCACCCTGCACGACGTCGCCCGACGCGGAGTTCGCGAGCACCGCCCGCATCGTTCCACCCAGGTCCACACCCTGGTGCTGGTAGAAGCGCCGGTCCTCCACGGCGACCATGGCCGCCTTCATCGCCGGCGCGATCGCGTCGGCGGTGACCGAGGTGCGGTTCTGGTCGAACAGGGCCGCGATCCGGCCGCCGCGGCTGTCGGTGAGCACCGTCGTCTGCGGCAGCGGGCCGTCGACGATGTCCGACGACACGCTCGTGACACTGTCGCCCGCGTCGCCCGCGACCAGCCCGAGCCCGGCCGCCACCGGGAACGTCATCCCGGCGAGCAGCACTCCGGCCAGCACGCAGAGCCCAAGCAGGCGCGCGACCGGGCGGCGCGCATGGTCGGGGAGTCTCACGCCCGCCGAGGCTACCCGGCCTCCCCGGCCGGTCGCCCACAGTCACCGGCCGTGCGAGTTGAGTATTTTCACCGTCTGCCCGGTGGAACCGCGCCCGCCCAGACTTCGTCTATCGAGATCGACACCGACGGACGGGGGAGACATGGCGGAGACCTGGAACTGGCGGACGGCGGCGCGGTGCCGGGTGGCGGACGCCGACGGGCTGTTCGCCCGGGGACGTCACCAGCGCGAGGCGCGGCGGTTCTGCGACGCCTGCCCGGTGCGCACGGAGTGCCTCGCGCACGCCCTGGACCAGCGCGTCGAGATCGGCGTGTGGGGCGGGATGACCGAGCGGGAGCGGCGCGCGCTGCTCAAGGACCGCCCGCAGGTGCAGTCGTGGGCCCAGCTGCTCGAGTCGGCCCGGCGTGCCCACTACATCGCCCAGGTCGACGCCGCCCAGACCGACGGGCCCGGAGGCGGTGCGGTCGGTCGCGGTGGGGAGGTCGGCGGTGGGGCGGTCCGCGGGGCGGCCGGGGTTAGGGAGGTCCGCGGCGGGGAGGTCCGCGGGGCGGCCGGCGTTGGGGAGGTCCGCGGCGGGGAGGTCCGCGGGGCGGCCGGGGTTGGGGAGGTCCGCGGCGGGACGGCCGGCGGCGGGGAAGTCCGCGGGGCGGCCGGCGTTGGAGAGGTCCGCGGCGGGACGGTGCGCGGGCCGGCCGGCGGGACAGCCGGCGGGACGGCCAGCGGCCGGACAGTCGGCGGGGCGGCCTGCGGCGGGACAGTCGGCGGGGCGGCCGGCGGCGAGCAGGCGGCGGCTTAGCGATCGACACGGTCCCCACCGGGCCAATGATCACCGCTTCGGGACGCCGAGCTGTGTCAGGCACGGTCCGTCGTCCCCGAACGACGATCACCGTCCCGGCATCGACCCCGGCGAGCGCGTCGACCGCCAGCGGGCGCACAGTTCGTCCGCGGCGGGCGCACTGGCCCCTGCGGACACCATGATCCCGAGCTCGGGACGCGTAGCCGTGCTGAATGCGGCCGGCGGTCCACAACCGACGATCACCGTCACGGGGCGTGCGGCACAGCGGGCAGGCGGCCCCGCGAGTCCCCATGATCGCCAGTTCGGGACGCGCGACCGTTAGTGGCACAGCCGGCGGTCCACAGCCGACGATCATGGGGCTACCCGGCTACCCGGCTACCCGGCTGCCCGGCCACCCCGCCACCCCGAGACCCGGCCCAGCCACCCCGCTACCCGGCCACCCCGCTACCCGGCCACCCCGCCACCCCGAGACCCGGCCCGGCCACCCGGCTGCCCGGCCACCCCGCCACCCCGCCGCCCGGCCCGGCGACACCGCCCCGACGACCGCGCCGCCGCGTCAGCGGATGCGCCGCACCGGCGCCTCGCCCGGGGACTCGTCCACGACCGCGGCCCGGGTGGCGGCGAGCCGGTCGCCGATCTCGCGCAGCCCGTCCAGGTCGGCGACGTCGCCGGCCACCGCGGGCACCCGTGCCACCGGCACCGTCGGGTGCGCGTGGGTGAAGCGGGCCAGCAGCCGGTCCTCGCGGGCGGCGAGCTCGACTCGGTCGGCGTGCAGCCGCAGCACGGCCGCGGCCAGCGGCGCCCCGCGCAGGCCGTCCGCGGCATCGCGGGCCTTCGCCGCCGACAGCGGCGCGCGCACGGGGTGGGTCCGGTTGAGGATCAGCCCGGCCAGCGGCATCTCCTCGCCGGCGAGCCGGTCGACGAAGTAGGCAGCCTCGCGCAGCGCGTCCGGCTCGGGGGCCGCGACCACCACGAACGCCGTCCCCGGCGAGCGCAGCAGCGCGTACGTGGCCGTGGCCCGCTCCCGGAACCCGCCGAACATCGTGTCTAAGGCCTGCACGAACGCCGACGCGTCGGCGAGCATCTGCCCGCCGAGGATCGTCGAGACGGCCTTGGCGAACAGCGCGAACCCGGCCCCGACGAGCCTGCGCAGCCCGCGCCCGCCGGCCCGGGCGGGGGCGGAGAGCAACCGGATCATGCGGCCGTCGAGGAAGTTGGACATGCGCTGCGGGGCGTCGAGGAAGTCCAGCGCGGAGCGTGACGGCGGGGTGTCGACGACGATCAGGTCCCACTGCCCGGTGCCCGCGAGCTGGCCGAGCTTCTCCATCGCCATGTACTCCTGCGTGCCGGAGAACGACGAGGAGATCGTCTGGTAGAAGGGGTTGGCGATGATCTTCTCGGCACGCTCGGGCTCGGCGTGCGCGCTCACCATGTCGTCGAAGGTGCGACGCATGTCGAGCATCATCGCGTGCAGCTCGCCGCCCCCGGAGCCGGCACCGGCGCTGGAACCGGCGCCGGTGTCGACGCGGCGCGGCTCGTTGTCCAGCGCGGTGAGGCCGAGGGCCTGGGCGAGGCGGCGCGCCGGGTCGATGGTGAGCACGACGGTGCGCCGGCCGCGTTCGGCCGCGCGGATCGCGAGCGCCGCGGACGTGGTGGTCTTGCCGACGCCGCCGGAGCCGCAGCACACGACCACCCGGGTGCCGGGGTCGTCGAGCAGCGCGTCGACGTCGAGCGGCGGCACCTCGCGGGTCACGACCGCACCCCGCTCGTCCTGCGCACCCGAACACCCTGCTCCACCAGCGCCTCCGCGAGCTCGTACAGGCTGCCGACGTCCACGCCGCCGACCAGCCGCGGCAGCTCCACCCGCGGCAGCGGCGCACCGGAACCGGGCTCGCCCGCCTCGGGGTCGTCCAGCCGGGCCAGCGCCGCGGCCTCCGCATGCACCCGCACGGCGTGCTCGACGGTCTCCGCGACCAGCCCGTCGACGACGTCGGGCGCGAGGTCGAGACCGGCCCCGGCCAACCCGGCGCGGATGCGCTCGGCGTCCACCCGGCCGCCGGCGGCGGCCGCGACGGAGCGGTCGGGCAGCCACTGCGCCCGCACCCCGTTGACGATCACGACGCCGGGGTGCAGGTCGGCCGAGCGCAGCGCCGCGACGGCTTCGAGGGTCTCGGTGACCGGCAGGTCCTCCAGCGTCGTGACCAGGTGCGTGGCCGTGTCCGCGGAGTGCACCAGCCGCACGACGCCCTCGCTCTGCTTGTGGATCGGCCCGGCCTTGGCGAGCTGGGACATGGCCTTGGTGACGTCGAGGAAGCTGACGACCCGGCCCGTCGGCGGGGCGTCGACGACCACGGCGTCGTAGACGCGCTGGCCGTCCGGGCCGGTGCGGGTGACGCACTCCTTGACCTTGCCGGTGAGCAGCACGTCGCGCAGGCCGGGCGCGAGCGTCGTGGCGAACTCGATGGCGCCCATCCGGCGCAGCGTGCGCCCCGCGATGCCGAGGCGGTAGAACATCTCCAGGTACTCCAGCAGCGCCGCCTCCGGGTCGACGGCCAGCGCGCGCACCTCCCCGCCGCCGGGCGCGACCGCGATGCGGCGCTCCTCGTAGGGCAGCGGCGGGGTGTCGAAGAGCTGCGCGATGCCCTGGCGGCCCTCCACCTCGACGAGCAGCGTGCGGCGGCCGTCGGTGGCCAGCGCCAGGGCCAGCGCCGCCGCCACCGTGGTCTTGCCGGTGCCGCCCTTGCCGGACACCACGTGCAGCCGCACCCCGGGCAGCGGGTCGGGCCAGCCGGACGAGATCACCGGACCAGCCTACGGGGGCGGCGCCCGCCGGGCCCGCTGACCGGCGGGCGGGGTGACGGCCCGCACAGGGCGCTGGCTACAGTCCCGGCCATGACCTCCCCCGGCGCACCGGTCAAGTGGGAGTACCTCACCGCCCCGCTGCTGATCCACAACACCAAGGCCATCCTCGACAACTTCGGCCGCGACGGCTGGGAGCTCGTGTCGGTCACCTCCGGCATGAACGCCGAGCAGCTCGTCGCCTGGTTCAAGCGCCCGGTGCGGGACGGCTGACGGTGACGGCGGGGGTGCCGGCCTCGCAACGGCTGGCGGAGCTGGGCATCACGCTGCCACCCGTCCCGGCGCCGGTCGCGGCCTACCTTCCGGCCCGGCGCAGCGGCGCGCTGGTGTTCACCGCGGGCCAGCTGCCGATCGTCGACGGGAAGCTCGTCGCCACCGGCAAGGTCGGCGCCGAGGTCACCGTCGAGCAGGCGCACGCGCTGGCCCGGCAGTGCGCGCTCAACGCGCTCGCCGCCGTGGACGCGCTGGTCGGGATCGACGCCGTCACGGGCGTGGTGAAGGTCGTCGGGTTCGTGGCGTCGGCGCCGCGTTTCGTCGGGCAGCCCGCCGTCGTTAACGGGGCGTCCGAGCTGTTCGCCGAGGTGTTCGGGGCGGCCGGGCAGCACGCCCGGTCGGCCGTCGGGGTCGCCGAGCTTCCCCTCGACGCCCCCGTCGAGGTCGAGATCGTCGTCGAGGTGGAGTGATGGACGCAGGTGCGCGGGCCGTGCCGGCCTGCCACGACCTGCTGGTCGGGCTCGCGGGGCGGTTGCCCGACGAGCTGCTGTGGCGGCTTCGCGACTGGCTCGCCGCCGAGGCCGCGACCGGCTCCGGCGCCCCCGAGACCGTCAGCCTGCTGCTGCCGCGGGAGCTGATGCGCAACCGGATCGGGCTCACCGACCACGAGCGCGACCTGCTCAGCGAGGCCGCGGGCGGCTGGGGACCGGCGCGCCGGTTGCTCGACGCCGTCCTGCCGGTGCACGTACCGGCCGAGCCGCCGTTCACCTTCGCGGCCGACCCCGAGCCCCTCGACGCGGCGGCGCTGTCCGTGCTGGCCGTGGTGCGCGACCACCCCGGGTGCGTCGAGCTGTCGACGGTGCTGCGATCCGGTGGTGGCGGCGAGCAGCGCGTGGTGCTGGTGCGCGGCGGCGACTCCCCCTGGCGGCTCGCGGCCACGCTCCAGCGGGTGCTGCGGGCGCACGGCGATCACACCCCGTGCGTGGAGGTGCTCACCGGCGGGATCGACTCGCCCTACCACCGGGCGGCAGCCTCCGCCGCGGTGCCCGGTGTGGTCGAGCGCCCGCGCGCTGGTCGGGGCGGCGTCGTGACGGCGCCGGTGGCCCACCACGAGCTCCTGCTGACCCTGGCCGGCCGGGTCGACGACGACCTGCTCGCGTGGGCCCGTGAGCTGGTCGCGGTCGGCGAGGAGGGCCGCGGGGTCGAGCTGCTCACCGCCGCCCTGGTCGCCGACCGGGTCGCGCTGCCCGAGCCGGTGCGGACCGCGCTGGTCACGGCCGCACGGGCCGCGCGCAGCGTCCTCGACGCCGACGCCGCACTCCCCGCCGCCGTCGCCGAGGCCGCCACGGCGCACGCCTTCGCGGCATCGACCGACGGCACGGCGACGATCGCGGTCACCGTCCGGGAACTGCTCGAACCGGTCGCCTGCCGGGCCTGGGTGGCGGCGCGGCGCACCCCGGCGGGCTCGGCGAGCGGCCCGCTGCCGCACCCGGTGGTGCTGGTCGAGCTGGCCGGTGCGGACGCGAACACCGCCGCCGACGTGCTGGCCTACCAGCTCGGCACCGCGCTGAACCGGGCCGGGGTACCCGCGTCGGTGGAGGTCTTCGCGCGCGGTGCGGACCTGCCCGCCTACCACGCCTCGGCCCTCGACGCCGCCGAGCTGCTCGTCCCGGTTCCCGCTGACGAGAATCTCGCCGACGCCGACGCCGACGCCGACGCCGCCGTCGCACCGGCCGCGCCGGTTGCCGGCGAGCAGGCGCGCACCGCCGAGCCCGAACCCGGCGACGAGGCCGAGCCGGTCGCCGTCGAGGTGCCCGAGGCCGAGCCCGAGCCGGTCGCGATGCAACTCGACGCGCCCCCGAACCCTCCGGCGGACACCTCTGCTGCCGACGCACCCGCGTCCGGAGCGGCTGCCGAGGCACCGGAGCCCGAACTCGCCGAGACGGCCATGTCGGCGTGGTGGTCCCCGTTCGGTCCGGCCGCGGAGGCCTCCGAGCCCACGCCCGATCCGGGCGTCGCGCCCGGCCCGGCCTCGCCGCTTCCCGTCGCGGTCCCCGTCCCGGTCCCGGTCGGCATGGTCGCGGAGCCTGTCGCCGTGGCGAGACCCGCCGGCGACCCGCTGAACGATCCGCCGGGCAACCTGTTGAGCGACCCGCTGAACGACCCGTTGAGCGGCCCGCTACGCCGACCGTTGCTCGATACCCTGCTCGACCCGACCGTCGACGACATCGAGCCGACCGCCGTCGAGCCCGCACTGGCCGAGCAGGCGGTCGTCGAGCCCGCGGTGGTCGAGGACCTCTTCGCGTCCCGGACGGCCGGCACCGGCGGCTTCGACCCGGTACCGCGGGCGCCGCGCGCGGGCGCGACCCGGGCTCCGCGTCCGGCAGCCTCGGGGGACCGGGCCGTTGCCGCAGCCGACGAGGCGCCCACCCCGCCCCCCGGCGCGAACGGCACGCCTCCGCCCGCCGCCGGCTCGAACGGCACGCCCCCGCCCGCCGGACCCCGCCGCAACGGCGGCAGGCGCCGCCTGGAGGACAGTCCCCGGCTCGCGGCCGCCCCGGAGGTCGCCGCGCCGCAGCGGCAGCCCGACCCACCGACGCAGGCCCTTCCCGAACAGCCACCGCCGTCGTCGCCCCGGCCGAGCCCGGTGCCGCAGCCGGGTCGCCGCCACCGGCTCGGGTCCGCCCCGCAGCCGGCGGAGCCCGCCACGCCGCTGCAGGGCCAACCCGTCGTCGATCCGCGGCTGGGCCTGCGCCCGGAGTCGCTGGAGCGGCTCAGCCCCACCGACCGCGCGCTGCTGGCCCGGCTGCAGTCGGAGCTGGGGATGCGCCCGACGCCATCGGCCCGGCCCGCGCCACGCCCGCGACCGCTGCGCGCCGACCCGCCCGACATCGCGGGTTGACCCCCCGGCGCTACGGCACCGCCAGCCGTACCTGCTCGATGACCTCCTGCACGTGCAGCGCCCGCGCGACGTCCAGCACGGGCGCCGGTCCGGTGCCGCGCACGGCGGCGACGAACCCGTCGAGCAACCGCGCGTAGCACCGCACCGGGTCGGCGGCCCGCGCGGTCAGCCGGTGCACGCCGGCCCCGCCGAACACCGCGAACTCCACCTCCGACGGCAGCACCGGCAACCGCATCGAGATCGTCACCGTGCAGCGGGCGCCGCCGGCGTGCCGCAGCCCGAAACGCCACAGGTCGGGCTCGTCGCGGTGCGCCCAGTCGACCCCGGTGACCCGGCCGAGCGCGGCATCCATCAGATCGACGACGTGCGGGCCCACGTCGAGCAGCGCGCCGTGGTCCTGGCGCCAGGTGGAGTCGGCGTAGCGCCCGCCCAGCAGCGAGCCCGAGAGCCAACGTGCCGCACCCACCGTGTCGGGCCCGGCGACACCGGCGGGCAGTCCGGCGAGCCACGCCTCGATCATCGGGTCGAGCCGCTGGGTGAGCATCACCGCCGACACGACGCCCGCCGCGTCGACCGCCGCGCCGACCGCGCGTGCCCCGTCCAGGCTCTCGGCCAGCGGTTTCTCGCAGACGACGTGGCGCCCCGCCCGCGCGGCCCGCACCGCGAGCTCGCCCTGGACCGCGGGTGGCACGGCGAAGGCGACCGCGTCGACGTCGGCGAGCAGGTCGTCGACGTGCTCGTAGGGCTGCCCGCCGAACCCGGCGGCGACCTCCGCGGCCATCTCGGAACGCCGCGCCCACACCCCGGCCAGGGCGATCCCCGGATGCGCCGCCAGGGCAGGCGCGTGCACCGCCCGCCCCCACGGTCCCGCACCGACCAGGCCCACCCGCACCGCCGTCACCGCCCCATCCTGCCCGGCCCCGATCGGGCGAGCTGCCTCGTTCCGCCCCGGCGGGCGTGGTGCCGGTGTCACGATCACCGCCATGACCGCTCCCGCGCACCCGCTCGTGCCGCCGGTCCCGCCGTTGCGGGTCGGCCCCCGTTCCGACGGCGGCAACGCCCTGTGGATCGACCCCGACCGTGCCCAGGGGGTGATCGACCAGCTCACCGCGCCGGCCCGCCAGGTCGACGACCTGTGGAACGACTTCCGGCATGCCTACCTGTTGCCCGCCGCCGACGACGCCATCAGCCAGAACGTCGCCCACCAGGCCAACCGGATGACCGACAACGCCCGCGCCTTCTGCCAGGCCTACGCCGCGCAGCTCGATGGGGCCGCCACCCAGCTGGCCGAACAGCTCGCCGCCTACCAGGCCACCGACGAGGACAACCGGCGACGACTGGCCGGCGGCCGGGCATGAGACACCCTCTGTCAACCACCTGCTCAGGCGGCGCGTCCGAGGGCGCGGTTGCGGTTGGCGACGTGCACGTTCTCGTCGTAGAGGACGCCCTTGGTCAGGCAGTGCCACAGGATCTCCAGCCA
>JBQTJE010000272.1:0-8667 GCA_052387455.1 Pseudonocardia sp.
GCTGACCGGGTCCTGGCGGCGTCTGGGTGCCTGGTGGCCCGCGCGGTCATCAAAACCGACGTGGCCGAGCCTCTCGGCCAGGCGGGGTCGATTCCCGTCCGCCTCCGCCACATCGTGTGACCGCATCGTTTGACGCACGGGCCGCGCGGGAACCGGGCGGTCATGCGCAGGTGGTTGCAGAGCTGGCCGGTCGTCCGGCAGCTCACCGGTGCCGACCCCACCGCCCGCGGCGCCGCCGCCCGGTCCGCGCGCACCGACGCGCTGCGCCCGCGCACCGCGACCGCGGACCGCGTCGTGGCGTCGATCTGCCCGTTCTGCGCCGTGGGCTGCGGGCAGAAGATCTTCGTGCAGGACGAGTTGGTCACCCACATCGAGGGCGACCCCGACTCGCCGATCTCGCTGGGCAGGCTCTGCCCGAAGGGCGCGGCGTCCGAACAGCTCGTGAACCGGCCCGACCGGGTCACGACCGTGCGCTACCGGCGCCCCGGCGGCACCGACTGGGAGGATCTCGACCTCGACACGGCGATGCACATGATCGCCGACCGGGTCGTCGAGACGCGGCGCCGGACCTGGCAGGACACCGACGCCGACGGCACGCCGCTGCGCCGCACGATGGGCATCGCGCACCTCGGCGGCGCCACGCTGGACAACGAGGAGAACTACCTGATCAAGAAGCTCTACACCGCGCTCGGCGCGATCCAGGTGGAGAACCAGGCCCGCCTTTGACACAGCTCCACCGTCCCCGGTCTGGGGGCGTCCTTCGGTCGCGGCGGCGCCACGACGTTCCAGCAGGACCTCGTGCACAGCGACTGCATCGTCATCCAGGGCTCCAACTTCGCGGAGTGCCATCCCGTCGGGTTCCAGTTCGTGATGGAAGCGAAGCGGCGCGGCGCCACGGTGATCCACGTCGACCCGCGGTTCACCCGCACCAGCGCCATGGCCGACCTGCACGTGCCGCTGCGCGCGGGCACCGACATCGCGTTCCTCGGCGGCCTGATCAACCACGTGCTCACCGAGGGCAAGGAGTTCCGCGAGTACGTCGTCGCGTACACCAACGCCCCGACGATCATCGAGGAGGACTTCCGCGACACCGAGGACCTCGCGGGCCTGTTCTCCGGCTGGGACGCCGAGACCGCCAGCTACGCCCCCGACACCTGGGAGTACGAGTCCGACGAGCGCCGCCACCGTCTCGACGCCGCCCGCGCGCAGGGGCGCGAGGAGCGGCACGGCGGCGGGACGCAGAAGGCCACCGCGGGCGGGGACCAGTACGGCAGCGGTGGGGCCGCGGTGACCGGCAAGGGCGACCGCGACGAGACCCTGCAACACCCGCGGTGCGTCTTCCAGATCCTCAAGCGGCACTACGCCCGGTACACCCCGGAGATGGTCGAGCGGATCTGCGGCGTCGACCGGGCGACGTTCGCGCGCGTCGCCGACGCGATCACCGCCAACAGCGGCCCGGACCGCACCACCAACTTCTCCTACGCCGTGGGCTGGACCCAGCACAGCACCGGCGTGCAGTACATCCGCGCGGCGGCGATCCTGCAGGCGCTGCTGGGCAACATCGGCCGCCCCGGCGGGGGCATCCTCGCCCTGCGCGGGCACGCCTCCATCCAGGGCTCCACCGACATCCCGACGCTGTTCAACATCCTGCCCGGCTACCTGCCGATGCCCGCCGAGGACCGCGGCGAGACCCTCGCGAGCTACGTCGAGCCCGACGTCGGCAAGGTCGGGTTCTGGGGCGACATGCCCGCCTACATCGTCAGCCTGCTCAAGGCCTGGTTCGGCGACGCCGCGACCGCGGGCAACGACTACGGCTTCGGCTGGCTGCCACGCCTGGACGGCGACCACAACAACTACCGCACGGTCCTCGACCAGGTGGACGGCAAGGTCCCCGGCTACATCGTCGCCGGCGAGAACCCGGCGGTGGGCGGGGCGAACGCGCGGCTGCAGCGCCAGGGCCTGCGCGGCGTCGAGTGGCTGGTGGTGCGCGACTTCACCTGCATCGAGACGGCCACCTTCTGGAAGAACTCCCCCGAGGTCGAGAGCGGCGAGGTGGCGACCGCCGACATCGCCACCGAGGTGTTCTTCCTGCCCGCCGCCACGCACGTGGAGAAGGCGGGCACGTTCACCAACACCCAGCGCCTGCTCCAGTGGCGCCACCAGGCCGTCGAGGCGCCCGACGACGCGCGCAGCGAGCTGTGGTTCTTCTACCACCTCGGCCGGCTCGTCAAGGAGCGCCTCGCCGCCTCCGACGATCCCCGCGACGCCCCGGTGCAGGCCCTGACCTGGGACTACCCCGTCGACGGACCGCGGGCCGAGCCGTCCGCGACCGACGTGCTCCGCGAGATCAACGGCCGCGGCGCCGGCGGCGAGCCGCTCACGGCCTACCCGCAGCTGCGCGACGACGGCTCCACGAGCTGCGGCTGCTGGATCTACTGCGGGGTGTTCGCCGACGGCGTCAACCAGGCCGCGCGGCGCCGGCCGGCCCGCGAGCAGGACTGGGTGGCCGCCGAGTGGGGCTGGGCGTGGCCCGCCAACCGCCGTCAGCTCTACAACCGCGCCTCCGC
Organism: Pseudonocardia sp.; assembly: GCA_052387455.1. Taxonomy (GTDB): domain Bacteria; phylum Actinomycetota; class Actinomycetes; order Mycobacteriales; family Pseudonocardiaceae; genus Pseudonocardia. The sequence continues at coordinate 2,568 of JBQTJE010000272.1, forward strand.
CGACCCGGACGGGAAGCCGTGGAGCGCGCGCAAGGCGCTGGTCTGGTGGGACGGCGAGCGCTGGGTCGGCCACGACGTCCCCGACTTCCCGGCCACCACCGCACCGCACCACGTCCCCCCGCCCGGCGCCCGCGGCGCCGACGCGCTGGGCGGCTCCGACCCGTTCGTCATGCAGACCGACGGCAAGGCGTGGCTGTTCGCGCCCGCGGGCCTGGTGGACGGGCCGTTGCCGACGCACTACGAGCCCGTCGAGTCGCCGTACCGCAACCTGCTCCACCCCGAGCAGCAGGCCAACCCGGCGGCGCTGACCTACGACCACCCCGGCAACGAGCTGCACCCGGTGGGCTCGGCCGCGTTCCCCTACGTGCTCACCACCTACCGCCTCACCGAGCACCACACCGGCGGCGGCATGAGCCGGCACCTGCCCTACCTCGCCGAGCTCCAGCCCGAGGCGTTCTGCGAGATCTCCCCCGAGCTGGCCCGCGACCGCGGCCTGACCCACCTCGGCTGGGCCACCGTCGTCACCGCACGCAGCGCCATCGAGCTGAAGGTGCTGGTCACCGAGCGGATGAAACCCCTGCTGGTCGACGGCCGCACGGCCCACCAGATCGGCGTCCCGTGGCACTACGGCCCCAACGGCCTCGCCACCGGTGACAGCGCCAACGACCTGCTGTCCATCTCGCTCGACCCCAACGTCCACATCCAGGAGTCCAAGGTGCTGACCTGCGACATCCGGCCGGGACGGCGCCCGCGCGGCCCGGCCCTGCGCGCGCTCGTGCAGGACTACCGGCGGCGGGCGGGGTTGGCATGACCGACCTCGGGATGCCGCGGCTGGGGTTCTTCACCGACACCTCCGTCTGCATCGGCTGCAAGGCCTGCGAGGTGGCGTGCAAGGAGTGGAACCTCGTCCCGCCCGACGCGGGTGCGTCGGGCAGCAACCCCTCGGGCAACAGCCCCTCGGGCAACGACGAGCTGCGCGGGATGGACCTGCTCGGGATGTCCTACGACAACACCGGCGCGCTCGGGTCCTCGACGTGGCGCCACGTCGCCTTCATTGAGAAGGGGGGCTCGCCCCCCTTCGGCCCCCCGGAGTGCAACTGCACCGGCGCCTCCGGCGGCTCAGCGACTCACTTCGAAGAATGCTCGCTGCGCTCGGATTCTTCGAAGTTCACGTGGCTGATGTCGTCGGACGTCTGCAAGCACTGCACGCACGCGGCGTGCCTGGACGTCTGCCCGACCGGCGCGCTGTTCCGCACCGAGTTCGACACCGTGGTCGTGCAGCCCGACATCTGCAACGGCTGCGGCTACTGCGTCCCCGCCTGCCCCTACGGCGTGATCGACATCCGGCCGGGCGACGGGCGCGCGTTCAAGTGCACGCTCTGCTACGACCGCACGAAGGACGGGTTGACCCCGGCGTGCGCACAGGCCTGCCCCACCGAGTCCATCCAGTTCGGGCCGCTCGACGAGCTGCGCGAGCGCGCGGACGCCCGGCTCGCCACCCTGCACGGCGCCGGCGTCGCGCAGGCGCAGCTCTACGGGCGCGACCCGGACGACGGCGTCGGCGGCGGCGGCGCGTTCTTCCTGCTCCTCGACGAGCCCGAGACCTACGGCCTGCCGCCGGACCCGGTGGTGACCACGCGCGACCTGCCGGCGATGTGGCGCCACGCGGCGCTCGCGGCGGCGGGCCTCGCGGCAGCGGTGGCGGCCGCGTTCCTGGGCGGGCGACCATGAGCCGCGAGTCGGGGTCTGCGGCAGCGCGAGTCGGGGGATTCGGCAGCCGGTCGGAGCGCCGCGGCCGCACGCGGGTGCGCGGCTCGATGGTGCCGGAGGCCGAGTTCACGTCGTACTACGGGCGGCCGATCCTCAAGCAGCCGACCTGGAAGAGCCCGGACGTCCCGCTGTACCTGTGGGTGGGCGGGATGGCCGGGACGTCGTCGGTGCTGGCTGCGGTCGCCGGGGAGGCCGGGCGACGGGGCCTGCGGCGGTGGGGCCGGTTGCTGTCCGCGGGCGGGGCCATCGCCGGCACGGTCGCGCTCGTGCACGACCTGGGCCGGCCCGCTCGGTTCCTGTACATGCTGCGGGTGGTCAAGCCCACCTCGCCGCTGTCGGTGGGGACGTGGATCCTCAGCCCTTTCGCCGCGCTGGCCGCCGCCGCGGCGGCGTCCGAGCTCAGCGGCATCGCGCCGCGGCTGGGCAGGTTCGCCGGCTGGGGCGCGGCGGCGCTCGGGCCGCCGCTGGCCAGCTACACCGCCGTGCTGGTCGCCGACACCGCCGTCCCGGCCTGGCACGAGGCGCACCGGGAACTGCCCGTGGTGTTCGTCGGCAGCGCGGCAGCGGCGGGCGGGGGTGCGGCGCTCGTCGTCGCAGGGCTCACCGGCCGGCCGGACGAGGGCCTCCCGGCCGCGCGGGTGGGCGCGCTGGGCGGGCTCGTGGAGCTGGTCGCCGAGCCGCTCATGCGGCGGCGGCTCGCGCGGCTGCCCGGCGGGACCGACCGCGCCTACACCACCGGCCACGCCGGGCGCTGGCACCGGGCGGCGCGGGTGCTCACGGCCGCAGGCGCCCTCGGGGCCGTCGGGGGGTTGCTCGGCGACTCCCGCTCCGGGGGCCGGCGCCTGCGCGTCGGTGATCGGCGGCGCGGGTCGCGACTGCTCGCCGTGGCGTCCGGGCTGGCGCTCGCGGCGGGCTCGCTGGCGACCCGGTTCGCGGTGTTCGAGGCCGGCCGGGCATCGGCGGCCGACCCGGCCCACGTCGTCGGGCCGCAGCGCGAGCGCCTGGCCCGCAACGAGCGGGCGCGGGCCGGCGGCTCGTGGCTCGCCGACGCCGCCGATCCGATCACTCAGGGCTGACCGGGGCTGACGGGCGGCACGCCCATGATCACCGGCTTGGGACCACGGACCGCGCGCAGCACGGCCCCGCGTCCCGAAACGGTGATCACCCCACGCCCACCCCGCCCACCCAGGCCCGCGCCCACCCAGGCCCGCGCCGACCGCGCCGACCCGGACGGCCGCCCGGCCCGCTGACTACGCTCCGACGTCGAAGACGTACAGCCCGTAGTCGCGGTCGCTGGCCAGCACGTACTTCTTCCCGGTCTCGTCGCGCCACACCTCGACGCCCCAGAAGTTGTTGCCGCCGCGGTCGACGAACGACCCGATCTCGCGCAGCCCCCCGTCGCCGTACTCGACGACCCGGAGACCCGCGGCGTAGTAGGACAGGTAGGCGATCCCCTGCCGGTCGGGGTCCATCGCGACCTCGTGCACGGAGAGGTCCCCGTAGCCGGTGGCGAAGCCGGGGTTCTGCGCCAGCGGGTGTGCCCACGTGCCGACCTGGGTGAGCGAGCCGGGGGTGTCGCGCGCCGCGGGGATGTCGGTGCGGAACAGCCGCACGTAGCCCCAGCCGTCGAACTCGCCGCGCACGGTGGCGGCCGCGCCCTGCGCCACCTCGCCCGGCGCGGGCATGTCGCAGGCGTTCTCGTCGGTGACGCCGGGCAGGTCGAGCAAGCGCAGCCCGGCCGGTCGGCCGACGGCGAGGAGCGGGACCGCGCCGTCGGCGATCATCCCGAACGTCGCCGCGCACTCCGCGCCGGGAGCGTTGAAGACGATGCCTGCGGTGTAGCCGGCGGCGGCCAGGTGGTCGAGCTTCAGCTGGAACGGGCACGTGCCGCGCTCCACCAGGGCCGTTCCGCTGCCGCGCGGGATCGCCGCTGGGTCGCAGGCCTGGCCGAGGTACGTCACAGGCCCGGTGGCGGTGCGCGACTGCGAGATCAACGGAGTGTCGCGCGCCTGCTCGGTGACGAACGTCGTGCCGGGGTAGCGGCCGCCGTCGATGGTCGCGGTCACCCGGATCGGCTCGAAGTCCTCATCGGTTCCGATCATGAACCGGCGGTCGGGCGAGAGTTCTGCCTGGTGGGCGTTGCCCTCCGGGGCGACCTGCTCGCCGGCCAGCGCGCGCTGCTCGTCGACCGCGGGGAAGTCGGACTCGGCGATCATGCTGACCGCGCGCGGGTCGGTGACGTCGAGCAGCACGTAACCGCCGTCCCAGTAGTTCATGGTCATCACATACCGGTCGCCGATGCGGTAGACGTCCATGTCGTGGCTGTTCACGCGGGTCAGACCGGCCGGGTCGGGCTGCTCGACGCCGAAGCGCGCGGCGAGGTCGAGGGAGTCGTTCACCATCACCGGCCGACGCGGATCGGAGATGTCCATGATGTCGACGTCGGTCCGTTCCTCGTTGTCGACGAGGACGGCGTAGGTGCGGCTGGTGCGCTCGTCGATCCACACCCGCATCGAGTGCACCGTGTTGGGGCTGCGCTCGGTGCCCCCGAGCTCGTCGGTCACGTCGCCGACGTGGCGGGCCAGCGGCTGCGGGTCGAGCGGGTCGGTGACGTCCCAGAGCGAGATCCCGCCGAGCTGGGTCCGGTCGACGGCCTGCGAGCCGTCGCAGGTCTCGTTCTGGTGCACCAGCAGCACGCCCCGGTAGGCGGGGTGCACCGGCGCGATCACCTGGATGCCCTCGCCGGCGTAGGAGCCGGGGCTGGTCGGGATGAACGCGTCGGGCACCTCGGCGGGGTTCGCCGGGTCGGAGATGTCCATGACGTGCACGCCGCCGCGCTCGCACGTGGGGTCGCGGAAGGCGTTGAGGTAGGCGAAGTCGCCGAAGGCGGCGACGTCGGCGACCCGGCCGCGCAGGCCCGCGGGATTCGCCACGGGTGCCTTGCCCACCAGGCGGACGCCGCCGGTGATCTCCGCCGGGAGGTTGCCCTCGTCGACGGGCGGCTGCTTGGCGGTGCGGATCCCCTCGCCCGCGAACAGCTCGCCCTCGCCCGCACCGTGTCCGGGGTGCGCCGCGGCGGTGCCGGGCACGGCGACGACCAGGGCAGCGGCGGCCAGCGCGGCGGCGCTCAGCGCGAGGGTGGCCGCGAGCGGGGCGCGCGGCAGGTGACGGCGTGGGGACACGCGGTGAGTGAAGCGCAGGCGACCACCTTGTGTCACCGAGTCCGCGGGCCATGGCGATCGAACGCGCGCAGGTCCCGGCACTTTTCCTGCACGTCCGGGGGCGGCTCGACGACATGGCCTCACAGACGGTTATCACCCGATCGGGACACAGGCGACGGCCGCGCGTGCTGCCGTCGCCGTACGCTGCGGGGGTGCCGCGCCTGCCGCTGGTCGACCCCGACGACCCCGACGCCGATCCGCACGCCCGCGCACTGCTGGGCCGCGTGCAGGAGCTGCGCGGCCGGGTGCTGAACGTCTACCGCGCGATCGGCAACCATCCCGACGTGCTGGAGGGCGTGCTGGCGTTCGGCCGGGCCGCGTACTTCCAGAACTCGCTCACCCCGGCGCAGCGCGAGCTCGCCTACCTCGGGGCCTCGGTGGCCAACGACTGCCACTATTGAATCCCGACGCACGTGGTGGCCGGTCGGGCCACCGGGCTCACCGAGGACAAGCTCGCGCACATCGGCACCGACCCGCCACCGGACGGGGTCTTTGCGCCCGACGAGCTCGCAGTCGTCCGGTACGCGCGGGCGTCGAGCCGGCTCGAACCGATCACCGACGAGCTGTACGCCGCACTCGCGGCGCACTTCCCGGACCGGCAGATCATCGAGATCTGCTTCACGGTCGGGATGTCCAACATGATCAACCGGTTCCACGCGACGTTCCACACCGACGTCGACGGGTCGACCGAGGCCATGCTCGGCGCCGCGTGCCCGGTGCCGCTCCCGCCGCCGCCCGGCTGACGCCCCCGCCCACGGCTGCCGACCACCGCGCCCACCATCCGGCGCCGCGCCACTGTCCGGACGGTGGCGCCGCACGAACCGGCGGGCGCCGCGCGAGCGGGCGGGCGCCGCGCGAGCCGGCGGGCGCCGCACGAACCGGCGGGCGCCGCGCGAACCGAGGGCGCGGTCAGCGCAGCGTGATCCGGCCCGTCCCGGCGGTGACCGTCCCGATCACCGCCGCCGCGCCGCCCAGCGCGGTCACGGCAGCGGCCGCGGCGTACGGGGCGGCTCCGAACAGCAGGACCCCGGAGGTCTGGGCGTCGGCGAGAAGCAGCACGTCCAGCACGGCGACGGGCCCGGCGTCCACCCACGCCGCCACCCACACCC
>JBQTJE010000273.1:0-23306 GCA_052387455.1 Pseudonocardia sp.
GAGATCTCCTCCCGATCGGCCTCAGTCAACATCGTGCGCTGCGCGCCCACCCGGTGCTCCTCGTCGGCTCCATGTCACCGACGATCTACACCAAGATCAATTGCTTCCACCGGTTGGGATCAAGGCCACCAGCACTGGGTATCGGTCGGATCACCCGAGCCGGCGGGGTCGGGGTGGCTAATCAGCGCCCAGGCGTGGAAGCGCTGCCCCTTCGCGTCTGCGCCTGCGCCTGCGCCTGCGCCTGCGCCTGCGCCTGCGGAGAGTCGTTGCCAGGCTCGACGCGGGAGGTCGGCGGCGATCTCGTCGGCTCGCAGGCGGCAGCACGTGTGATCATCTCGGGCTCCTACGCTTGCGAGATCGCCTGGAGTGCCGCCGTGCCCGCCTGCCCAAATTCTCCGATCATCGTGCTCGCCGTGTGCCGCGACGCGGCTCGGAGCCGACCACCCTCGCTGGCGTTGACCTGGCGCGTGAGGGCTTCCTGTTCGCGCTCTCGGCGGTGACCGATCCGCGTAAGTCCCGCAAGTGCGTAGCGGGACGATCATGGTGCTCGCCGCGGCTGTCGCAGATCCGCACCGGCACAGCCGAGCGCCACTGACCTGCTCACATCACTGCAACATCGACTATGCGGAGCCCACCCCGGGGTGGCACCGCTGCGGCTCGGCCGCGGCGGTGCCACCCTGTGTGCATGATCGGGGACGTGCTGCGCGCCGTGGCGGACGGGATCACCGGCAACCTGCGGGCGCTGGCGGTCCTCGTCCGCTCCGGGGTGGTGGCGCCGGTGCGGCCCGACCGGCTGGCGTGGATGGCGGTCGGGGCCGCGCGCTACGGCTTCACCCTCGCCGGGGGCTACACCGCGGGCGCCGCCCGCCACCCCGACCGCACCGCCATCGTCGACGACCTCGGCCGACTCAGCTACGCCGAGGTGGCCCGGCGCTCCGACGACCTGGCCCGCGGTCTGGCCGCGCGCGGCGTCAGCGCGGGCGACCGGCTGGGCGTGCTGTGCCGCAACCACCGGTGGGCCGTGGAGGCGCAGGTGGCGGCGGGCAAGCTCGGCGCGGACGTGGTGCTGCTCAACACCGGGCTCTCCGCCGCCCAGCTGCGCGACGTGGCCGTCGAGCAGCGGCTCGCGGTGCTCGTCGCCGACCCGGAGTTCGAGGTCCCGGACGGGCTCGACACCGTCCGCACCGGGGACGACGTCGAGGCGCTGATCGCCGCCGCAGGGGACGCGACGCTGCCGCTGCGCCCCGCGGCCGCGCACACGATCGTCCTCACCTCGGGCACGACGGGCACGCCGAAGGGGGCGCGGCGCCCGGCTCCGCGCAGCATGTCCCCCATCGGCGCGATCGGGTCGGCGATCCCGCTGCGCGCGGGCGAGCCGGTGCTGCTCGCAGCGCCGGTGCTGCACGCCTGGGGGCTCGCGGGCCTGCAGCTGGCGATGCTGCACGGCGCGCCCGTCGTGCTGTCGCGCCGGTTCGACCCGGCGACGATGCTGGAGCTGGCCGAGCGCGAGCGCTGCGACGCCGTCATCGCGGTGCCGGTGATGCTCCAGCGGGTGCTGGAACTGCCCGCCGCCACCCTCGACGCGGCGTGGCGATCCCACCGGCCACGGGTCGTCGCGGTGAGCGGGTCGGCGCTGCCCGCGGGGCTCGCCACGGCGTTCATGGACCGCTTCGGCGACGTGCTGCACAACCTCTACGGCTCCACCGAGGTCTCGTGGGTGAGCATCGCCGGGCCCGCCGACCTGCGGGCCGCGCCCCGCACCGCGGGCCGGGCGCCCGCCGGGACGCGCCTGGTCGTACTCGGCGACGACGACCGCGCGGCGCCCACCGGCGCCGAGGGGCGGATCTTCGTCGGCAACGACATGCCGTTCGACGGCTACACCCGCGAGGGCGCCGACGTGGCGCGCCACGGGGACCTGATCGGCACCGGCGACGTCGGCCACCTCGACGCCGACGGCCGGCTGCACCTCACCGGCCGGGCCGACGACATGATCGTCAGCGGCGGGGAGAACGTGCACCCCGGGCCCGTCGAGGACCTCATCGCGGCGCGACCGGACGTGCGCGAGGTGGCAGTCGTCGGGGTGCCGGACGAGGAGTACGGGCAGCGCCTCGCCGCCTACGTCGTGCCCGAGCCCGGCGCCACGATCGACGCCGACGACGTGCGGGGCCGGGTGCGCGGGGAACTGGGCCGGTTCGCGGTGCCGCGCGACGTCGTCGTGCTGGACGAGCTGCCGCGCAACGCCACCGGCAAGGTGGCGCGCGAGGACCTCCCCGACGTGGGCACCACCCCCACCTGACACCACCCCGCCCGCCGCGCCCCGCCGCACCCCGCGCCGCACCCCGCCGCGCCCCGCGCCGCGCCCCGCGCCGCGCCCCGCCCCGCCCCGCCCCGCCCCGCCCCGGTGGCAGCAAAGCCACTTTCACGCCATCAGCGGGCGTGAATGTGGCTTTGCTGCCACCGCCCGGCCGCTCGTGGCGCTGGCAGGGCCGGTGGGCGATCGATCGGGTGATGTGGCCGTCGAAGTAAGGGCAGCCTGCGTTAGCGTGTGCCGATGGGTGCTGCGACGACGCCGGGGAGCCTCCGCTGTGCCGTGCTCGCCCGGGCGCTCGACGAACCCCTGGCCGGCACGGCTCCGGTCGCCGACCGCTGGTTGTGCGTGGAGCAGCCCGGCGCCTGGCCGCAGGAGGTCACCGACCACCCGGACCCGGCGATCCGCGAGCTGGCCGGACGCACCGCTGCCGCAGGGTGGCGGCTGCTGCTCATCCGCAGGCCGGGCAGGCGGGCCGGCCCGGCGACCGCCGACCCGCGGCCCGGCGGGTCCGACGCCGGCTGGTGGGACGCCGGCAGGTCCGACGCCTGCCGGACCGACGCCACCGGCCGGCCCGCCACCGGCGGATCGTCGCCACCGGTGCGGGTGTTCCTCGCCGACACCGCACCCGGCCGCCCCCGGGTCACGACGCTCACGCTCCCGCCCGCCGCGCTCGCCGGACTCGACCTGCCGGCGCCCGCCGATCAGCTGCCCGGCACGCAGGTCGACGTTCCCCTGCTGCTCGTCTGCACCCACGGCCGGCGCGACCGCTGCTGCGCCCTCGACGGCCGCGCGCTCGTCGCCGCCGTCACGGCAGGCTGCCCCGAGATCGCCCCGCACGTGTGGGAGTCGAGCCATCTGGGCGGCCACCGGTTCGCCCCCACCGCGCTGGTGCTGCCTACCGGTTACCTCTACGGCCGCCTCGACCCGGCCACCGCGCTCGAGGTCCACAAGGCCGCCCGGCACGGCGAGATGGAGCCGTCGCTGTGCCGGGGGCGGTCCACGTGGTCGCCCGAGGGCCAGGTGGCGGAGCTGGCCGTCCGGCGCGTGACCGGCTTGCGCGACGCCGCGGCACTGCGCGTCGAACCCGGCGCCGGCGAAGATCGCGGCGAGGGCGGCGGCCGGCACGGTGACGAGGACGGCGGCCAGCACAGCGGCGAGGGCGGCGGCCGGCACGGTGACGATCTCGACCGGCACGGCGACACGATCGTCCGGGCCGTGGACGGCCGGCGCTGGGCGGTGCGCGTCGACCACGAGCCCGTGCAACCGCGGCCGACGTCCTGCGGCGCCGATCCCTCCCCGGTCGCCACGCTGCGGGCCGGACCGGTGCGCCCGCTCGATCCGGCCGACACCTGCGACGGTGGCCACCGCTCGGCGACCCGGGCACGCCCGACGACCGGCACCCCGACCACCCCGGCGACCGACCACTGACGCCGCGCGACGAACCCGTCTAGCCTCGACCGGTGCCCTCGACGAGCGCCCCCGCGTCGCCCGTCGAGGCGTTGTTCACCGACGATCCCGCCGTCGCGGAGCATCCCGGGGTGCGCACCGCGACCCGGATCGCCCGGGAGGTGCTGGCCCCGCACGCCGAGGCCGCCGACGACCCTGCCCGCGGCGTCACCCGCGCCCACCTGGACCTGCTCGCCGAGCACCGCCTGATCAGCGCCACCGTGCCGCGCGACGAGGGCGGGCTGGGCGCGAATGCCCGGGTCGACGCGGAGATCGTCGAGCAGCTCGGGTGGGCGTGCGGCGCGACGTGGTTCATGACGACGCAGCACCGGTTTCCCCAGCAGCTCGCCCGCGGGCCGCTCGGCGGGCTCGACCCCGCGTCGATCGTGTTCGGCCCGGCCGCCGAGCGCCACCGCGCCGGGCTGTCGTCCTCCCGCGTGCTGGGCGGCATCGCCATCGCGCACCTGCGGCACCGCCGCCCGCACTCCCCGCGCGCCGAGCCGGCGGCGGGTGGGGCCTGGCACATCACGGGCACCGCCGAGTGGTGCACCGGCTGGGGCCTGCTGGAACTCGTCACGATCGCCGGGTTCACCGCCGACGACCGGTTCGTCCTCGCGCTCGTGCCGGCCGCGGAACGCCCCGGTCTCAGTGCGGGGCCGCTGCTGCCGCTGTCGGTGATGGGCGGTACCCGGACCGTCGCACTCGAGCTGGACGGCCTGGTCGTCGCGCCCGACGAGGTGCTCGCCGTGGCCGAGTACCCCACGTGGCGCGCGCACGACGCCGCCCGCACCGCCAACGCCACGCCGGCGTCGATGGGGTTCGTGCGCCGGGTCCTCACCGAGCTGCACCGGCTCGGGACGGAGCGGGAACTGCCCGAGGCACAGGACCTGGCGCTCGCCCTCGCCGAACGGGCCGCGTACTGCCGCCGCGAGGCGTACGCGCTGCTCGCCGAGCCGATGTTCGACCGGGTCGGCGAGCGCACGGCGCTGCGCGCGGCGCTCACCGAGCTGGGGGTGCGGGCGGCGCACGCGCTGGTGGCGGCGCGGTCGGGCACGGCGCTGCTCCGCACCAGCCCGGAGCAGCGGTGGGCGCGCGAGGCGGCGTTCCACCTCATCCAGACCCAGACGCTGCGCACGCGGGTGGCCCAGCTCGCCGCGTTCGGCGCGCGACCGTGACCACCCCCGGCGGCGAGCACGCCACCGACCCCCGCGTCACCGGCGCCTACCCGGGCGGCGACCTGCGCGACCAGCTCGCCCACCTGGGCGCGGCCGCCGTCGCCGCGGGGCTCGTGGTCGGGTCGGGCGGCAACCTCTCGGCCCGCGAGCCGGGCGGCGGCGAGTGCTGGGTGACGGCGTCGGGCACGTGGCTCGACCGGCTCGGCCGGGCCGCGTTCGCCCGGGTCCGGATCGCCGACGGGGCGGTGCTCGACGGCGGGGCGGTGCTCGACAACGGGGCGGTGCTCGACAACGGGGCGGTGCTCGACGGCGGGGCGGGGCTCGACGGCGGGGGCGGGCGGGCGACCCAGCCGTCGAGCGAGTGGCGCCTGCACACCGCCACCTACCGCGCCCGCCCGGACGTCAACGTCGTGGTGCACCTGCACCCGCAGTCCTCGGTGCTGCTCACGGCGCTGGGCCAGGAGATCGCGCTCACGACCACCGACCACGCCTTCTACGTGCGCGAGGTGGCGGTCGTGCCGTTCCACCCTCCGGGCGGCGACGCGGTGGCCGATGCCGCGGCCGCGGCCGTCGCGGGCGGGGTGAACGCGGTGGTGCTCGCCCACCACGGCTGCTCGGTGCTCGCCGACACCGTCGAGCTGGCGCACAAGCGCGCGGTCAACCTGGAGGAGGCCGCCCGGCTCACGCTGGCGGCCCTCGCGCTCGGCCGCACCCCGCCCCCCTGCCCCACGTGGGCAACCACCACGATCTGACGACCGCGACCGACCGCTCACGCACACCGCCGGCGGCTCACGCACAGGTTCGGACCTGTGCGCGGACACCTCACGGTATGCGTGAACGCGACCATGCCAGGTGGCTATAGGCCTTTGCGGACCGTGGCGGCGGCCTCGCCCATGTTGCGCAGCTTGGCGAACGCCGTCGTGCGGCTGAAGTAGCCCAGGCCGCAGTCGGGCGAGACGAGCAGGCGGTCGGGCGGCACGATGTCGAGACCGTGCTTGATCCGGGCGGCGATCTGGTCGGCGGACTCGACCATGGTGTTCTTGGCGTCGACGACGCCCATGCCGAGCACCTTGTCGGTCGGGAAGTTCTTGAACGCCTCCAGCTCGCTGAAGTTCTTGTTCGTGAACTCCAGGTGGACGACGTCGACCGGGGACTCCTTGAACAGCGGCATCATCGAGACCGCGTGGTCGTCGAAGACGTCGCGCTGGCCGTCCACGCTGCCGTAGCAGACGTGCCAGAACTTGATCATGTTGATGCCCTCGAACAGGATGTGCTGGCACTCGATCTGCCACATGTCCGTGGTGTACGGCGGCAGCACGTCGATGAGCTGCACGGACTCCAGGCCCATGTCCTGGAGGAACCGCAGCTCCTTGTTCAGGGCGCGGGCGATGTCCTTGGCCAGCGCCACGCCGTCGCCGTAGTGCTGGTCGTCGAGGATCACGCTCTGCTGGGCCGGTCCGAGCAGCGCGACCTTGAACGGACGGTCGGTGGCGTTCTGCATCGCGTACACGACACCCTCGAAGATCGGGCGGACCCACTCGACCTTGCCCGACACGGTGCCCTTGTAGAACGGCCGGTACTTCACCCCGTCGCCGGGCGGGCCGTAGTTGGTGATGCCGCCGAGCATCTCCGGGATGTAGTGGAAGATCGGTTCGAGCTGGAAGCCGGGCGCCTCCCACTCGTAGTACTGCGCGCCGTCACACAGGATGTGCAGGCCCGCCCGCTCCTGCTCGCGGGCGACGATCTTGCTCGCGTCCTCGTACGCCACCCGCAGGTTGTGGCTGCGGTAGGTGGGTTCGTACTGGCTGCCGAAGACGCGGCCCTGCAGCCAGTGCGGCCTGGGGAAGGCCGACACCGCCGACACCGGGAGCAGGACGTCCTCACCACGGATCTCCACTGCGTTTCACCCTTCAGGTCAGGCAGGCGCGCCACCCGGGCACGCACAGTTGTGACGTGTGCCACACAACGGCCCACAGTGCCACGGTCGGAGGGCCACGTCGTCGTCCACGGGGGCCAAACGCTCCCCCGCCGAGCGGTCCCGCCCGGACCATCACGCCGGGCTCTCGCGAGGCGAACGCCGGTCACTGCGCCGTGACGCCGCCGTCGGCGACGAGCACGGCACCGGTGAAGAACGAGCTGTCCGGGCCCGCCAGGAACAGGACCGCGCTCGCGATCTCGCCGGGCTCCCCCAGCCGGCCGAGCAGGTAGCGCTGGGCGGTGAGCGCCGCGCCGGCCTCGACGTCGCCGCCGCCGCGACGGCGCAGCAGCTCGTCGGGCATCGTCGTGCGGACGGTGCCGGGGCAGATGCAGTTCACCCGGACGTCCGGGCCGAGCTCGGCGGCGGCGACCCGGGTCAGGGCGACCACGCCGCCCTTCGCCGCGGAGTAGGCGGCGGCGCTGGGCACGGCCATCAGCGCCGCGACCGACGCGATGTTGACGATCGCCCCCGGGACCCGCAGGTGCGGCACGACGTGCTTGGTCATGAGGAACGTGCCGCGCAGGTTGACCGCCTGCACCCGCTCCCACTCATCGACGCTCGTCTCGAGCAGCGGGCGTCCCAGCGCGATCCCGGCGTTGTTGACCAGCACGTCGACCCCGCCCAGCGCGGCCACGACCTCGTCGACGGCGGCACTCACCGCGGGCTCGTCCGCGACGTCGACGGCCAGTGCCCTGGCCACCCCACCGTCCTGGGTCACCTGCTGGGCGACCGCCGCCGCGGTGTCGGCGCGCACGTCGAGCAGCGCGACCGCGGCGCCGTGGCGGGCGAGCAGGAGTGCGGTGGCCGAGCCGATGCCGCCGCCCGCTCCGGTGACGATGGCGACCTTGCCGTCCAGCGTGCCCATGCCGCCAGCCCCCTAGATCATGATGGTGGAGGTCATCCCGCCGTCGACGACGAGCGCGAGCCCCGTGACGTAGGCGAGCCGCTCGCTCGCCAGCATCGCGACCGCCTCGGCGATCTCCGCGGGCTGCGCGACGCGGCCCATCGGGATCGGCGCGGTGGCCCGCGGACCCAGCTCGGGGTCGTCGAGGCGCCAGGCCGTCATCGGGGTGTGCACCCAGCCCGGGCACACCGCGTTGGCGCGGATCCCGTCTGCGGCGTAGTCGGCGGCGACCGACTTCGTGAACATCAACGCTCCGCCCTTGGACGCCGTGTAGGCGCACCGGCCGCGGGTCGCGACCATGCCGGCGATCGACACGAGGTTGATCACGTGCCCGCCGCCGCGGGCGAGCATCCCCGGCAGCACCGCGCGGGTGACCAGGAACGGCCCGCGCAGGTTCACCCCGAGGACCCGGTCCCACTCGTGCACCGGCGTCTCGTGGCACCGGGCCGCGTCGCGCGTCCCGGTGATGCCGGCGTTGTTCAACAGCAGGTCGATCCGGCCGAGCTCGCCGGTGACCCGGCCGACGGCGGCGTCCACATCGGCGGCGTCGGCCACGTCGACCGCGAGCCCGAGGCCGCCGGTGCCGGCGGCCGTCATCGCCTCGTCCGCGTCGAGGTCGAGCACGGCGAGCCGGTAACCGTCGGCGGCCAGGCGCGCGCAGCTCGCCCGGCCGATCCCCGACGCACCCCCGGTGACCAGCGCGACGCGCTCGTGATCTCCCGCCATCGCGCCACCGTAGGAACCGCGCCCCGGCGGCGGAACTCCCGGCGCGGACAAAGGAACCCGCGCCGGTTTGGCGGGCGCGGAGGAATCGGTGCGGGGAGAACCGCGGGTAGCGTCCGGGCCCCTATCCGACAGACGGCCGCGCCGCCGCCACCCGCGGGCGCGCGCAGACGGCGCCGCCGCACCGACAGCGGAGGATGTCATGAAGGTCCGTGGAAACGACGTCCTGCTTCCGACGACGCTCGTCGGGGCCTACCCCCGGCAGGTCTTCATGCAGGGCCCGGTGTTCGACGCCGGGGTGCTCGGCAAGGAGTTCCCCAGCTACCGGATGCGAGAGCTCTACCGGGCGGCGGTCGCGCTGACCGTCAAGGACATGGAGGACGTCGGGCTCGACGTCGTCACCGACGGGGCGCAGCACTACGAGAACGAGACGGACTGGGAGCTCGCGGAGCTCTTCCACACGCTGCCGCACAAGCTCGACGGCATCCTGCCCTTCGGCGACGACGTGGTGCTCGGCACGAACACCCTCGCGGTGTACAAGCCGACCGTGGTCGGCGACGTCGGCTGGCGGCGGCCGATCTTCAAGCCGGTGCTGGAGGCGGTGCGGGCGGCGACCGACAAGCCGCTCAAGATCAACGTGGGGCTCGGGCCGACGATGATGGCGCTGCTGTCCACCGACAAGCACTACGGCGACGTCAAGGCGCTGGCGTTCGCCTACGCCGACGCCTACAACGCCGAGTTCCGCGACCTCGCCGCGCGCGGCCTGGAGCAGGTGCAGTTCGCCGAGCCGCTCGTCCAGTTCGCCGGGCTGATGGACCTGGAGAGCTGGATGGTCGACGTGCTCAACCGCTGCTTCGACGGCGTGGACCTCTACCGCGTGGTGCACCTGTGCTACGGCCACGAGCAGGGCCAGCCCTCGTTCGCCCCGGACTGGGTCAGCGCGCACAAGGTGTTCCCGTTCGCCTTCGACATCGACTGCGAGCAGTTCCACATCGAGATGGCCAGCCACGACTTCGTCGAGGTCGAGGCGTTCAAGGGCTGGCCGGAGGACAAGGACCTCGCGGTCGGGGTCATCGACGGCAAGGACCTGCGCGCCGAGGACCCGCAGCGCATCGCGAACTGGGTGCACCGCACGATCCAGGTCGTTCCGCCCGAGCAGGTGGGGCTGTCCACCGACTGCGCGCTGTCCTCGGTGCGCCGCATCGTGGCCAAGAAGAAGCTCGCGAACATGGTCGCGGGTGCCGAGATCGTGCGGGCCGAGCTGGAAGGCCGCTGACCGTGCCCGACGGCCCGACCGGGGGCGACCTGCTCGCCGCGACGCTCGCCGCGTCCGGCGTGGAGGTCGCCTTCGGGCTGCACGGCGGGCACCTCGACGCCTTCCTGGTCGCCGCCCGCCGGGAGGGGATCCGGCTGGTCGACACGCGCCACGAGGCCGTCGCGGTGAACGCCGCCGACGGCTACGCGCGGGCCACCGGCCGGGTCGGCGTGGCGTTCGCGACGGCCGGGGCCGGGTTCACCAACGCCGTCGCGGGCCTGGGCGTCGCCTACGCCGACCGCAGCCCGGTGCTGCTGCTCACCAGCTCGCCGCCCGCGGGCGAGGTGGACACCAACGCCCTGCAGGGCTTCCTCGACCAGCCGGCCATCGCCGCGCCCGTGACGAAGTGGGCGCACCGCGTCACGTCCCGAGCCGAGATCCCGCGCCTGGTCGCGCAGGCGCTGCGCACGGCGCTGACCGGCGTGCCCGGGCCGGTGCTGCTCGACCTGCCCGTCGACGTCCTGTTCGGCCGGGTCCCGGCGGGCTCCGTGGCCTGCGCCGCGGCCCGGCTGCCGCACTCCCCGGCGCCGGCGCCCGAGGCCGTGGCGCAGGCCGTCACCCTGCTGCGCGGCGCGCGGCGGCCCGCCGTCATCGCGGGCGGCGGGCTGCGCGGCCCGGCCCCCAGCGCGGCGCTCGCCACGTTCGCGCAGCGCGCCCAGGTCCCCGTCTTCCACCCGGGCATGATCGTCGGGGCGATGCCGGGCGGGCACCCGCTCAACGGCTGGTCCGCCCGCGGGCTGGGCACGCTCGTCGCCGAGGGCACCGGGCCCGATGTCGTGCTGATGGTCGGCGCGCGGTTCGGCTTCTACCTCGGCGGGCGCGGCGGCGCGGTCGTGCCGCTCGACGCGGCGGTGCTCCCGGTCGACGTCCACCCCGGCGAGATCGGCCGGGGGCGCCCGGCCGACGTCGGGATCGTCGCCGACGCGACCCGCACGCTGGCGGCCCTCACGCAGGCATGGGGCGCGGGCGTTCCCGGGCCCGACCGCGCCGGGTGGCTGGCACTCGCCACCGGTGTGCACCGCCGCCCGACGCCGTTCGCCGACGACCCCGAGCACGTCAAGGGCAGGCTGCACCCCTACCACGGGGTGCGCGCGGTGCTGCGGGCGTTGGACCCGGACGCGACGCTGGTCGTCGACGGCGGCGAGCTCAGCGCGTGGACCGCGATGGCGATGCCGACCGCCCGCCCACGCCGCGCGATCGGCTGCGGCTACCTCGGACACCTGGGCAGCACCCCCGGCCTGGCGATCGGGGCGCAGGTCGCGGAGCCCGACCGGCGGGTGGTGCTGGTCATCGGCGACGGCGGGATGGGCTTTCACGTCCAGGAGCTCGACACGATGGTCCGCCACCGGCTGCCGATCGTCACGGTCGTGGTCAACAACGAGGGCTGGGCGATGTCGCGGCACGGCCAGCAGCACCTGTTCGGGCCGGAGACGGAGATCGTCACGGGCCTGGCCGACACCAGCTACGACGCCGGGGCCACGGCGTTCGGGGCGTTCGGCGTGCGGGTCGACCGGCTCGCCGACGTGGCACCCGCGGTCCGCGCGGCGCTCGCCCACGGCGGCCCGGCGTGCGTCAACCTCGCCGTGTCCGGCGAGGTGGAGCACCCGGTGACGGCGGCGATGCTCGGCGTCGTCGGGGCGGGCGGCACGGTCCTGCCCTACTACGACAACCTGCCGGCCGGGTCCTCCGCGTCCTGACCGGCGTCGAGGGCCAGCGCGCGCAGGATGGAGATGGCGAGGTGGGCGTCGAAGCGGTCGTGCTGCCCCGACAGGTCGCGGCGGGCGAGCTGCTGCACCCGCCGCAACCGGTAGCGCACCGTCTTGGGGTGCACGTAGAGCGCCGCCGCGGCCCGGGTGAGGCTGCAGCCCGCGTCCAGGTAGGCGCCAAGGGTGCCGACCAGGTCGCTGCGGTGCTCCCGGTCGTAGTCGATCACCGGGCCGAGCACGGCGCGGGCGAACCGCAGCTGGTCGGCGTGGTCGCTGGGGGCCAGCAGGAAACGCAGCATGCCCAGCTCGTCGAACAGCACCGCCGGGCCGCCCGGCGCGAGCGCCGCGGCGGCCAGCGCGTGGCGGGCCTGCCGGTGGGCGGCACGCAGGTCGGCCGACCAGCCCACGCACGCGCTGACCCCGACCGCCCCGACCGCGCCCGGCGCGACCTGCCGCAGGCCCCGCACCAGCGGCTCGACCACCGCGCGCGCCGCCGCCGGATCGTCGCCGGACTCCACGACCATCGCCAGCACCCCGCCGCGCCGGCCGGCGACCAGGCGCACCCCCGCGGTGCGGCCGCGCCGCTCGGCGGCCGCGACCAGGACGTCCATCGATCCGCGGTCGGGCTCGTCGGCATCCGCCGGGCCGACCGGGACGACGACGACCCGCAACCGGGCGGGCAACTCGCAGCCGAGCTGCCGCGCCCGCACCAGCGCGACCGGTTCGTCGACCATCCCGTCGAGCAGTTGCCAGACGAAGTCCCCGTGGGCCTGCGAGACGGCGTCGAGCACGGCCCGCTCGCGGGTCAGGTGCAGCGCGCAGGCCAGCGCGGCCTCGGTGGCCGTGGCGTGGTCGCCCGGGCCGGGTGCCCGGGGCAGGCACAGCACGAGGCGGGCCAGCGGCTCGTCCCCCGCGACGACGGTGCGCAGCACCGTCCACCGCGGCGACCCCACGGCGGGCGGCAGGACCGCGTCGGCGGCGGCCCCGGCCCGGCGCAGGTGACCGGCGACCCGGTCGCGCGCGCCCGCGCAGGTACCGCTCGCGGCGATCTCCCCCAGGCCGAGGTCCAGCACCGCCGCGTCGCCGCCGGTGCGCCCGCAGACCGTGCCGAGCAGCGCGGGCAGCTCGTGGTGGGCGAGCACCTGCGCGGTCAGTCCGTCGCGCAGCGCCGCCCGGTCCCGCAGGACCGCAACCTGCTCGTCGAGCCGGCCGCACCGCTGCGCCAGTCCGGCCGCGGCCAGGCCCGCGCGCTCGGCGCGGCGCCCGTTCGCGACGGCCGCGGCCGCCAGGTCCGCGAGGCTCACCAGCACCTGGGTCGCCGCCACGTCGAACGCGCCGGGGCGCCTGCTCCAGACCATCAGCACGCCGAGCAGCGCGTCCCCGGCGACCATCGGGGCGCCGAGCCCGGCCCGGGTGCCGTCGTCGGCGAGGTTGCGGGCGAACTCCGCGGCGTCGATCGACCGGTCGCCCGCGTAGTCGTCGACCTTCCACGGCTTGCGGGTCTCCAGGATCCGCCCGGCGAGCCCGTGCCCGCGACGCACCCGCAGGTTGACCGAGTGCACCGTCCAGCGCCCGGCGCAGACGTGCATCTCCGCGGAGTCGCCCAGCTCGTCGGCCAGCAGCAGCCCCGCCACGTCGGCGCCGGTCAGGCGCACGGCGGCCTCGACCGCGGCGGCCAGCGCCGGATCGATCTGCCGGACCGACCCAGGGTCCGCCACACCCGCGACGGGCCCGGATCCCAGGACGCTCGTGGCCACGGCGGCCCACCTCCCGCCACGAACGTAACCCGCCCCCACCAGCCAGGACAATCGTCCGGCCGGACCCGTCCGACCGTCCCGTAGGAGCGCCCCGATGCAACCGGAACCCGCCGACCAGCCCTCGGACGAGTCGTCGGACGAGACGCTGCGCCCGTTCCGGATCGCGGTGCCCGACGCCGTGCTCGACGACCTGCGCGCCCGGCTGCGGGCCACCCGGTGGCCCGGCCGCGAGCCGGTGAGCGACTGGTCGCAGGGCGTCCCGCTGGCCTACCTCCAGGACGTGTGCCGGTACTGGGCGCAGGACTACGACTGGCGGGCCCGCGAGGCGGCGCTGAACCGGTTCGACCAGTTCACCACCGCGATCGACGGGCTCGACGTGCACTTCCTGCACGTGCGGTCAGGTGCGGCGCACGCGGTGCCGCTGCTGCTCACCCACGGCTGGCCCGGGTCGTTCGCGGAGTTCGCGGCGGTGGTCGAGCCGCTGGTGGACCCGCCCGACGGGCGCGACGCCTTCCACGTCGTCTGCCCGTCGCTACCCGGGTTCGGTTTCTCCGGCAAGCCGGCCGAAGCCGGCTGGGGCGTGCCGCGGATCGCCGACGCGTGGGCGGCGCTGATGGCCCGCCTGGGCTACGAGCGCTTCGCCGCGCACGGCGGCGACTGGGGCGCGATCGTCACCAGCAGGCTCGGCGAGGCCCACCCGCAACGGTTGCTCGGCATCCACCTGACGATGCCGCTGGCCGCCCCCGAACCGGGCGACGCCGACGAGCGCGGCGCGCATGCCGTCGCCGCGCTCGCCGCCCGCGACCACTACGAGCGCTCCGGCTCCGGCTACGCCCGCGAGCAGGCCACGAAGCCGCAGACGCTGGGCTACGGGCTCACCGACTCCCCCGCCGGGCAGGCCGCGTGGATCCTGGAGAAGTACCGCGAGTGGACCGACTGCGCGCAGCACCCGGAGGAGGCGGTCGCCCGCGACGCGCTGCTCGACGCCGTCACGATCTACTGGGTGACGGCGTCGGCGGCGTCGTCGGCGCGGCTGTACTGGGAGAGCTTCCGCCGCCACGGGCCCGAGCCGGTGCGGGTGCCGACCGCCGTCGCCGCCTTCCCGGCCGAGATCATCAAGAGCACGCCGGAGTGGGCGGCGCGGCGCTACGACCTGCGCCGCTGGACCGACATGCCCCGCGGCGGTCACTTCGCGGCGCTGGAGCAGCCGGAGCTGCTCGTCGAGGACCTGCGGGCGTGGTTCCGGGAGCTGCGGTAGCGCGCAGGGCGCCACGGGCCGGGCCAGCCCGACCCGCAGGCCGAGCGCCCCGCCGCGCACCGTCATCCGGATGGCCGAGCGGCCGCCGCGCCGGGCCGTGGCACGCTCGGCCTCGCGATCGGCGACCTGTACGCAGGGAGGGACCGTGGTCGACCAGCCGGAGACGAGGGGGCCCGCGCTGAGCCGTCTGCTCGCCCCGCACGCGGGCGAGCGGCTCGCGCTGGTGCACGACGGGCGCCGGTGGAGCTACTCCGAACTGTCGGCGCCCGGCGGGTCGCTGGCCGCCGCGATGTCGGCCGACGGCCTGGCGGGCGAGCGGGTGGCGCTCATGGTGCCCAACGGCCCGGAGGCGGTGCTGGCGTACCTGGCCTGCTTCGCCGCCGGTGCCGTGGCCACGCCGCTCAACTCCCGCTACGCGCCCCCGGAGATCGAGGCGGCGCTGCGCCGCGCCCGGCCGCGGTGGATCGTGGTGGCGGCCGACCGGCTCGACCGGCTGGCCGGCGTCGACCCGCAGGTCCTCGCCGGGGTCCGGGTGCTCGTGGCGGGCGAGGCCGTGGGGGCGGGGCCGGGCGGCGCGGCGGCGGCGGGCGGGGCGGCGGGCGGGGCGGGCGGGCACGAGCCGCTGGCGCCCCTGCTGCACGGGCAGGCCGGCGACCTGCCGGACCCGGGGTCGGACGCCCCCGCGGTCCTGTTCTTCACGTCGGGCTCGACGGGCGTGCCCAAGGGGGTCGTGCACAGCCACGCATCCGCCCTGGCGATGCTGACCAGCACGTCGGAGGCGCTGGGCGAGGTCGGTGCAGCCGACGTCGTCCAGGTGTTCGAGCCGCTGGTGCACGTCAGCGGGTTCATCGCGACGCTCACGACGCTCCGGGGCGGCGGCACCGTCGCCCTGCACGAGGGCTTCGACGTGCAGCGCTACGTCGCGGCCCTGCTCGAGCACCGCCCGACCCTGGTCTGCACCCACATCGACGTGCTCGCGCAGGTGGTGCGCGCGCCCGGGGCGCGGCGCGAGTGGTTCTCGTCGCTGCGCGGGGTCTACACCGGCGGGGACACCGTGCCCGCCGCGGTGCAGAAGGAGTTCGTGGACGTGGCCGGGCTGCCCGTCGCCGTCGGGTGGGGGATGACCGAGGCGATCTGGCTCACCGTCGTCCGCGAGCCGCACCTCGAGCGCGACGGCTGCGTGGGCAGGCCGGTGTCCGGGGTGCAGGTGCGTGCCGACGACGTGACCGGCGAGCTGCTCGTCCGCGGCCCGATGGTGATGGACCGCTACTGGGACGACGAACCGCTCACGGCGACGACGCTGGCGGGCGGCTGGATGCACACCGGCGACCTCGGCCGCCGCGACGCCGACGGGCTCTGGTGGTTCGGCGGCCGGATCAAGGACCTCATCGTCCGGCGGACGTCGAAGATCACCCCGGGGGAGGTGGAGTCGGCGCTGGACCTGCACCCGGCCGTGGCGATGTCGGCGGTGGTCGGCGAACCCGACCCGGACGAGGGCGAGGTGCCCGTCGCCTACGTCGTCCTCCGGCCGGGACAGGTGGTGTCCGCGGCCGGGCTCACCGAGTTCCTGGCCGGCCGCATCGCCGCCTACAAGATCCCCGCGCGGATCCACTTCCGCGACCACCTGCCGCTCACGGCCAGCGGCAAGATCGCACACCGCGAGCTCGCGCGCGACCGGCCGGACTCCTAGCCGCCCGCCCGCAGGACGTTGAGGGTCTGCCAGGCGCGGGTGGCGAGCTGGAGGTTGAAGCAGGTCTCGGGGTCCGACAGGTCGAGCCCGGAGATCTGGCGGATGCGCTGGAGCCGGTACTTGAGGGTGTTGCGGTGCACCACCAGCGCGGCGGAGGTGGCGCCGTAGCTGCCGCCGCGGTCGAGGTAGTGCCCGAGCGTGCGGACCAGGTCCGCGCCGCGCTGCTGGTCGTAGGCGAGCAGCGTGCCGATCCAGCGCTGCACGAACCGCTCCACCTCCCCGAGGTCGTCCACGCCCGCGAGCAGCCGGTAGACGCCGAGATCGTCGAAGCGCACGACCCGGTCGTCCCACTCGGCCACCGCCAGCAACCGCAGCGCGAGCTTGGCCTGCTGGTAGGAACGGGGGAAGTCGGGGATCCGCTCGCAGGTCTCCCCCACCCCGATGCGCGCGCGGCCCCCGCCGAGGTCGCGCAGGATCGCCGCGCGCAACCGCTCCCAGTCGGCCTCGCTGTCGGCGAGCAGCACGACCTGGGAGCCGCGGGCGACCAGCAGCGTGCCGGCCGGCTCCTCGCGCGCGGCGTGCCGCACGGCCTGGAAGAAGACGTCGTTGTCGCGGGTGCGGCCACGGCCCTCGACGACGAGCACCCGGTGCGGGCGCTGCAGGTCGTAGCCCAGGGCGATGGCCCTGGTCAGCGCGCTCTCCTCGTCGGTGCCGGTGAGCAGCTCGTCGACCAGGTCCCGGCGGATCCGCAGCTCACTCTCCGCGAGGCTGCGCACCCGGGCCAGCTCCATCGCCAGGATCGTCGCGCCGTGCTCCAGCGCCATCAGTTCCTGCTCGCCCGCGGCACCCGCCGGGTCGACGAGCACGATCACCCCGAGCACGTCGCCCTGCGGGCGGGCCAGGGCGACGACGCGGCCGCCGTCGCGGATCGGGCGCACCGAGCGCAGCGCCCGGCGCAGCAGCTGGTCGCGGCGGGCCGCGGAGTCCTTCGGGTACGGGTCGGGCCGGTGCGGGCCGGCCCATGCGCGGAGGTTGCCGTAGCGGTCCTCGACGGCGACGGGCAGCGCGGTCAGTTCGTGCACCGCGCGGGCGATGCCGTCCCACCCCTCCCCGGACACCGCCACCGCGGTGAGCCGGGCGTGGATCTCCATGCTGCGTTCCAGGGCGCCGACGGTGCCGCGCAGCCGCTCGTTGACCGCCGAGAGCTCCAGCGCGGTGGCCTGCTCCTGGGCGTGCAGGCGCTGGTTGGCCAGCGCCGCACCGGTCTGCTGGGCCAGCGCCCTGAGCAGGAACTGCTCCTCGCCGCCGGGCTCGGCGTCGGCCTCCACGACGAGATGGCCCGCCTGCTCGGTGTGCGCGCCCAGTGGGTAGGCCCACGCCCACGCTGCGCCGGGGAGCGCCACCTGGCCGCCGGCCGCGTCGACCGCCGCGAGCTGCACGGCGAGGCCCGGCAGCCCGGACGCGGCGAACGCGTCAGCGCAGATGCTCGCGGGCGCCCCCCGGGCGCGCTGCACCCCGACGACGCGGCACCGCGCCAGCGACGGGACCGCCGTGACGGCCAGTTCCAGGATCTGCCGCTCACCGGTGCTCTCGGTCATCAGCTGGCCCAGCACGAGCAGGCTGCGCATCGTGGACAGCAGCCCGCGCCCCGGCGGCGGGTCGCTGCGCGGCCGCGGGATCTCCAGCTCCGGGGCGCTCATCCGAGATCGGCGAGGAAGTCGTCCGGCTCGGCGTACCACGGGTTGTCCAGCAGCTGGCCCGACATCAGCACCTTCGGGTGCGTGCGCAGCAGGCCCATCAGGACCTGCCCGTCGGTGA
Source organism: Pseudonocardia sp. (assembly GCA_052387455.1). Classification (GTDB taxonomy): domain Bacteria; phylum Actinomycetota; class Actinomycetes; order Mycobacteriales; family Pseudonocardiaceae; genus Pseudonocardia. Next base: position 18,082 of record JBQTJE010000273.1, read on the forward strand.
ACCGCTCCAGGTCGTACAGGCACAGCAGCACGGTCTGCGGGTAGCCCAGCAGGAACCGGTTGAGCTTGCCCTCGTAGGTGACCAGGTGCTCGACGCCCGGCAGGTCGCGCAGTGCCCACGTCATCTCGCCGACCGCCCGGACGAACCCGAACCCGTCGGCGCGGGTCGCGGCGTCGAACCCGCTCTCCCAGAACCCGAGCATCCGGTCGGGGACGAAGCTGCCGCCGGGCAGGTACGCCTCGTCCGAGCCCAGCAGCGCGAACTGGCCGCTGCGCTGGACCGCCTCGACGTCCACGTCGGCCGACAACGGCCCCAGCACGCACGACGTCTCCGGGTCGTCCATCACGCACAGGCACTTGTCGCCCGCGAGGATCCCCTCGCGCAGGAACGGCACGAGCACCTCGTCGCGCTGAGCGGTGCCCCGATAGAAGGCGCAGATGTGGTCCCCGGGTGCGATGCTCACGCCCGGCACGCCCATGCTGATCGACGCAGTCGTCATCGGCCGCTACCTCCCGTAACGCTCGAAGTGTCGCGCGAGCAGCACGTCGGCGTCGAGGTTCTTGGGCGGGATCGTCCGCGACACCCACGTCAGGATCACGAAGTGACGCGCGTTGACGTTCTCGGTGGTGATGGTGCCGCCCCAGGTGCCGCACGACAGCGACAGCGTGAACGGCAGCCCGTTGCGCGGGCTGCCCGCGCCCTCGTTGAGGTTCTGGTTGACCAGCACGCGGGCGGTCTTCGTGCCGTGCGCGAGCGCGTCGACGTGGGCGTCGCTGCTGGTGTGGATGCCGCAGGTGTGGCCGAGGCCCTGGTAGGCGGTGATCGCGTTGACCTGGTCGACGGCGGCGTCGATCCCGCCGGTGTAGCGGTAGAGCGCGAGGACGACGTTGAGCTTCTCCCCGCTGAACGGGTGCTCCGGGCCCGCGCCGTCCTCGGCGACCACCAGGAACCGGGTGCCGCCGGGCACGTCGATGTCGGCCAGCTCGGCGATCCGCGGCGCGGACCGGGCGATGACGTCCATGCACGGGACCGCGCCGCCGTCGGGCCACATCGCGGCCTGCAACCGGGCCTTCTCCTCGGCGTCGCACACGTACCCGCCCCGGTCGACGAGCAGCGCCAGCAACTCCTGGTACACGTCATCGTGGACGATCACGGCGTTGTCGGCCAGGCAGCTCGTCGCGAAGTCGAACGTCTTGGCCACCGCGATCGCGTCCGCGGCGTCGACGAGGTCGGCGGTCTCGTCGACCACGTGCACGCTGTTGCCCACGCCGACGCCGAACGCCGGGGTGCCCGAGCTGTACGCGGCCTTCACCATCCCCGCGCCACCGGTGGCGACGATCAGGTCGGCCTGGCGCATCAGCTCCTGGGTGTGGCCGATCTTCGCCTCGGGCAGCGCCTGGATCAGGTCCGCCGGGGCGCCCACCTGCGCGCACGCCTCGCGCATGTGCTCGACCACGGCGTCGGTGGTGCGCCTGCTGCGCGGGTGCGCGGCGAACACCACCGCGTTGCGCCCGGCGAGCGCGAACAGCGCCTTCACCGGTGGCGTGGCGTCCGGGCCGGTCGTGGGGATGAGCGCCGCGACGACGCCCACCGGCTTCGCGATCTTCACCAGGCCGCGGTCCGGGTCGGTCTCCACCACCCCGACGGTGGGGGTGTTGCGCAGGTCGGCGAACACCCCCAGCACCCGGCGCTGGATCTTGAAGACCTTGTCGTCATAGTTGCCGAACCCCGCCTCGTCGACGGCCAGGCGCGCCAAACCCTCGGCCCGGTCCTTGCGGGCGACGGCCCACGCGACCGCCGCGGTGAGCTCCGCCACCCGTTCGGCGTCCCAGTGCTCGATCTGCGCCTGGGCGATCCGCGCCCGCGCGACGACCTCGGCCACCGTCTCAACCGCGTCCATGATCCGCTCCCTTCGCCAGTTCCGCCCGCACGATCGCCGCGCCGTCGGCCAGCGCGCGCAGCTTGCCCCGGGCGATGGTGCGCGGCAGGTTCACCAGCCCGCAGTCGGTCGAGAGCCCCAGCCGTGCCGCGGGGACGTACTCCAGCACCTGCCGGATCCGGTCGGCCACCTCGTCGGCGGTCTCGGTGATCGTCGTCTTGACGTCGATCACCCCGGCGACGAACGGGCGGTCCCAGCCGTGCTCGATCAGCGGCTTGAGGTCCCCCGGCCCGGTCCGCCCGACCTCGTAGTTCAGCGCGGTGATGTGCGTGTCCAGCACCTTGGGGAAGATCGCCGACGCCCGCTCGGGCACCGGCGCGCCGGCCGGGCGGCGGTCGAGCACCCAGGCGCCGAAGTCGCGCTCACCGTCGTCGGGCAGGTAGCCGGGGGTGCCGGAGTAGTTGCCCCAGCAGGTGTGCACCCAGAACTGGCAGTCGATGCCGTCGATCGCGGTGTTGAGCGCGTCGACCTCCCAGTCGCCCATGCCGTAGGGCCAGACGAACTCGTCGAGCTGGATGATGTCGGCGCCGTGGTCGGCCAGCTCGCGGAAGTCCTCGTTGAACGCCTTCGCGATCGCCATCGCCAGCTCGCGGGTGTCGCTGTAGTACTGGTTGGTCGCCGCGGCGGCGAGCACCTGCACGCCGGCGTAGGAGATCTTGACCGGCTTCTTCGTGGCCCTGCGGGTGGCGCGCAGCGTCGCGAGGTGGAACGGGTGCTCGCGGGCCACCTCGCCGACCACCACCGGCGAGTACATCGTGGAGTAGATCGGCAGCCCGACGTTCGCGCCCGACGGCTTGAAGCCCGTCATCCGGCCGTAGTAGTGGTAGACGATCTGCGCGTACGGGGAGTCGCCGCCGTAGACCCGGCCGTCGGCAATCACGTCCAGGCCCGCCGCCTCCTGGTCGTGCACGATCGCCAGGATCGCGTCCTCGAAGGCCTCCCGGCTGATCGCGTCGTAGACGAACTCGCCCTTGGGGAACTGGGCGAACGCGTGCCCGTCGTACCAGCGCGGGTTGGGGTAGTTGCCGACCATCGTCGTCGGCAGCAGCACGTCGGACGATCCGATCCGCATGCCGGCTCCTCGACGTCGAGAGGAACTGACGCTAGCCGGTGCGCGACGGCCGGTCGTCGGCCCGGACGGACGAAGAACGTGACCGGGCACTCGTCCTCGCAGGACAGTGTCGCGCGCGAGGGGCGGGCCTCGCGGGACAGTCAGCGAGTGTGCTTCCAGTCCACCGCGACGGCGCCGCCCGCGGTGGCGAGCACCGGGTTGAGGTCGAGCCCGGCGATCTCCGGCGTCGCGACCATGACGTCGCCCACCCCGGCGACGACGCGGGCCAGGGCGTCGAGGTCGACCGGCTCGGTGCCGCGCCCGCCGGTGAGCAGGGCCGCGCCGCGCAGGCCGGTCAGCAGGTCGCGGGCCTCGGCGACGGAGAGCGGGGCGAGCGCGAACGCCACGTCGGCGAGCACCTCCACCCAGATCCCGCCGAGACCGACCATCACGACCGCCCCGAACGACGGGTCGCGCAACCCGCCGACGGCCACCTCCACCCCGGCGACCTGGGGCTGCACGAGCACCTCGCCGCCGCCCAGCAGCTCGGCCGCGGCGGCCCGGACGGCGGCGGCGTCGCGCAGCCCCAATCGCACCCCGCCGCGTTCGGTGCGGTGCTCGGCCGTGGCGAGCTTCACCACGGCCGGGAACGACGTCGCGGCGGCCGCGGCCTCGTCCGGGGTGGCGCACAGCGTCGCGGCCACGGTCGGGATGCCGTAACCGGCGAGCAGCGCCGCGAGGCCCACCGCGTCCCCGGCCTGCGGGACGCGCCCCGTGTGCGGCGGCGGGTCGGCGGCGGGCGGCGCCACCCGCTCCCGGGCCAGCGCGTACGCGCGGGCCAGGCCGATCGCGCGGGCGGTGCGCGCGGGCCAGTCGAACACCGGCAATCCCGCCGCGGCCAGCGCGTCGGCCCGGTCGCGGGCGCTGCGCGGCGCCACCCAGCACACGTGCACCGGCACCGCCACGGCGTCGGCGCGCAGCTTCTGCACCGTCGCGACCAGCCCCTCCCCGGTGGCGGCGTCCATCGCGGCCCGCTGGAGCAGCACCGGCACGACCACGTCGACCTCGCCGGACCGGGCCAGCACGTCCACCAGCGCGGGGTACAGCTCGGCGAAGCGCGACCACACCGGCGTCATGTCCACGGGGTTGGCGGGGCTGGCGAACGGCGGCAGCATCGCCCGGATCCGCTCCTGCAGCGCAGGCGAGAGGACGGGCACGGTGAGGCCCTCGTCGGCGAGCAGGTCGGCCAGCTCGACGCCGGTGCCCCCGGAGTTGGTGACGATCCCGACCCGCGGCCCGGCCGGGAGCGGCTGGCCGTCCAGCGCGCGGGCGGCGTCGAGCAGTTCCTGCCCCGACCGCACCTCGACGATCCCGGCCTGCCGGAACGCGCCGCGCCACACGATCTCCGACGCCGCGAGCGCCGCGGTGTGCGAGGCCGCGGCGCGCGCACCGGCCTCCGAGCGCCCGGTCTTCGCCACGATCACCGGCTTCGCCGGGGTGGCGCGGCGGGCGTGCTCGACGAACGCCCGCCCGTCGCGCACCGACTCCAGCAGGAAGCACAGCGTGCGCGACGCGGGGTCGTCGATCAGCTCGGCGAGCAGCTCGGCGATCGTGACGTCGCAGGTGTTGCCGGGCGCGCAGATCTTCGCGAACCGGGCCTGCTCGTCGGTGGCGAGGTCGTAGATCGCCATCCCGTACGCGCCGGACTGGCTCACGAAGGAGATCCCACCGCCGCCGCGGGGCAACCCCACCGCGATCGAGGCGTTGAGCGGCAGGTCGCAGTTCTGCACGCCGAAGCAGTTGGGCCCGAGCACGCGTACGGGCCCGGCGTTGCGGACCAGTTCGTCCTGCAGGGCCGTGTCGCCCGCCTCGGCGAACCCCGCCGACAACACGACCATGGCCGTCACTCCGGCCGCGGCGGCGTCGGCGGCCACACCGGGGACGTGCTTCGCCGGCACCGCGACCAAGGCGAGGTCGATCTCCCCGCCCGCGTCCACGGCCGAGCGCAGCGACTGCCCCGCCCGCAGCGGTACCAGTTCCCCGGGGTAGTCGGCGAGGTTGCGCGCGAGCAGCGCGCCCAGGGGTGCGGGCCGCTCCGACGCGCCGACCAGCGCGATCCGCCGCGGCGAGTACAGCGCGTCGAGCAGCCTCAAGCCCACGCCCCCGCCCGACGACGTGGCGCGGGCGTTGGGGCCCAGGCCCGTTCTCGCCAGCTGGGGGGGGGAAGGGGGGGGT
>JBQTJE010000274.1:0-3917 GCA_052387455.1 Pseudonocardia sp.
CGGGCGGCAGGCCGGTGAGCTCGAACATGCCGAGCTTCTTGTTGTACGCCGCGATCTCGCGCTCGCCCTGGAACACCTGGATCTGCACGGACGGCTGGTTGTCGTCGGCCGTGGTGAAGATCTCCGAGCGCTTGGTGGGGATGGTGGTGTTGCGCTCGATGAGCTTGGTCATCACCCCGCCCTTGGTCTCGATGCCCAGGGACAGCGGCGTGACGTCGAGCAGCAGCACGTCCTTGACCTCGCCGCGCAGCACGCCGGCCTGCAGCGCCGCGCCGACGGCCACGACCTCGTCGGGGTTGACGCCCTTGTTGGGCTCCTTGCCGCCGGTGAGCTCCTTGACCAACTCGGTGACCGCCGGCATCCGGGTGGAGCCGCCGACCAGCACCACGTGGTCGATCTGGCCGACGGCGATGCCGGCGTCCTTGACGACCTGGTTGAACGGGGCGCGGGTGCGGTCGAGCAGGTCGCTGGTGATCCGCTGGAACTCCGCGCGCGACAGAGTCTCGTCGAGGAACAGCGGGTTCTTGTCGGCGTCGACGGTGATGTAGGGCAGGTTGATCGTGGCCGTGTTCTGGCTCGACAGCTCGATCTTCGCCTTCTCCGCGGCCTCGCGCAGGCGCTGCATCGCCATCTTGTCCTTGGCGAGGTCGATGCCCTGGCTGGCGCGGAACTTCTCCACGAGCCACGCGATGACGCGCTCGTCCCAGTCGTCGCCGCCGAGGTGGTTGTCGCCGTTGGTGGCCTTGACCTCCACGACACCCTCGCCGATCTCCAGCAGGGACACGTCGAACGTGCCGCCGCCGAGGTCGAACACCAGGATCGTCTGGTCCTTGTCGCCCTTGTCCAGGCCGTAGGCGAGCGCGGCCGCGGTGGGTTCGTTGACGATGCGCAGCACCTTGAGGCCCGCGATCTCGCCGGCCTCCTTGGTGGCCTGGCGCTGGGCGTCCTCGAAGTAGGCGGGCACCGTGATGACCGCCTCGGTGATGTCCTCACCCAGGTAGGCCTCGGCGTCGCGCTTGAGCTTCTGCAGCACGCGCGCGCTGATCTCCTGGGCGGTGTAGCGCTTGCCGTCGATGTCGGGGGTGGTCCAGCCGGTGCCGATGTGCCGCTTGACCGAGCGGATCGTCCGGTCGACGTTGGTGACGGCCTGGTTCTTCGCCGACTGCCCGACGAGCACCTCGCCGTTGCGGGCGAACGCCACGACCGACGGCGTGGTGCGCGCGCCTTCCGAGTTGGCGATGACCGTCGGCTCGCCACCCTCAAGGACGGCGACGACGGAGTTGGTTGTCCCGAGGTCGATGCCGACCGCACGAGCCATGGTGGGTTCCTCCGGGGTAGAAGCATTGAGTCGTATGTGCTCAAGTCTGCCACGGGTCCGTTCTCCGGATTGAGCCGGTCCCGCTCAACTTGGCGACGACCCGTCCAACGCGGGCGACGCGGCGCTTGTTCCCGGATGCTCCGCGTCAGCACCCGACGGCGAACCGGTAGGACCGGCAGACCTCCGGCCAGCGGCTGATCGGGAGCACGCAGATCCGCTCGCGCAACCGCTCCCTGCGCAGCGTGAAGACGTTGTCGAAGTTCGCCGCGCACTCGCGCGGCATACCGTCGACCTCGCCCAGCGCAACCTCCGTCGGGATGTCGCGCACGCGGGTGGTCACCGGCGCGACCAGCACCGCGCTCAACCGGGGGATGAAGCGTTCGCGGGTGAGCACGAGCACCGGACGGACCTTGTCGCCCGGGACGTCGGCCGACCAGATCTCACCCCGGTGCGGTAGCGGCGCGTTCACGCGGGCTCCGCGGGAGCGGGTTCGCTCATCGCGGGTCCCACGGCACGTCGGAGAGGTCGACCGGCACGTCGTCGGGGGTGTCCCGGTCGCCCGGGACGTCGGTGCGCGCGATCCAGCGCTGCTCGAGCTCCCGGTCGACCAGCGCCAGGAGGGCCTCGTCGAGAAGCTCCGAGAGGTTCGCCCGTCCCGTCACCTCCTGGGCGCGCGCGATCCGCTCCGGGGTGAGCGTGACGGAGACCTTGCGCTTGGTCATCTCGTCATCGTACCGATCATCGCCTCCTACATCGGTGCCGCCGGGCGCGGCGCCACCCGCCCGGCCGACGGCGCGGGCAGCGGGTCGATCACCGGGGCGAGCACCTGGAGCGTCTCCGGATCGTGCACCGGGTTGTCGTCGGCGTCGCGGTACTCCAGCTCCCCGTCCGGGCCCAGCTCGGCGACGTAACCCGCGCCCGCGAGCTGCTCCTCGTCGAGGTCGACCAGCGCCTCCCAGCGGCTCGGCACCACCCGGTACTCGGGCCAGGGCAGGTCCCCGTACGCGTCGTGCAGATCGGCCAGCAGCCCGACGAACACCTGCTGCCAGCGCAGCGGCATCGACTGCGCCAGCGCCCGGGGCACCACGAGATGGTCGTCGGTGGCTCCCGGAGCCGGTCGGGACAGGTAGTCGTGCACGGGGGTGGTGGACGCGGGCGGGTCGGCGGGCATGACGGCACTCCAGGGGTCGTGACTGCGCGCCAGCTTCCCAGGTCGGCAGCTTGCCGGCAGGCGCGGATGCGGCATGCTCGACCGCGTGGCCCCGCCGCTGCTCGGCCGTGACCGTGAACTGGCGCAACTGCGCACCTGGCTCGACGACGCGGCGGCCGGGCACGGACGGATCGTGCTCGTCAGCGGCGAGCCCGGCATCGGCAAGACCCGCCTCGCGCAGGAGGCGGGCGAGCTCGCCGCGACCCGGGATGGGGCGGTGGCGTGGGGACACTGCGTGGACACCGACGGCGCGCCGCCGTTCTGGCCGTGGCGCCAGGTGCTGCGGGCGCTGGGCCGTGCGGACACCGGAACCGGGGGCACGGGAACCGGGGGGATCGACGCCGACGGGTCGGCCCAGGACCGGTTCCGGGCCGTCGACGCGATCGCCGCCGCGGTGCTGGAACAGGCGCGGCGGCGACCGTTGCTCGTGGTACTCGACGACGTCCACTGGTGCGACGAGGCGTCGTTGCTGGCGCTGCGCCATCTCGCCGACCGGGCCCCCGAGGCGTCGCTGCTGCTGCTGGCCACGCTGCGCGATCCCGAACCGGGCGCCGCCGCCGCCGCCCGCGCGCTGCCCGACCTGCACCGCGCGCCGGACGCGGAGGCGGTCGGGCTCGGCGGGCTCGGCCTCGACGACGTGGTCCGCCGGCTCGCGGCGCTCGGCGCCACCGACGTCGCCGCCGCGCAGGTGCACGACGTCACCGGCGGCAACCCGTTCTTCGTCCGGGAGGTCGCGCGGGCCGTCGTCGACGGGACGTGGGAACCCGGCCGGGCGCCACACACGGTGCGTGACGCCGTCCGCGCGCGGGTCGACCGGCTCGACGCGGCGACCCGGCGGTTCGTGCAGGCCGGTGCGGTGGTCGGCAGGCGGTTCCCGCTGGTGGTCGTCGCGGCGATGCTCGACGTCGGGGTTCCCGAGGCCCTCGGCACCGCCGACGCGGCCGTCGCCTCGGGGCTGCTCGCCCAGGTGGGGGCCAGCGAGCTGCGCTTCGCGCACGCGCTGACCCACGACGCCGTGCGTGCCTGGATCCCGACCGGCGCGCTGGTCGAGCTGCACCGCGCGGCCGCCGGGGCGCTGGAGGCGCACTGGGCGGGGGAGCTGGACGAGCACCTCGCCGAGCTCGCCTGGCACCACCTCGCGCTCGCGCCCTACGGCGAGGGCGCGAGCGCCCGCCGGTGGGCGCTGCGCGCCCCCGCCGAGGCCGTCCGCGGGCTGGCGTTCGAGGAGGGGGTGCGGCTGTACCGGGCCGCGCTGGGCGTCCCGGCGCCGTGGCCCGGCGACGTCGCCAGGGGCCGGGTGCAGCTCGACCTCGGTCGCGCCTGCTACCTCGCCGGGGATCTCGACGGTGCGGTCGCCGCGGCTCGGGCCGCGGCCGCCGCGGCCCGGGC
>JBQTJE010000275.1:0-2043 GCA_052387455.1 Pseudonocardia sp.
GGCGCGGCGGGCCCCGCGGCCCCCAGCCCGGCCGCGATCCCCGGCACCGGGCCGCGGCCCCCCACCGGGTCGCGCGCGACCTCGACCCCCGCCGGGAGAGCGGGCAGTTCCTGGCCGGGCGCGGCGACGACGACGACCGGCCCGTCCACCACCCGGGCCAGCACGCCCGCGGCGCGGGCCAGCAGCGTCGAGCCGTGCCACTCCAGCGCCGCCTTGGGCGACCCCATCCGCGACGACCGCCCGCCCGCCAGCACGACGCCCGCCGTGCCCGCACCGTCCACGCGGCCGATCGTAGGCCGGACCCCGGTCCGCGCCGGACCTGCGTTCGGGCATGCCGGGCAGCCGCTTCGTCTGCGACGCTGGGGCCGACGCCGATCAGGACGCCGATCAGAGCGCCGCAGAACCGCACACCGTCGCAGGAGGACCGCAGGTGGACGCCACCGACGCCCCATCCCCGGCCGCGCCCGCCCGGGCGCCCGGCCGCGGCGAAACGATCGCGGGCGGGCTCACCGCCGCCAGCCGCTGGAGCCTGCGCTTCGCGCTCGTCGTCGTCGGCCTCTACCTGCTCTGGTACGTGATCGGGCTGCTCTGGGTGGTCGTCCTGCCGGTGCTGCTCGCGGTGCTGCTGGCCACCGTCGCCTGGCCCCCGGTGGCGTGGCTGCGGCGGCGCAACGTCCCGCCCGCGCTGGCCGCCGGGATCGTGGTGCTGCTCGGGCTCACCGCGCTCGGTGGCCTGGTCGTGCTGCTCGCGCGCTCCATCACCGGCGGCATCCCGGAGATCGCGGCCAGCGCCGTCGACGGCGTCGCCCGCATCCAGCGCTGGCTCGCCGGACCGCCGCTGAACCTCGGTGCGGGCGGCCAGCTCGACGAGCTGCTCACGCAGGCCACGACGCGGTTGCAGCAGAGCATCTCGACGATCGCGGCCTCGGTGGCCACCGGCGTCGGCGCCGTGGCCTCCGGGGTGGTCACCGGGCTGCTGGCGATCGTGCTGGTGTTCCTGTTCGTCAAGGACGGGCCGCGGTTCCTCCCGTGGCTGCGCGGGGTGGTCGGGCCGCGGGCGGGCCGCCACCTCACCGAGGTGCTCGGCCGGATCTGGGCGGCGGTCTCGGGCTTCGTCTACACGCAGGCGATCGTCGCGCTCATCGACGCTGTGCTCATCGGCGTCGGCCTGGTCGTCCTCGGGGTTCCGCTGGCGCTGCCGCTGGCCGTGCTGACCTTCCTCGGCGGGTTCGTCCCCATCGTCGGAGCCCTCATCGCCGGCGCGCTGGCTGTGCTCGTCGCGCTGGTCAGCAACGGGTTCACCACCGCGCTCATCGTGCTGGCGCTGATCATCGTGGTGCAGCAGGTGGAGGGCAACGTCCTGCAGCCGATCCTCCAGGCGCGCAGCCTCAAGTTGCACGCGGCCGTGGTGCTGCTCGCGGTCACCGGCGGCGGGAGCCTCTACGGGATCGGCGGGGCGTTCCTGGCGGTGCCGGTCGTCGCCGCCGCCGCGGTGCTGCTGCGCTACCTCGGCGAACAGATCGACGAGCGCACCGGCGACGCCCCGCCGGACGAGGAGCAGGGCAACGGCGCGGCCCCCGCGGCCGGCGGTGTGACCGGGCTCGGCGGTGTGCCCGGGGTCGGCGGTGTGCCCGGGGCCGGTGCGGACGCGGGTGCCGCTCACGACGGGGGTTCGGCCGGTCGGCCGGTCGGGACCGTCGGCGCCGCCGCCGAGCGGGAGGGCGCGGCGGAGGCGGACGTCCCGCCGTCCCGCACGCCCTGACCGCGCCGCGGCGGGTGGCCGGCCACGTCGAGGCTTCATGATCGTCGGTTGGGGACGGCGAGGCGTGTCTGGTGCGGCCGGACGTCCCCCCTCGGTGATCATGAAGCTCGCGCGCCCGCGGCGGCGCGGACGGGTCGCTCGGGCTGGGCGCCCGCCGGGCCGCCTGATCGTCGGTTGGGGACGGCGAGCCGTGGCAGGCCCGGGCGGGCGACCCCACCCGGTGAACAGGGGCGGCCCCGGGACCGTACCGCAGGCCCCGCGGCGGCCGGGGCGCACCCCCC
>JBQTJE010000276.1:0-16299 GCA_052387455.1 Pseudonocardia sp.
GGGGTTCGCCGGGCGTGCGGGAGTCGAGTGCGCCGCCCACGTTCGCGTCGGTCTGACCGAGCCGGACGTGGATCAGGCGCTCACGAGTCCCGATCGACTACTCCATCACGGCGTGCGCACCGCGCGCAGCCCCACCAGCCACTCGGGCGCGGCGGCGAACGCGGCGGCGCCGGCCCCGCCGAGCGGGGCGGGGGTGCTCCCGGCGTGCCCCGAGCCGTTGCGGGCACCGGTCGCGCGCGGGTAGGAGCCGAGGAAGCGGACGCGGTCGCAGCGGCGGTGCAGCGCGGCGAGCGCCTCACCCATCGCGGGCTCGGCGACGTGGCCGGTGCAGTCGAGGTGGAACCAGTACTCGGCGTGCCGGTCCTTGATCGGGCGCGACTCGATGCGGGTGAGGTCGATGCCGCGCACGGCCAGCTCGGTGAGCAGCCCGAGCAGCGAGCCGGGCCGGTTCTCGGTGGTGGCGACGAGGGTGGTGCGGTCGGTGCCGGTGGGCGCCGGCGGCGGCCCCGGTGGCCCGACCAGCACGAAGCGGGTGACTGCTCCGGGGTTGTCCGCGACGTCGTCGGCGAGCACGTCCAGGCCGTGGCGCTCCGCGGCCAGCGGTGCCGCGACGGCGGCGTCGAACTCGCCGCGGGCCACCTGCGCGGCCGCCTCCGCGGTGGACGTGCTCAGCAGCGCCTCGGCGCCGGGCAGGTGCTCGGCGATCCAGCCGCGGGTCTGCGCGACGCCGTGGGAGTGCGACGCGACCGTCCGCACGTCGGCCCGGCGGGTCCCGGGCCGCACCAGCACCGCGAACCGGACAGCCACCAGCGCCTCGCGCCGGATGACCAGCGGCGGATCGTCCACCAGCCCGTCCAGCACCGCGCCCACGGCGCCCTCGACGGTGTTCTCGATGGGGACGCAGCCGGCGTCGGCGGTGCCGTCCCGCACCGCGGCCAGCACCGCGGGGCTCCCGGCGCACGGCAGCAGTTCCGCGCCACGCGCCTCCGGCAGCGACCGCAGCGCCTGCTCGGTGAACGTGGCGTGCGGACCGAGGAACGCCAGTCGAGGCACGGGCCGCACCCTATGCCCGCCGATCCGCACTTAGTGACCTGGATGCTGTTTTCGGCCATCACAAACAGCATCCAGGTCACTAAGTGCGGATGGGGCGGCGACCTACGACAGCAGCCCGAGCCCCGCGAGCTGGGCGGCGGGCACGGGTTCGGGGTCGGCGCCGCAGCGGGAGAGCAATCCGCGGACGCGCTGCGCGGCCCGTTCGGGGAGGGCGAGGACCTCCCGGACGAGTGCCGCGGCGTCGACGGACTCCACGGCCGCGCGGACGTCGCCGCCGGTGAGGGCGCGGGCGACGGCGACGATCAGGTTGACGATCCCGTGCGGCGGCCGCACGCCGTTCTCCGCGGCCGGACGCACGGCGCGGGTGAGCCCGAGCGTGGTGAAGCCGCGGCCGGACTCGACCATGACCCGGACGAACTGCTCGACGTCGGCCGCCGACGGCACGTCCGAGGACCGGGGCCCGCCGCAGCGCAGCTTGGGGGCGCAGCCGTGCTCGGCTACCCGGCGGACGGCGGCGAGCCACGCGCCGGTGCCGGCGGGCCCGGGCTCCTGGGGTCGCCGGGGCTCGACGACGGCGAGCACGTCCTCGGGGACGAACTCCGACACGCGCTCCAGCCAGACCGCGTCGACGTCGGGTGGGGCGGCGGTCTCGACGGTGCGCGGGGTGATGAGGCCGGACCGGGAGAACACGGTGGACAGCGCCTTGGGTACGGCGCCGAGCCCGGTGTCGACGACGAGCGAGACGTCGACGGGCCGGTCGGGCCGGGCCCGGGCGAGCTCGGTGACGAGCGAGGACAGCCGCGAGACCGGGCACACGAGCTGGCCGACGAGCCCGCCGAGGGGGCCGTCGCGGTCGGCGAGGTAGCGGGCGACGACCGCGGCCGGTTCGGGTCCGGTGCCGCGGGGGCGCAGCAGGCTGGTGTCGTCGACCAGGTGGGCGAACAGCGGAGGGACGGCCGCCGGCCCAGTTCCCTTTCCGCGCTCCACCATCACGGCCACAGACGGTAACGGGTGCGCGGAACGTCCCCCACACCGGCTGACCGGACTTGCCAACCCAGGCCACCCAAAGCTAACTTAGGCTCACCTTATTAGGAGGTGGCTCGTTGGGAACCACGCGCCTGCGGCGCCCGCCCGCACCGTCGCACGCCGAGCGGGCGCGCAGCGCCGTCGCCCGCGGCGGCACCGCCGCGCTGGTGGGCACCGGCTGCCCGATCGCACGCCCGCTCGTGCACCACGTGCGGGCCGACGGCTCGGCCGTCCTGGTGCTCGACGACGCCGCGCCCGTCCTCGACCGCGTCCGCGCCGCCGAACGCTCCGGGCTCGCGGTGATGCTGGAGATCGCCGACCCCGCGCCCGTCGACCTGCGGGAACCGGTGCGCGGGCTCGTGTGGGTCACCGGCTGGCTCAACCTGCCCGACGCCGCGTCGGCGCGCCGTCTCGCGGTGCACGTCGCCGACGTCCGGCCGCACCCGGCCCTGCTCGACGTCGGCTCCGGGTGCACCCTGCTGCGGCTGGTGCCCGGCTCGATCGTGCTGGCCGACGCCGAGGGCACCGCCGCGCTCACCCCCGTCGAGCTGGCCGCGGCCCGGCCCGACCCGTTCTGCCGCGTCGAGCAGCAGTGGCTCGCCCATCTCGAGCAGGCCCACCCCGAGGTCCTGCGGGCGCTGGCCCGGCACCTGCCGCCCGGCCTGCGCGACGTCGCCGGTGCCCGGGTGCGCCCGCTGGGCGTCGACCGTTGCGGCCTGCGGCTGCGGGTGGAGACCGCCGAGCGCGACCACGACGTCCGGCTCGCCTGGCAGCGCGACGCGCTCACCCAGGACGAGCTGCGGGCGCAGCTGGCCCTGCTGGTCCACGCGGGTTGCCCGGGCGCGAACGTCCGGTCGACGACGCCGCCCCGCCCCTGACGGCCTGCCCGCGCGGCGGGCCGTCAGGGTGACGCGGCGGGCAGGACTGCCCGCACCTCGCGGGTGACCTTCCGCTCGGCCACGAACGACGCGACCGGGATCGTCCCGGCGAGCAGCACCAGCACGGCCTGCACGGGCTTCCACCGCAACCGCTCCGCGAGCAGCAACGTGGTCACGATGTAGCCCATGTAGAGGAAACCGTGGATCGGGCCGATGATCGTCACGCCTCGATCGTCACCGAAGCCGTACTCGAACACCATCGCCACGCACAGCGCCAGCAATCCGACGCCCGTCACCCAGGACAGGATGCGGAACGCGAGCAGGCGGGTGCGGACGCTGGCGTCGGCGGCGGGCTCCCGGATCACGGTCCCGAGGCTACGCGGCGCCCCGCCGTCGTCCTCCGGCAGGCGAAGATCACTGAACTGGGACCTCTGTCCGCGCGAGCTACGGTGCTGCGTCCCGAACCGGTGATCACCGGCGCGCGTCGTGCCCGGCCGCGTCCCGGTCGGCGGCATCCTGCCGGGCCAGCGCCGCGAGCATCCGGTTGTACTCGGCCAGCTCGGCGTCCTCGCCGTCGTCCACGGCCACCGGCACGGCCGCGGCCGGCGCTCGCCGGAACGGGGACGGCCGGGGATCCGCGGCGGGTACGGGAACGGAACCGGCCCCGGAACCGGCGGCGCCCACCGGGACGGAATCGGACCCGACGCCCGCCCCCGACCCGCCGCCGGGCTCCACCACGGGGTGTTCGACCACACGGTGCCCGCCGGCCGCGCGCAGCTCCCGGACCTCCATCCGCAGCAACCGCCACCACATCACGCCGAAGAAGACCGCGAAGATCGGCCACTGCACGCCGTAGCCGATGTTGACCACGCTGCCCATCGCGGAACCGGCGCGCTCCCACTGCCACGCCGCGAGGAACCCGCACGTCACCATCGCCCCCAGGGTGAGGACGTGCCACACCAGCCAGCGGGGGGACAGGACGAGCCGCAGCACCCGACCAGCGTAGACCGCCTGCGCGCCGCGGCGCCGGGGCGAGCGCGGCAGCCCGGTAGCGTCGGCGCCGTGCCCGACGGTCTGCGCCAGTGGCTACGGCCGTCCTCGCCGGTTGCCGTGGTCACCGATCCGCGCGAGCGCACGCTGATCCGGGTCGAGGTCCTCGTCGTCCTCACCGTCACGCTCGGGCTCTCCGCGCTGCGCAGCGGCCTGAGCCTGCTCGACGCCCTGCTCCAGCCGGTCCCGCTCGCGGAGCAGCAGGTGGCGCTCAACGCCCCGGCGGCGCGGATCGAGCTGATCGACCTCGCCGCCCAGCTCGCCCGGGTGCTCCAGCTCGTCGGCTGGGGCGCGCTGGGGGCGTTCCTGCTGGTCCGGGGCGGTATGGCGCTGCGCGCGGTGGGTCTGGACGCCCGCCGACCCGGCCGCGACGCCCTGGGCGCCGCGGGCCTGGCGGCGCTCATCGGGATTCCCGGGCTGGGGCTGTACTTCGTCGCGCGGGCGCTCGGGGTGAGCGTGACGATCGCCCCGTCCACCCTCACCGAGACCTGGTGGACGCTGCCGGTGCTCATCGCGTCCGCGCTCGCCAACTCCTGGGCCGAGGAGGTGGTGATGGTCGCCTACCTGATGACGCAGCTGCGCAGGCTCGGCTGGTCGGAGAACGGCTCGCTGCTGGCACAGGCCCTGCTGCGCGGCGCGTACCACCTCTACCAGGGGCTCGGCGGGTTCGTCGGCAACGTCGTCATGGGGCTGGTGTTCGGCCGGGTCTGGCAGCGCACCAACCGGCTGTGGATGCTCGTGGGCGCGCACGGCCTGATCGACGTCGTCGCGTTCGCGGGCTACGCGCTGCTGGCGGGCCGCGTCTCCTGGTTGCCGTGAAGATCGGTCACATGTCCAGGATCTGGTAGCGCATCCGGGCCATCATGTTCTCCGCACCCGGCGCGACGTCGGCGGCGGTGAACAATTCGTCGATGCGGCCGGGGATGTCCTCCGGGTCCCAGCGCCTGCCGCCGTTGGTCACCTCGGCGACGGAGGTGAACGGCTGGAAGATCTCGATGCTGTCGCCCTGCACGCCGAAGACCTTGCCGCTGATGTGGGCTGAGGCGTCCGAGCACAGGAACGCCACCAGCGGCGCGACGTTCTCCGGGGCGAAGAAGTCGAACTCGCCCCGTGAGATGGCCTGGTCGCGGGAGGCGCGGAACTCGTCGGGCATGAGGTCGAGCGTCATCCGGGTCAGCGCGGTGGGCGCGATCGCGTTGGACGTGACGCCGCCGCGGGCGCCCTCCATCGCGACGATCGTGGAGAACGCGGCGATGCCGGCCTTGGCGGCGCCGTAGTTGGACTGGCCGAAGTTGCCCAGCAGGCCCGACGTCGACGCGGTGTGCACGAGGTGGCCGGGCTGCTTCGCCTCCTTCCAGTGGCGCAGCGCGGCGCGGGTGGGCAGGAAGTGCCCGCGCAGGTGCACCCGGACCACGGCGTCCCAGTCGTCGTCCGACAGCTTCGCGGTGGTCGTGTCGCGCAGGATGCCGGCGGTGTTCACCACGGCGTCGAGGCGGCCGAACTCGCGCACCGCGGTCTCGACGAGTCCGTCGGCCACGGCCGCCTCGGCGACGTCGCCGGCCGCGGCGACGGCCCGCCCGCCCGCGCCGATGATCTCCTTGGCCACCGCCTCGCCCGCGTCGGGGTCGAACTCGGCGACGACCACGGCGGCACCCTGTGCCGCACACTCCAGTGCCTCACCGCGCCCGATGCCCCGGCCGGCGCCGGTGACGATGACGACCTTGCCGTCCAGAAGTCCCATGCGCCGGACTATATGACCCGCCGGTAACCGGGCCGGAGAAGGTGTGCTCAACCGCACCCGTCGAGCAGGTCCGCGGGCGTGCGCGTCGTCACGCCGGTGACGCCCGGGGCGAAGCCGGCGCCGCCGTAACAGAGCAGCCGCGCGTCGCGTATGTCGTAGCCGCGGGCGCCGAGCAGGTCGCGGGCCCGCCGCAGCCGTTCGACGTGCGCGGGGCGCAGCACCTCGTCCCAGGAGGCGAGGCCCAGGCCGAGGATCCGCGGCGGCTCGGCGGGCACCGCGGGGGCGAACACGGCGACGTCGATCGCGAACTGGTCGCGCCTCCCGTCGGTGACGATCCCGGCGCCGACCTGGCCCGCCCGTCCGGCCGAAGCGGCAGCGTGCTCGCGGCACAGTTGCGCGAAGTGCGGTGCGAGGACCTGCTCGGCGAACCGGGGTGCCGCGTCCTTCCACACGTCGGCGGCCCGCCCGCTCTCCAGCAACCCCCACCGCGGCCGCATCACCACGTGGTGGAAGGCGACGAGCGGCTCGGCTACGTGGTAGGTGGTGCGCCCGGCGCGGAACACGTCGGGCTCGCGCCGCAGCAGCCCGCAGTCCTCCAGCACGTTGAGGTGGTGGCCGATGTCGGCGGCGCGGCGGCCGAGGTAGTCGGCGATCGCGCCGCGGCTGCCGTTGCCCGCGGGTACCGCGGCGAGCAGCGATCCGTAGAGCGCGGGGTCGCGGACCTCCGCGGAGTCGGTGAGGTAGCGGGCCTCGCCGAACAGCGGGTTGGTCGGTTCGAGCACGGTGCGCTGCACCCAGCCGTCGAAGTCCGCGGGCCCAACCGGGACGTCGCCGCCGGCGAAGCGGCGGTAGGCGGTGGTGCCTCCGACCACGGCGTGCAGCGCGACGGCCAGGTGCGGGTCGTCGACGTCCCACAGCCGGGCGGTGGCGCGCAGGCCCAGCGGGGTGACGACGAGGTCGAGGTCCACCCGGGCGCGCAGCGGGCCGGGCAGCCCGGCCGGGGTGGGCGCACACAGCACGACCGCGGGGTCCCCGTCCGCCTGGTCGAGCTCGCGGCGCAGCATCGCCGGCAGGTGCGGCGACACCCGCGTCAGGTGCGCGAGGTCGTCGATCACCACGGGCCGGCCGCTGCGCCCGGCGACGTCCACCAAGCGGAGCACGGTCGCGTCCCAGCTCGCGGTGGCGGGCGCGGGCCGGTCGGTGTACTGGGCGAGCTCGTCGTCGATCAGCCGCAGCGACTCGGCCTCGGTGGCCCGGGTGGCGCCGACGTACAGGCCGCCGGTGGCCCGGGTGAGCGCTTCGAGCAGCAGCGTCTTGCCCTGGCGGCGGCGCCCGCTCACCAGCCCCAGCCGTGCCCCCGAACCCGCGGCGAACTCGGTGAGGCGGCCCCACTCGGCGTCGCGGCCGACGATCCGCAGCGGTTTGCGGATCAGGCTTCGACGGGTGGGGGGTCGGGCGGAGTGCGCGTCGGGCGGTGTGCGGGGAGTGCGGATCACGGTTGCTCAGCGGGCCCTGCTGGTCGAAGTGCGGGTCGGACGGGCGCCTCGGTGCGCGAAGTGCGTTTCGCTGCCCTTCAGCGCAGGGTGACCTGCTTGCCGGCCAGGGCGTCGCGGGCGCGGCGCTGCGCGTCGGTGAGCGGGCCGTCCTGTGCCAGGGCGGCGTCGAGCCGGGCGGCGAACGCCCCCACCGGCGCGGCCCACTCCTTGGGGTGCTGGTCGCGGTCGAGGTCCCAGACGGGGACGAGCAGGCCGTGCGCGCGGAACGCCCCGGCGTAGCGGGTGTCCTCGCCCAGCCCCAGCTCACCCGCGGCGTGCAGCCGGGCCAGCGCCGCCATGAGCCGCTCCTCGGGCTCGGGCCGCACCCAGCGCAGGTGCGCCTTGGTGCCGGTGTCGACCCAGTACGCGGCGCGCACCCCGTCGGCCACGACGGCCTCGGTCGGCACGATCACCGAGTTGGCCCGCTCCAGCGTGGCGACCACCTCGGCCGAGGGTCGCGCGGCGTCGACGTCCGAGACCCACCAGGCGAAGTCGGAGTGCAGCGTCGGGTCGAGCGGGACGTCGGGGTCGAGCACGTCCTGCAGCCGTGCGGTGTCCGCCGCCAGCCCGGGCCCGACGACGGGCAGGGCGGTCCCCGGGTCGGCGGCGAGCGCCCAGTTCAGGGCGCGGGCCAGGTCGGAGGACAGGTCCCCCGAGCGGGTCTGCACCTGCATGCCGAGCACGATCTCGCCGTCCGGGCGGACCAGCGCCGCGGACGCGCCGGGCAGCACCGTCGCGACCGTGACGGTGCGCCCGTCCGGTTCGCGCAGCGGCAGCGGAGCGGTGGCCGACGGCAGGAACTCGCGCATCGCCACCAGGTCGCATTCGGCGGCCAGCCCGGTGAACGGGCGGGTGACGATCACGTCGTCGCCCGCGCCGTGGCAGGCCTTGTAGCGCTTGCCGGAGCCGCAGGGACAGGGGCGTCGGGGGTTGTCCGCGGAGGTCGCAGCGCGGACACGTGACTTCTTGGCCATAGGACAGCAGACGGTAGCGCCTACCGCTGCGGCGCCGGTCGCCCGCCTCCGCCGCGCATGCCCTCGCCCGGCCGCGGCGGGCCGTAGCGCGGATCACCGGCCGGGCCCGGCGGGCGGACCACCGGGATGCCGCGGCGGGGGTCGATCTGCTGGCCCCGGTTCTCGACGAACTGCGCGGCGGCGCGCCGCTCGGCGTACTGCTGGGTGACCGGGCGCGGCCGTCGCGCCGGCGCCGACCCCCCCGCGGGCCGGCGCGGCGGCGCCCCCCCGCCGGTGAGCGACCGGACCTCCATCTCGGCGAACCGGCGCGCGCCGTCGTCGTCGCGGCCGCCGATGAACGTGCCGATGACGCCGAGCAGGAACGACAGCGGGATCGACACCAGGCCCGGGTTGGCCAGCGGGAAGATCGCGAAATCGGCGTCGGGGATCATCGACCTCGGGGTCCCCGACACGCCCGGGCCCAGGACGATCAGCGCGAGGCACGAGACGATGCCGCCGTAGATGCTGAACAGCGCGCCCGTGGTGTTGAACCGCTTCCAGAACAGCGAGAACAGGATCGTCGGCAGGTTGGCCGAGGCGGCCACGGCGAACGCGAGCACCACCAGCACGGCCACGTTCTGCCCGTTGGCCGCGATGGCGCCGAGGACACCCGCCACGCCGATGCCCACCGCGGTCAGCCGGGCGACGCGCACCTCGGCGTCCGGGCTGGCCTTGCCCTTCTTGATGATGTTGGCGTAGACGTCGTGGGCGAACGACGCGGACGCGGTGATCGTCAGGCCGGCGACGACGGCGAGGATCGTCGCGAACGCGACCGCCGAGATCAGGCCGAGCATCAGCTCGCCGCCGAGCTTGAACGCCAGCAGCGGGGCCGCGGAGTTGGACGAGCCGGGTGCCGCCGCGATGGCGTCGGCGCCGACCAGGGCCACCGCGCCGTACCCGACGACGATCAGCATGAGGTAGAAGATGCCGATCAGCCAGATCGCCCACTGCACCGAGCGGCGTGCCTCGCGGGAGTTGGGCACGGTGTAGAAGCGCATCAGGATGTGCGGCAGGGCCGCGGTGCCGAGCACGAGGGCCAGCGCCAGCGAGATGAAGTCGATCTTGGTGATCGTGCTGGCCCCGTACTGCAGGCCGGGCGCGAGCAGCTTCTCGCCCGCCTTCGGGCTGTTGGCCACGGCGTCGGCGAGCATCGCCGAGAAGTTGAACCCGTAGCGGCCGATCACCCACGCGGCCAGCACCGAGGTGCCGAACAGCAGCAGCACGGCCTTGATGATCTGCACCCAGGTGGTGCCCTTCATGCCGCCGACCAGCACGTAGAGGATCATGATCCCGCCCGCGGCGGCGATCACGAGGCTCTGGCCGAGGCGGTTGGAGTTGGGGATGTGCAGCAGCAGCGCGATGAGCCCGCCCGCGCCCACGAGCTGGGTGAGCATGTAGATCACCGAGACGACCAGCGTGGAGACCGCCGCCGCCGCCCGCACCGGCCGCTGGCGCATGCGGAACGCCAGCACGTCGCCCATCGTGAACTTGCCGGTGTTGCGCATCAGCTCCGCGACCAGCAGCAGTGCGACGAGCCACGCCACCAGCGCGCCGACGGAGAACAGGAAGCCGTCGTAGCCGAACAGCGCGATCGCGCCCGCCACCCCGAGGAACGACGCCGCCGACAGGTAGTCCCCTGCCAGCGCGACCCCGTTCTGCGGGCCGGTGAACGCCTGACCGGCGGTGTAGTAGTCGGCGGCCGTGCGGTTGGACCGGCCGGCCCGGAACACCACGACCAGCGTCAGGACCACGAACACCCCGAAGATCGTGATGTTGACGGCGGGGCTGCCGATCTCCTCGACACCCGCCTGCGCGAGCAGCATCACAGCCGACGACCTCCTCGGTGCACCATGCGAGAGCGGCCCGGCGGGCACGTTCGCACGTTCGGGCTAACGAGATGGTACGGGTGCAGTCACGCGCGAGATCGGAGCGGGATCGTGGTAATGCCGTTCGAGCCGGATGACCCGGCGTTCCTCGCCGACCCGTACCCGGTGTTCGCGGCGCTGCGGGCCCGGGGCGCGGTGCACCCGCACCCGTTGCTCGGGATGCCCGTCGCGGTGTCGCACGCGGCCTGCTCGGAGGTGCTGCGTGCGCGGGATGTCGGCCGATGGTGGGTGGACGCCGAGCCGGCCGCGGAGTTCGCCGCGTTCAACCTGCTGCACCGCAACTCGCTGCTCGAACGCGAGGGCGCCGCGCACGCCCGGCTGCGCGGGCTCGTCGCTGGCGCGTTCGGCCGCGGGCACACCGCCCGGCTCGCCCCGGCCGTCGCGGCGCTGGCCGCCCGGCTGGTCGACGAGCTGGCCGCCGGCATCGCCCACGACGGCCGTGCCGACCTGGTCGCCGGGCTCGCCGAGCCGCTGCCGATCGAGGTGATCGCCCGGTTGCTCGACGTGCCCGAGCCGGTGCGGTCGGGCCTGCGCGGCTGGTCGAGCGCGATCGTCGCGATGTACGAGCCGGGGGTCGCGCCACCGCGCAGGCGGGCGGCGGAGGCGGCGGCCGGGGAGTTCGTCGCGGCGTTGCGCGACGTCGCGGCGGCGCGGGCGCGGCGCCCGGGTGCGGACCTCGTCTCCGACCTCGTCGCCGCGGGCGTGGGCGCCGACGAGCTGGTCGGCACGGCGGCGCTGCTGCTCATGGCCGGGCACGAGGCCACGGTGAACGCCGTCGGCAACGGGGTGCTGGCGCTGCTGCGCCACCCCGACCGGTGGGCCGAGCTGGTCGCCGGGGTGCCGCTCGCGCCCGCCGTCGAGGAACTGCTGCGGTACGACCCGCCGCTGCAGCTGTTCGAGCGCACCGCGGTGCGCTCGACGTCGGTCGCCGGGTTCACCGTGCCTGCCGGGACGAAGATCGCGGCGTTGCTGGGCGCGGCCGCCCGCGACCCGGCCGTGTTCGACCGCCCCGACGAGCTCGACCTGCGCCGCCGGCCGAACCCGCACCTCGGCTTCGGCGCGGGCGTGCACTACTGCCTGGGCGCCCCGCTGGCCCGCCTCGAGCTGGTCGCGGCGCTGGATGCGCTCCGCTCGCGGCTGCCGGGGCTGCGGCTAGCGGGCGATCCGGTGCGCCGACCCGACCTGGTCATGCGGGGACTGCGGGAGCTGTGGGTGACGGCGTGACCGGCGGCGCCCCGGGTGCCGGGGCGGCGGGCGGTGCGGGGGCGGCGGGCGGTGCTGTGACGGCGGGCGGTGCGGGGACGGGGGCGGAGGCGGCGGGTGCGCGGGCGGGGACGCCGACCGCGACCACCACCGCACGCGGTGCCGCCCGCACCGGCCCGAGCAACCGCGTCGACCGCGCCACGAGCACCGCGGTGACAGCGGCCGTCGCGGCCGCCAGCAGGTCGAGCAGTGCGTGCAGCACCACCCCGTCGGCGCGGGCCTGCACGCCCTCGCGCAGCGACCACGCCAGCACCACCACCGCGAACACGACCCCCCCGGCCCACAGCACCCACCACGCCAGCAGCAACCGGGACGGGGCCGGGCGGGCCCCCGCCGGGCGGCGCAACGCCGCGTGCTCGATCTCGGCGAGCATCGAACCGGGCACGCTCAGGTTGATCCCCGGGACGACCCAGCCGAGCACCATCGCCCGTGGCGACCGCGACGGTCGCACGCCCGCGACGGCGGCGGCGGCCGCGGCGGCGCGCAGCGTCCACAGCACGAGCAGCAGGCCGGCCAGGCCCGCCAGCACCGGTGCGATGATCCCCGCCGAGTTCACCAGCGCGTCCGACGCGGCCACCACCCCGGCGGACAGCGCCCCGTCACGGCTCGCGACGAGCAGCCCGTAGCGCCATGCCTCCGCCGCGGCCGCCACCGCGGCCACCGCGGCGGTGGCCCACAGCAGCGGCACCAGCGTCACCGCCAGCGATGCCACGGCGGTGGCCGGATCGGCCACCGGCGCCGGCTCGGCGGATCGCCACGGCAGCGCCGGGAACCCCCAGCGCGGCGGTGCGAGGTAGCGCGGCGGGCCGGTGTAGCGCGCGGGCGGGCGCGGTGGCGGGGGTGCGAGCGTCGACGGCGGCGGCTCCGCGACCCAGCGCAGCGCGGGCTGTCGCAGCCCGCACCGGGGGCAGAAGGCGCCGCCGCCCGCGGCCGGCGGGCTGCCGCAACGGGGGCAGCTCACGGCAGGCTCAGATGATCTCCGGCCGGCGCCCGCCGTCGGCGGTCAGCGGCCGGCCCGCACCCACCCACGCGTGCATCCCGCCCTCGACGTTGACCGCGGCGTAGCCCTGGTCGGCCAGGTACGCCACCACCCGGGCCGAACGCATGCCGGAGCGGCAGACGACGTAGAGCGGATCCTCGCGCGGCACCTCGGTGACCCGCGCGGCGAGCTGCGACATCGGCACGTGCCGGGCACTCGGCGCGCGGCCTGCCGCCCACTCCTCGGCCTCCCGCACG
Organism: Pseudonocardia sp.; assembly: GCA_052387455.1. GTDB lineage: Bacteria > Actinomycetota > Actinomycetes > Mycobacteriales > Pseudonocardiaceae > Pseudonocardia. The sequence goes on from JBQTJE010000276.1 coordinate 12,682, forward strand.
TCGAGCATGAAGGCGTCGACGGGGATGTCCGGCACGGCGGCGGTCGGCACGGATTCAGCGGGCGAGCTCATGACCGGCATCCTGTCACGCGCGGCATCAGGACGCTGTGGGGCCGAACGGAGGCGGGCGAACGGGCGGCTCCCCGAAACCGCGAGCGTGCACTCACGCACGCGGCCGCCTGCTGCAACGCACGCTCGGCTGCCGGGCGCCTCCCGCCGCCCCGCGAGCGTGCACTCACCCACGCGGCGGCCTGCCGCATCGCACGCCCGCCGCCCGCCCGCCGCCCGCCCGCGCGCCGCCCGCCCGCGCGCCTCCCCCGCACGAACGAACGGCACTTTCGCCCGACGAGATCGGACGAAAGTGCCGTTCGTTGCCGCAGGACGACAGGGGACGGGACGGGTGGTGCTAGTGCGAGGTCGCCTTCTCCGAGCCGGCGCCGGTCAGCGACCGGACCTCCATCTCGGCGAACTTGGCCTTGTCGACCGCGTGCCGCGCGCCGGCGTAGGTGCCGAGCACGCCGAGCAGGAACGACAGCGGGATCGACACGAGGCCGGGGTTGGCCAGCGGGAAGATCGCGAAGTCCGCATCCTTGATCATCGACGTCGGCCGCCCGGACACCGCGGGCGAGAAGACGATCAGCAGCACGCAGCTGGCGAGACCGCCGTAGATGCTCCACAGCGCGCCGGTGGTGTTGAACTTCTTCCAGAACAGCGAGTAGAGGATCGTCGGCAGGTTCGCCGACGCCGCGACGGCGAAGGCGAGCGCCACCAGGAACGCGATGTTCTGGTTGCGGGCCAGCACCCCGGCGACGATGGACAGCGCGCCGATCACCACGGCGGTGATCCGGGCGACGCGGACCTCGTCGTCGGGCGCGGTCTGCCCGGCCTTGAACACGTTGGCGTAGAGGTCGTGGGCGAACGCCGCCGACGCGGCGATGGTCAGGCCGGCCACCACGGCGAGGATCGTCGCGAACGCGACCGCCGAGATGATGCCGAGCAGCAGCACGCCACCGAGCTCGAACGCCAGCAGCGGGGCGGCGGAGTTGGTGCCACCCGGGGCGGTGAGGATGCGCTGCGCGCCACCCTCGACCAGCGCGGCGGCGCCGTAGCCCAGCACCAGCGAGAACAGGTAGAAGATGCCGATCAGCCAGATCGCCCAGACCACCGAGCGGCGCGCCTCCTTGGCCGTGGGCACGGTGTAGAAGCGCATCAGGATGTGCGGCAGGCCGGCGGTACCGAGCACCAGGGCCAGCGACAACGAGATGAAGTCGATCTTCGCGGTCAAGGTGGCGCCGTACTGGAGGCCGGGGCCGAGCAGCCGGTCGCCCAGCTCCTTGGTCACGCCCGCTGCCGAGGTGGTGGACGGGTTCTCGGCGACGGCCTGGCCGAGCAGCGCGGAGAGGTTGAAGCCGAACTTGCCGAGCACCCAGAACGTCATGATCGCGGCACCGGTGAGCAGCAGGCCCGCCTTGATGATCTGCACCCAGGTGGTGCCCTTCATCCCGCCGACCAGCACATAGATGATCATCAACGCGCCGACCGCCGCGATGACCGCGCCCTGGCCCAGCACGTTGGTGTTGGGGATGTTGAGCAGCAGCGTGACGAGCGCGCCGGCGCCGGCCATCTGGGCGAGCAGGTAGAAGAACGACACCACGAGCGTGGACGTGGCCGAGGCGGCCCGCACCGGGCGCTGGCGCATCCGGAAGCTCAGGACGTCGCCCATCGTGAACTTGCCGGTGTTGCGCAGCAGTTCGGCCACGAGCAGCAGCGCGATCAGCCAGGCGACGAGGAAGCCGATGGAGAACAGGAAGCCGTCGTAGCCGTTGACGGCGATGGCGCCGGCGATGCCGAGGAACGACGCGGCGGACAGGTAGTCGCCCGCGATCGCGACGCCGTTCTGCGGGCCGGTGAACGACCGGCCAGCGGCATAGTAGTCCGAGGCGGTCTTGTTGTTGCGGCTGGCCCGGAACACCACCACGAGGGTGACGGCCACGAAGATCAGGAAGATCCCGATGTTGAGGGCGGGGCTGCCGACGGCGGCGGGCGCGGCCTGGGCGAGTGCGAGCATCAGTCGTCACCCTCGATCCGCTGGCGCAGCCGCTCGGCGGCCGGGTCCAGGTTGTTGTTGGCGTACCGGACGTACAGCGTGGTGATCAGGAACGTGGTGACGAACTGGAGCAGGCCGATCACCAGCCCGACGTTGATGTTGCCGGCCAGCTTGATCGCCATGAAGCCGGGCGCGAACGACGCCAGCAGCACGTAGGCCAGATACCAGAGCAGGAACGCCGCGCTCATCGGGAAGACGAACCGGCGCAGCCGGCGCCGCAGGTCGGCGAACTCCGGGCTGGCCTGGACCTCCTCGTAGACAGTTCCTGTCGATCGGTCTTCCGTGGTGCTCACGGCGCCTCCACTCTGTCCCGTTCGGTGTCCCCTGGTCAGTGGGGTGGGTGACCATTCGGGTGTCCAACGAAGGAGACGGTAGATCAGTGACTTCGGCCACCGGTGATACTCCAAGCGTGTGAACGCGCTGTTACCCGGGAGAGTGACGACGAGGAGCGGACGAGCGGTAGTGAATCGAGGTCGAGTGGTCGACGAACGACGGTGGGCGACCATGTCGCTCACGCGTTGTTGAATCGAGCCCCGATCGTGCGTTCCGATTTCACCGGATCAGGAGGTGTGTCGCCGCTCGAAGACTGCTCTCCGGAGTCGACGTCGGGACCGGGGCGGTCCCGGCCGAGCCCGAGCCGCTCGGGGGCGTGCAGCCGCAGCAGGTCCTGCTCGGCGCCCGCGGGCCTGCGGCGGCGGGTGCGCATGCTCACCAGCACCATCGTGAGGAACGCCGCGGGCACGCTGACGATCGCGGGCCGGTGTAGCAGCACCCACAGCCAGCCATGCGCGACGACGTCGGCCAGGGCCAGCGAGACCGCCCCGGCCGACAGGGTGCCGCCCACGACGATGCCGGCGACGGCGCCGTGGTCGGTCAGGCCGCGCCACCAGATGCCCAGCACCAGCAGCGGGCAGAACGTCGACGCCGCCACCGCGAAGGCCAACGCCACGGCCTCGGAGAAGTCCAGGCGCGTCACGCCCAGCGCCAGGCCCAGCGGGACGGCGCCGGCGACGAGCGCCGACAGCTGAAAGTCGCGCACCCGGCCGCGACCCAGCACGTCGTTGGCCAGCACCCCGGCCACGCTCACCAGCAGGCCGGACGATGTCGACAGGAACGCCGCCCACGCGCCCGCGGCCACGAGCGCGCCCAGCGTGGCGCCCAGCCACCCGCCGCCGAACACCGCCGAGGGCAGCAGCAGCACCGCGGCGTCGGTGTCGCCGCTGACCAGCAGGTGTGGCGTGTACAGCCGGGACAGTGCCCCCAGCAGCACCACCAGGACGTAGAAGCCGCCGACCAGGCCCAGCACGCCCACCGCGGTGCGCCGCGCCGCGCGCCCGTCGGGGTTGGTGTAGAAGCGCGCGAGGACGTGCGGCAGGCCCATCGTGCCCAGGAACAGCGCCACGATCAGCGAGTACGTGCCCAGCAGGGCGTACCCGCGCGGGGCCGAGAGGGGTGCGATCCACGCCGCGTCCGTGGCGGGCGCGCCGGCCACCACCGGCACCGGGTCGCCGG
>JBQTJE010000277.1:0-9547 GCA_052387455.1 Pseudonocardia sp.
GGGGGGGGGGGGGGGGGACTGGGGGGGGGTTTCGTGGGGGGTGCGGGCCGGGCCGCGGCGGCCCCCGGCCGGGCCGGCCACGTCGCGATGGGATGGTGCGGGCCGCGGTCAGAAGACCGGGGCCTCCTGGGTGACGTGGACGTCGACGTCGTGCCCGGCGTCGCCGCCGTCGCCGTAGTCCTGGTCGAGAGCGGGCTCGGCCGGCTCGTCCAGCAGGATCGGGGCGCCGGGCCCGCCGTCGGGCTCGACCGGGATGGGCCCGTCCGAGTAGCCGGGGCCACCGTCGCCGCCGGTGTTGTCGCCGGAGGTGGTGACGTCGACGTCCTGGTCCTGCTGGTTCTGGTTCACCTCGCCCTCGCCGAAGTTGATCCCGGACTGCGCCTGCCCGCCGGGACCGGCGGTGGTGGTCACGTCGCCGTCCAGGACGTCCTCGGAGTCGACGACGTTGTCGTCGCCGGTGACCACGTTGCTGTCGTGCAGGTCGCTGTCGCGGATCACGACGCCGCTGTCCTCGGCGATGTTGTCGCTGTTGTCGATGTCGAGGTCCTGGTGCACGTCACCACCGGCGACGATCTGCTGGTTGAACGAGTTGTCCTCGATGTTGTTCACGGTCGTGAAGACCTGGTGGTTGTGCACCTCCTGGAGGATGTACTCCTTCATCGCCCCCGGGCTGCCACCCGCCGGCGGCGGCTGCGGGGTGTAGGCCGGGCCGCCCGACTGCGAGTTGTTGATGTTGTAGTCGCGGCTGAAGTCCGGGCTGAAGTAGGTGTTCCAGGAATCGGAGATGTCCTCGACGGACACGCCGCTGTCGGCGGCGAACTCGTCCAGGTCTCCGCCGCCGGAGAGCCACGCCTTCAGGGCGTCGAGCAGCTCGGCGATGTCGATCGCGTTGGCGGTGGTCATGTCCTTCTCCTTCTCGTGTGTTCGCGGCGACGGCCGGTCCGGCCGCCGCCGGGTCATGAGGCGCCGCCTCAGGCGGCGAGCCGGGCCCGTCCGGCCGGGCTCAGCCGGGCCCGGACGCGCTGACCGGGCCTGGACGGCCCGGCAGCGGTGATCAGCCCGGCCCGGGCCAGCCGGTGCGCGGCGAACTGGTCGCTGCAGCAGCGGCCGTCGAGGTAGAGGTCTGGTTCGACGCCGGCGACGAGCTCGGCGGTCCCGGCGTCGACGGCCCGCAGGATCGCCCGGTCACGGCGGCTGAGCTGCGGCTGCGCCGCGGCGCCCGTTGCGATGTCCACGCGCATGGCGATCACGCCGCATCCATGTCGGGGCGGTCCTGGTCGGGAGCCGCGTCGCCCCCGGAGCGCATCGCCCGGCTCAGACTGACGAGCAGTCTGCGCAGCTCGACGACGTCCCAGCGGAAGGTGGCGATCCGGTCGGTCACGGCCAGCAGCGGCCGGGCCAGCCCGTCGCGCGCCCGCTCGTAGCCCGGCAGGCCGGCGGGACCGGCGAGGACCGCGGCGGCGAGCAGGTCGGCGCCGACGAGGGCGGCGGTGGCGCCGTGCGCGCCGAGGGGGTGGGAGTACCAGCCCGCGTCCCCGACCAGCGCCCAGCCCGGCCCCGCCGCGGCACGCAGCACGCTCGGGTTGCCGGCGAGTGCGCGAACCGGCCCGACCGGTCTCGCGGCCGCCAGGTCGCCGGCCAGTCCGGGGTCGGCCTGCCGGACGAGGGCGCGATAGCCCGCGTCGGTGCCGTGCCGGACGCCGTCGAACCGGGCCCGGGGGATCGCGACCCAGACCCAGGACAGCCCGTCGTTCGTCGGGATCGCGCCCGCCGCCGACCCCCGCCGGGCGAAGAAGCGGTAGTGGTCGTCAGGTCCCCGCAGCCCGGCCCAGTGGCCGTGGAGGAACGCACCGTCGGTGTGGCCGGCGTACCGCACCGGCGCGCCGGTGGCGGTCGCGACGGCGGAGCGGATCCCGTCCGCTCCGACGGTCAGCGGCGCCGTCGCCCGCGACGGCCGGCGCGCCCCGGACAGGACCTCGACGCCGACGACCCGGCCCGTCCGGTCCCGGAGCAGGCCCGCGACCCGGCCGGACCGGAACTCCGCACCGGCGGCCGCCGCGGCGCCGGCCAGCACGGCATCCAGCACCGTGGACTGCGGCGCGTACAGGGCGTCCGCCCCGGCACGCCTGCGGACCGGGACGATGGTCAGCTCGTCGTCCCCGTAGCGGAAGGCGGCCGCGTGGATCGCCGGCGTGCCGGCGGCGACCACCGCGTCCAGCAACCTCCAGCGCCGCAGCAGCGTCACGCCGCCGCGCCGCAGCGGGTGCGCGGGCGCCGGGTCGGCCCCGGGTCGCGCGGCGTCGAGCACCAGCACCCGCTGGCCGGCGCGGGCGAGCAGCATCGCCGTCGCGGCGCCGGCTGTGCCGCCGCCCACGACGATCGTGTCGTACCGGTCGGCAGCGCCGGGCCGGCGGTTGCTCGGCAGTGACGTGATCATCGGACTTCTCCTCCCGGCTCGGCCCGGCACCCGGTGCCGGATCGCCACGACGGACGTCGCCGACCTGTGACGGACGCGACGCGGCCGGTGGGTGCCGGCTCGTGGTGGTGCCACGGAGACCGTGCGGGACGGCGTGTCGGCACGACTTCGAGTTCGGTGAAAAGTCCAGGTCAGAGCCGCAACGCCGGGCCCTGGCGGGGCACGGAGCCCGCGCCGGGTTGCGTCCCCGGGCGGGCGTCGACGTCAGACCGCGTGGCGGCATCCGCAGCGAGAGCGCGGGGCGTATCGCCCGGACCAGCGCATTTCACGAAGCCCGCGAGGTTGCCGACGGCCGGTCGCGCACGGTGTGCGGCAGGCAACGCCACAGACCGCGACCACGGAGGACGAGATGACCACCGCACCCTCGACGGGCCACGCGCCCGACGGGAGCTCGCCGGCCGACGGCTGGACGACGCGACGGCGGCTGCGCGCCGTCCTGGACACGATCCCGGTCGCGCTCAGCATCGCGCCGTTCGGGCTCGTCATCGGCGCGACCGCCGCACAGACCGGCGTGCCGATCGCGCTCAACACCGGCGCGGCGGTCACCGTGTTCTCCGGCGCCGCGCACCTGGCGGCGCTGACGACACTGGCGGCCGGGGCCGGCCTGCTCACCGTGGTGGGCACGGCAGCGCTGATCAACGCGCGGCTGCTGCTGTACTCGGCGTCGATCGAGCCGCGGTTCCGCGATCAGCCCCGGTGGTTCCGGTGGCTCGGCCCGGCCCTGCTGATCGACCAGACCTTCGTCATGGTGCTCGGCCGCGACGACCTCGACGACCCGGCGCGGTTCCGCCGCTACTGGCTGACTGCCGGCGGCGTGCTCATGGCGTCCTGGGTCGCGATGGTCGGTCTCGGCGGCGTGCTCGGCCCGCTGCTGCCGGTCGGCTCGCCGCTGGACGCGGCCGCGGTCGCGGTGCTGGCCGGGATGCTCGCGCCCCGGCTGACCACGTCCCGGCCGGCGATCGTCGCGCTGGCCGCGCTGGTCGTGGCCGTCGTCGCGGCACCGCTGCCCGGCGGTCTCGGGCTGGCCGCGGGAATCGCGGCCGGGCTGCTCGCCGGCGCGCTGCTCGACGGGCGGTCGCGATGAGCACCGTCACGCTCGCCACCGTCCTGTTGGCGGTCGGCCTGGTGTCGTGGGTGTTCCGGGCCGCGGCGATCACGCTGCTGCCCGCGGCCCGGCTGCCGGCCGCCGTGCGGCGACTCCTGGAACACGCGGCACCCGCGGCCATCGCGGCGATGGTCGGGGCCGGGATCGCCGGCGGCGCCGCGCTGCCCGACCTCGGGGCCCGGCTGCCGGTGCTGGTCGCCGCCGCCGTCGCCGCCCTGCTCGCCTGGCGGCGCCGCGGGCTGGTGCTGCCGGTTCTTGCCGGGCTCGCCGCGGCCTGGGTGCTCGCGGCGCTCTGATCCGACACACTCACCTGGAGGAACGATGAACGGCACGTCATCCGCGCGGCTCGTGGCCGCGCTGGCGCTGATCACCGCGACGACGCTCGGAATGGTCGGTCCCGCGGCAGCGGCGCCCCCACCCGGACCCGACGGCGGCGGGACCGCCACCCGGACCGCCGCGTCCGGACCGCCGAGCCAGGCGGCCGGGCAGCCCGACCCGAGGGCGACGAACCCCGGCCTGACGAGCACCGTGCCGCCCCCGCCGGAGCCGTGCCCGGTCGCCGCTCCAGGCCCGGGACCCGTCGCCCCCCGCCCCGAGGAGCCGGACCCGAAGGTCACGAACCCCGGCCCGGGGACCGGCGTACCGTGCCCGACCGGGTCCCCGGCGCCCGCGACCCCGGCACCGGAGACGCCCGGGAACCCGACCCCCGACCCGACCGCCGGGGCCCAGGCCCCGCCGGCCGGGAACACCGGTCAGCACGCCTCGGCGCCGACCGCCAACCTGCGCAAGCTCGCCGAAGCGCTCACCGTCAGGACCAAGGGCATCACCACCGCCGTCCTGGCACCACCCGGCCTCGGCGTCGGCCCGATCGAGATCAGCTTCTCGATGGGTGCCAACCGCATCACGACGCAGTACGGCAACGAGAACGGCAGCCGCCACGCGGTCGACGCGGCGCCGCAGGACGGGACGGTCCGCGACGAGACCCTCGCCGTCTCACTGCTCGAACGGACCCCGGGCGGGCCGTACCACTACGCGATCGTGCAGGTCGTGCGGGTGGAACCGCTGTACCGCTTCGAGTTCGGGGCCCTGCGCGTCCAGGCCTACGGCGGCTGCGACCTCTTCGGCGCGCCCGACCCGACGGTGTCCTGGGTCGATGCCGACGGCATGCAACGTCAGGCCGACGCCGGCAGCGCCGGCGGCCCCTACGGCAACGACCTCGTGCCCGAGTTCTCGGCCGAGTGGCGTGACGTGAGCGTGAACCGCGGCCTGACCCTGCCGACGGTGGAGTGGTTCGACCGGGACGTCTTCGGGCCGGTGGGCCAGAACGCCCTGTCGCGCGGCGCGCCGCTGCTGCCCCGACCCGGGCGGCAGGAGACCCGCGACACCCATCACGAGTTCTTCAGCGAGGTGCAGCCCGAGGCCGGTGGTCAGGACTGCAAGGCGACCGTGAGCTACCGGCTGACCGTCTCGTCGCAGAGCCACTACGTCGAGCTCACCCGCTGACGACGGCATGCCGGGTCCGCCGCGGCGTGGCTCAGGCCGGACCGGGCCAGGGTGACGGCAGCGGTCTCGTCGAGGGCGCAACCTCGGCGAGCGGCGGCGTCGAACCGCTCACGGCCGAGGTCCTCGGCGACGGCGGCCAGGCGGACGGCATCCAGCGGCGCCTCCCGCCCGGCCGCGACGACGGCGTGGTGCAGCACGACCGCGTCCTCGTCGGCGCCCAGGCGGACCAGCAGGGGCGTCACGAGATGCAGGCACCGCCAGACCTGGTTGCGGTCCCCGAGCCGGTCCCAATCGTCGAGCACCTCGCCCAGCGCCTCCGCGGCCGCGACCGGCTCAGCGTGGACGGCGCGGATCCCGGTGGCCTCCATCCGGGCCAGGGCGGCGAACCAGCGGTTGCGCACCGACTCGGCCGCGGCGGCGCTTTCGTCGAGGAACGCCACTGCCCCGTCGGGCTCGGTCTGGGTCAGGGCGAGCCCGACGGTGAGCAGCCCGAGCGCGAGGGCAGTGGGGTTGCCGATCGCCCGGGCGACGGCCAGCGCCTCCTCGGCGGCGCGGCGGCTACCCGCCAGGTCGCCGGCGCGCGCCCGGTACGACGAGAGTGCGCCCAGCACCCAGCTCAGCTGCACGGGGTCGCCCGCCGGGCGGGCCAGCTCGACCCGTCGTTCGAAGTGGGCGACTGCGTCGTCGGGGTGTCCGCTGTCCGCGGCGACGTACGCGAGGACGTCGGATGGCTGGTTGCCGCGCGAGCTGGTCTGAACCCACTCCGCCGCGCCGGTGGCGAGAGCCAACCTGGTCGCCCGCGGGAACTCACCCCGACCCCACGCACCGATTGCCGCGACACCGTACCCCGCGGCCGAGAGCGGGTGCGTGCGAGCGCCGGGCAGTGCGAGTGCGGCCTCCGACCATTCCGCGAGCTCGAATCCGACCCGCCAGTAGGCGAAGTCGGGCAGGGCGGCCACGAGGCGCAGCGCGAGGTCGGCGTCCTCGGTGATGGTCGCCCACTGGACGGCCACCCGCAGGTCGTCGTAGCACGGCGTCAGCCGCTCGACCCAGACGCCCTCGTTCGGCCCGCGCAGACCCAGTGCGGCGCGCTCGGTGAAGTCCGCGAAGTAGCGGCCATGGCGCTCGCGGACCTGGTCGAGCTCGCCGGCCTCGGCCAGCCGCTCCCTGCCGTACCGGCGCATCGTCTCCAGCATCCGATAGCGAGTGGTCGCCGTCGCCGGGTCCGCCGCCACCATCGACTTGTCCACCAGCCCGACCAGCAGGTCGAACGTGTCGTCGTCGCTGCTCCCGACGTCGCCGCACACCCCGTGCGCCGCGTCGAGATCGAACCCGCCCGCGAACACCGACAACCGCGCGAACAGCGCCTGCTCCGGCGCCGACAGCAGCCGGTAGGACCAGCCGACCGCCGCGACCAGGCTGCGATGGCGCTCCGGCGCGCCCCGCGGCCCCCCGCTCACGATCCGCACGTCCGCGGCCAGCCGGGCCGCCACCTCGACGACGCTCAGCACCCGCATCCGCGACGCCACCAGCTCGATCCCCAACGGCAGGCCGTCCAACCGCCGACAGATCTCCACCACCGCCCGCACCGCATCCGAGTCCAACCGGACGTCAGGCCGCTGCGCCCGAGCCCGGTCGGCGAACAGCGCCGCGGCGTCGACCGGCGCCAGCGGCTCGACCGGCAGGATCCGCTCGCCATCGACCCCGAGCGGCTCGCGGCTCGTAGCCAGCACCGCCACCTTCGGGCAGTGCCGCACCACCTGGTCGACCAGCCGCGCCGCGGCGTCCAGCACGTGCTCGCAGTTGTCGACGACCAGCAGCAGCTCACGGCAGGCGAGATACTCGACCACCGTCTGCTCGATCGTCCGGCCGCGGCGCTGCTGCACACGCAACGCCCCCGCCACCGCATGACCCACCGCCCCCGGGTCGTGCACCGGCGCCAGCTCGCAGAACCACACCCCGTCGACGAACGGGTGGGTCGCGTCAGCGGCCTCGAGCGCGAGCCGCGTCTTGCCGACGCCGCCGACGCCGGTCAGCGTCACCAGCGGGCCGTCACGTACGGCGGCCGTGACCCGCTCCACATCCGCGCCACGGCCGACGAGACTCGTCAGTCGCCGCGGCAGGGCCGCGATCGCCGGCGGGTCCGGTTCGGGCAGCGCGGGCTCGGCGGCCGCCGGCGCGGCGAGGACGGGCTCAGCATCGGGCTCAGGTCTGGGCCCGACAGCGGACTCAGAGATTGGCCCGGCAGCGGGCTCAGCAGCGGACACCGCCACCCGCTGCGGAGGATCGGGTGCGTCGGCGTCGCCGGTCAGGATCTGCTGATGCACCCGGCGCAGCGCCGGACCGGGATCCGCGCCCAGCTCGTCGCGCAGCCGCTCACGCATCCCCTCGTAGGTGCCGAACGCCTTGGCCTGCCGGCCACTTCGGTACTGGGCGAGCATGAGCTGCCCGGTGAGGCGCTCGTCGAGCGGGTGCGCGCGGACGGCGACCACGAGCTCGCCGACCAGGTCGGCGTGCATGCCCGCGCGCAGAGCCGCGTCGTTGCGGTCCAGGGCGACGGCCGTCCGCTCGGCCTCCAGGGATGTACGGACGCCCGCGAACCACGGGGTGTCCGCCATGACGAACAGCTCGCCCCGCCACAGGCCCAGCGCCTCGCCGTAGAGCGCGGCAGCCGTCGCCGGCTGATCAGCCGCCCGGGCCCGGGCGACCAGCGCCCGGAAGCGATGCAGATCCACCGACTCCGCTTCGGCCACAAGCGTGTAGCCCGCCGGGCCGCGGATGATCCGCACACCATTCGCCCCGGCCAGCAGCTGCCGCAACCGCGACACGTACGCCGAGAGCGCGTTGCGGGCCCGATGAGGCGGGCGGTCGGCCCACACCCGCTCGACCAGCTGGTCGGCGCCGACAACCCGGTTCACGTCGAGGAGCAGTGCAGCCAGGACGACCCGCTGGCGGGCGTGGCCGACGTCGACAGGGCGGCCGTCGACCAGCACCCCGACGTCGCCGAGCAGCCGGAACTCCACTGTGCCGATGACCCCACCGCCCGCCCTCGACCTACCACGATCAGGTGAACCATAGCCGCGGCCAGGCGCAGTGATCGAGCTGCGCCTGCCGAAGTGATCGCCGAGGAGCCGGTCGCCGAATCGCGCCGGTGGGGCGCGCCGCCATCGACCCGTCAGGATCACTGTCTCGGGAGCAGCGGCCGCGCGTTCCCCCGCATTGATCGCCAGTTGGGGCCTCTGAGCTGGGGATATCACACCTGGTCGTCCCAACTCGAAGATCAAGGATGCGATACCGCGCCTCGTCGTCCCTGTTCGGTGATCTACGCCGTGACCGGTCCGATGCGGGGCTGCCGATGCCCGAGGCTCGCACGCCGGGCATCGACAGGGGCTCCGTTGAGGACGAGACACGCAGGTCATCGAGCCGGCGTCAGAGGTACCGCACCCACTTCCCCTCGATCTTGACGTAGTAGCCCGTCCAGTCGCCGTCGCGGTCCCACGTCTCCTTGTTGTCCTTGCCGTTCCAGCGCCACGAGCAGGTGTAACCGACCACGAGGCGCGTGCCGTCGTACGCCGGCAGTGCCGGCGGTGAGGCCGACCAGCGACGCCGACAGCACGACGACGGTCGCGGCCTTGGCGGCGAGGGTGCGGATGGACATGGCGATCTCCTTGTCGTGAGTAACCCGCCGGACGGTCCGGCCGAGCGGCCGCGGGCGGTCGCCCGCGGAAATCTCGGTCAGGTCTCTCGATCGGGTTGGCGCCTGTCGCGACGTGCGCGGGGCGTCGCTGCGAGGGCGCGCATCCGCGACCATGCCGAACCGGGTCTTCGCAGAAACTCAGATGTCGTGAAAGTGCAGCTCAAGGCACACGTACAGCGTGCTCCGACCGGCTGCGGCCGGCTCTCAGCCGACGCGGCGCAGCACAGTGCGCGCGAGGTCGACAGCGTCGGCGCCGGACAGCGCCGCACCGCGACCGGCCGAGTCCACGAACGCTTGCGCGCCCTGCGCAGCGGCCAGGGCGGCCAGGCGAGCCGGGTCGAGCGGCGAGGGCCGACCCGCAGCGGAGATCGCGTGATGCAGCACGACCGCGTCGTCGCGCGCCCCGATCCGGGCCAGCAGCCGCACCGCGTAACGCAGGCTGAGCCACTGCTGGGTCCGGTCGCCGAGCCGCTCCCACCGGTCGAGCACGTCGACCAGACCGCGGGCCGCCGCGGCGGGGTCGCCGTGCACTGCCCGGGTGGCTGCTGCCTCCATCACCGAGACGGTGTGCCACCACGAGTTGCGGACCGACGCGGCCAGCTCGGCAGCGTCGTCGAACAGCTCCAGCGCCCGGGCCGGCTCGGTCTTCTTCAGCACCAGCCCCAGCGCGTAGCGCGCCATCGACAGCGACGTCGGGTTGCGGGGCGCCGCCCCGACCCGCACCCACACCCACGCCGCCCCGACCCCCCCACCCCCCGGACACCCC